>CANNAV010000001.1 GCA_947502585.1 uncultured Pseudovibrio sp.
TAGGAGCCGGATGCGGTAGTTCCGCTTGTCCGGATCTGTGCGGGGGGCACTCAGTAATGGGTGTCCCTACCGCGAGGCAGGACACTTACATCCAGAAAACAGGCATCAACAATGACTTTGGTACATATACGAGCCCAGACGATTTCTACACCGAACATAGGCAGGCGTTTTCGCCAGTGATGAAGGTGCTTTATGAGAGCGGTATTCGGCACGTGATGAACTGGAGAACCAACCGCATCCGTGCGGGCAAGGTGCCTGTAATCCCTTTGCGGGATTAGAAGCATCACCACAAAGAAAAAGGGGCATCTCTGCCCCTTTCAAACTCATAGCATCTGTCTGAACCAATCAGGTTGCCGTGCCACCAATCGTCATTTCATTGATGCGCATGGTCGGTTGCCCAACACCAACCGGCACGCCTTGGCCGGCCTTTCCGCAGGTTCCGATACCCGGATCCAGCTTCATGTCGTTGCCGATCATGGACACGCGTTTGAGCGCATCTGGACCATTACCAATCAACATCGCACCTTTTACTGGTGCGCCAATCTTGCCGCTTTGAACACGATAAGCTTCCGTGCAGGAGAACACGAACTTGCCAGAAGTGATATCCACCTGACCACCACCGAAGGAAACAGCATAAATGCCGTCTTCAAGGCTCTCGATGATCTCCTGCGGGTCATCATTGCCAGCCTCCATGATGGTGTTGGTCATGCGCGGAAGTGGCTGGTGTGAGAACGATTCACGACGGCCATTGCCAGTTGGCTCAACACCCATCAGGCGTGCGTTCTGACGATCCTGCATGTAACCAACCAGAACACCATCTTCGATAAGTGTTGTCCGGCCAGTAGGCGTACCTTCATCATCAACAGAAAGAGACCCGCGGCGCCTGGAGATCGTGCCGTCATCAACAATGGTCACGCCCTTTGCTGCAACCTGCTGGCCCATCAGCCCAGCAAACGCAGAGGTTTTTTTGCGGTTGAAGTCACCTTCAAGGCCATGTCCCACGGCCTCGTGCAGCAAAATACCAGGCCAGCCATTACCTAGCACCACGTCAAACGTTCCTGCAGGAGCAGGGATCGCTTGCAGATTGACCAGAGCCTGACGCAGGGCTTCATCAACCGCATGCATCCAGCTTGTCTCAGCAACAAACTCACCAAACCCTTCGCGGCCACCAGAGCCAAAAGAGCCAGTCTCCTGCTTGTCGCCATCACCAGCCACAATGGAAACGTTGAGGCGCACAAGAGGACGTACATCGCGAATACGGTGACCGTCAGCACGCAGGATGTCGACTGCTTTCCAGCTGCCAGCCAGCGAAACAGTCACCTGCTGAACGCGCGGATCTTTTGCGCGTGCATAGGCGTCAATTTCCTGCAGCAGCTGCACTTTTTCAGCAAAGCTCGGCCTGCCAATCGGGTTTTCATCTGTGTAGAGCTTCTGATTGGTGCGAGCTGGAGGTGCTGCATAGGTACCGGAATGGCCGCTCTGAACAGAAGCCACTGCATCAGCAGCGCGTTTCAAAGCAGCCTCAGAAATGTCGTCGGAATGGGCATAACCAGAAGCTTCACCCACAACAGCACGCAGACCAAATCCCTGACCAGTGCTGAAGGTGGAGGACTTCAGGCGCCCGTTGTCTAATACTAGCCCTTCGTTCTGGCTGTATTCCAGATAAAGTTCCCCATCGTCGGTGCTTTTCAGCGCTGCCGCAGTAATCTGGCGCGCTGTCTCCTCGTCCAGTCCTGAGGTCTGGAGAAGATCAATCGGTTTTTCGCTCATGGGTAAAACTCCGAGATAATGGATTTGTTCTGTTGTGGCGAACAATCCGTGCACTTTCAAGGCTTACTATTCAATAAAGGAGGAGGGAAGACCATCGCACCCAGTTATTTGAAGGGAAATGCAAGAAGGCGACAACAATCAGGGCGCTCCCGAAACCCTGTCGAGCCTGAATTTTGCAGGAGGTGCAGACTACCAGTTGCAGGAACACCCACCAGGCACTGCGATTAATCCGTGCCGTCAATCATCGCCGCTTAACCAGTCCGCCGCCAGACACAATCGGCAGACCCGGACAGGTCGTAATCAGCGAAGAAAATTGTGCCACGAACGACAAGTTGAGCACATACGGGATGAACGTGATTGAGAAAATGAGGGAAAAGAGCTGCGAGAAAAATGAGAGTTTTGGGAACGGCAATGCTGATCGTGAAACCCGTTAGAAAACCAGAGTCTTGCTGCTGGGGTCAGCAATCCTGCGGTGTGCGACTCTCCCTGCTCGAAGACCGGGGTAAATCAGATAGGCTGCCCCGGAACTGTCACAGCCTCAAAAATATAAGGATCCCGAATAGGGCCAGGAAACTCATAAGGAAACCAGCACCACCTGAATGGCTTCTGCTGCTTTGACACCGATGAGTGTGAAGAACCCGGCAAAATTTCCGCCGGATGCAGGTCTGGAAAGGATCAGCATGTAGCTGGCGTCAGACACAATCATGATAATCAATGTTGTGACAACAAACACAATACAGATATGCATTGCTGCTATGGGTGCGGATCACCTTCAAAAGTCCGGTCTGTTAGTATAAGAATGCTGAGGCAGCCGCAATCAAACAGAATGTGCTCCCAGAGAAAACAGCCCGCCGGATTCTAGGTGCAAAACGCCTTTGCATCGCTTATTTCTTTTCAGGAAAGCCAAGGCTCTCTTTGAAAATACTGAACCTGCTCACAATTTGGAAGGCGGAAATGACAATATTTCAATATTTTCATGCACAGGCCAAAAACAACGCTTGGGCGAATTTTAGACTGCTTTCCAGTTGCAAGAAGCTCTCTGAAAACGATTTAACCGCGCATCGAACAGGCTTTTTCCCTTCAATCCTGATGACACTGAATCATATCCTCACCGTAGATTGGTTCTATGTCAGCGCTTTGGAGGGCGCACCGCTCGGGATCAGTGCGTTTAATCCTGAATACCCTTTTGAAGAACTCCTGCCCCTCATTGAGGCTCAGAAGAACTCAGATCAGAGACTGATTGCTCTCATTGACAGAATGGATCGCGCTGATCTTTCCAGGATACATGTACTGAGAGGCGATAAGCCTTTGGGCGAGCGCACAGACAGGCTTCTTCTGCATCTCTTTCAGCATCAGGTCCACCATCGTGGGCAAGTGCACGCCATGTTGAGTGGAACATCGGTCGTGCCGCCTCAGCTCGATGAGTTCTTTCTTGGTAATGAGATGGAGCAGCAGGCTCGTAAAAAGGATTTTTCTGCACTCGGGTTTAGTGAAACAGATATCTGGCCATATCGTGAAATGAGGGAGAGTTAGGGAGCACCTCTCCCTGTGCCTGAATAGATAAAAGCCGAGGGGATTTTTATCATCTCGGCTTTCAGGTCATACTTAAAAAAGAAACATTCAAACTTAAGGCAGGGCGACGATTGCTTCTTTCAAACCAGTCAGGGAAATCGGAATACCAATACCTTCCTCGGGCGTTTCAAAGATAATGAAGGTTGCAGTCTGACCATTAGTGAGTTTGTCGATCAGGTCCTTTTCCAGCATTGCTTCAGAGACGCATCCGCTCGGTGCTGGCAGACAGCGGATAAACGGCATTCGCCCAACATCTTTACCATCTACGTTCAGGCCAAGCTGCATTGGCAGCAAAACGCCAAGTGGAGCAAGAATGCGCAAAACGGTCGCTTGCTGATCAGCCGTCCTGAGAATAATCGCTGTCAGGCCAACAGTATCACGTGCAGAATCTGTCACACTTTGAATAAGAGCGCACTGCTCAACGTTTGATCCCGGGGATTTGGCGCAGCGCTGCTGCCAATCCCCAAATTCTCCTTTAAGTTCGCCGAGCGCTTGTTGAGCATAGCCTGCTCCGGAAAACCCGGCGGCGCCCGCCGCTGTCATCGCAACTGTTAAAGTCAGCCTGCGTAAAAACTGCTTCAAAAACCTTCCTCCAGTTCACCGGCGGTGCAGTGCTTGTCTCCCCCGCCAGCCAGCGTGGGGTGTTCCCTAAAACATTGGAATACCGCTCCTGACGTCAAAGCGCAAACTGGCATTATTGGCTTTCCACTTAACAGATGGGGAAGGCAGGATCTGACTCACATTACTCACGCTAGGTAATGTTCCTTTGTGCGGATAACGTGGCGATTTAGTGAGTGGATTTGGATGCATGGACAGAAGCCCGTGATTTCCTATCCAAGGAAAAGTAACCAGGTGAAAACACAGGAGATCATTCAAAATCCAATTGCATCTGCGTATTTCTTATGTTTTTTGTCGGCCTCATTGATTCAAGTCAAATCAAACTGCGACCTATAGTCGCTATAACCTTAGGGGAATCGCGTAGAAGCCTTTGTTGGGTTATTATGTCGCAGATATTCACGCAGGTGTAAGGACTGGTCGGACGGAACAAGGTGGGCACCCCACATGTGTGGACAAGAAGAGGTTTGCCGTTTGGGCGGCATTAACAGGGACGGGGAGCGCAGGACGTGATGAAGCTCTTGAAGCATCACCTGGCGACCATTGCTGCAACTGTGGCAATAGGATTGACGGGCTTTATGGCAGGTGCAGCCAATGCAGCACAGCCAACGCCGTGGCAGATGGGCATGCAGCCTGCGGCGACGACAGTGATGGACGATATTCGCTGGTTTAACGATTTCACGCTGATCATTATCTCAGCAATTACGGTGTTTGTGGCTCTTCTGCTGCTCCTCGTGATATTCAGATTTCGCAGGAAGGCGAACCCGAGGCCATCCCGCACTTCCCACAACACCATGATCGAGGTTGTCTGGACAGTTGTTCCAATTCTCATTCTGGTGATGATCTCAGTTCCCTCTTTCCGTTTGCTCTTCAAGCAGCTTGATATTCCTGAGTATGAGATGACCATCAAGGCGACTGGCTACCAGTGGTATTGGGGGTATGAGTACGTGGATGAAGGAATGGAAGATGTCTCATTCGAAGCTTATATGCTCGAAGATGCTTCCGAATTGGCAAAAGATAATTATGACCAGTCCCGTGAAGCAATGAAGCCTGATGAGCCACGTCTTTTGGCTGTCGACTACAACATTGTTGTCCCGGTCGACACAACCGTACGTGTCCAGGTGACGGCTGGGGATGTGATTCACTCCTTTGCAATTCCCGCCTTCGGTATCAAAATAGATGCAGTGCCTTTCCGTCTGAACGAAACCTGGTTCCGCGCTGATAACACCGGCATGTTTTACGGTCAGTGTTCTGAGTTGTGCGGAACGCGTCATGCTTTCATGCCAATCGCCGTACAGGTTGTGAGCAAAGAACAGTATCAGGCCTGGGCCGAAACTGCGAAGTCCGACGTTGACGAAGCCAATACACTTCTCGCGAAACTGATTGCTGATGAGAAAATGGTTGCTGTCGCCGCAGCCACTGACGTGAAGGTTGCCTCCCGTTAATCGGGGCGACTGATTGAGCCAGGTATGCGCGCGTCAAGAGCTGCTGCGCATGCGAGCAAGAACTTTACGAGGGAGCACAATTATGTCTGCGTCTGAAACGCATGCACATGACCATCCAACCGGATGGGTGCGGTGGGTCTACTCCACCAACCACAAGGATATCGGTATCCTTTACCTGATCTTCGCGATCATGGCTGGCATCGTCGGCGGTCTTCTGTCCATCGCAATGCGTATGGAACTGCAAGAGCCGGGAATGCAATACTTCTCCGACGCACATCTGTTCAACGTGTTCACCACAGCGCACGCACTGATCATGATTTTCTTCATGGTCATGCCAGCGCTTATCGGTGGCTTTGCGAACTATTTCGTTCCCATCATGATTGGTGCGCCTGACATGGCGTTTCCACGCATGAACAACATTTCCTTCTGGCTTCTGCCACCGGCATTTATCCTGCTGATACTGTCATTATTCGTGCCAGGTCCTCCAGGTGCAAACGGTGTTGGCGGTGGCTGGACTTTGTATCCTCCGCTGTCCACCTCCGGACAGCCTGGTCCTGCTGTGGATTTTGCAATTCTGGCGCTTCACGTTGCCGGTGTTTCTTCCATTCTGGGTGCCATCAACTTCATCACGACCATCTTCAACATGCGTGCGCCTGGCATGACCATGCACAAGATGCCACTGTTTGTATGGTCCGTGCTGGTAACAGTCTTCCTGCTGCTGATCTCCTTACCTGTTCTGGCTGGCGCGATCACCATGCTGCTGACAGACCGTAACTTTGGCACTACCTTCTTTGAGGCTGCTGGCGGTGGTGATCCGATCCTGTTCCAGCATCTGTTCTGGTTCTTTGGTCACCCTGAAGTTTACATTCTGATCTTGCCAGGTTTCGGCATCATCTCTCACATCATCTCAACTTTCTCGTACAAACCAGTGTTCGGTTACATCGGCATGGCTTATGCTATGGTTGCGATTGGTGTGGTCGGTTTTGTTGTGTGGGCACACCACATGTTCACGGTTGGCCTGTCCGCAGATACGCAGGCGTACTTCCTGTTCGCGACTATGGTGATTGCGGTGCCGACCGGCATTAAGATCTTCTCATGGATTGCGACCATGTGGGGCGGTTCCATTGAGTTCCGCACGCCAATGATCTGGGCAATCGGCTTCGTGTTCCTCTTCACCATTGGTGGAGTAACCGGCGTTCAGCTGGCAAACGCAGGGTTAGACCGCGCACTGCATGATACCTACTACGTTGTGGCTCACTTCCACTACGTTCTGTCTCTGGGTGCTGTGTTCGCGATCTTTGCAGCCTGGTACTACTGGTTCCCTAAGATTTCCGGTTACATGTATTCTGAATTCCTCGGCAACTTGCACTTTACGCTTATGTTCATTGGCGTGAACCTGGTGTTCTTCCCGCAGCACTTCCTGGGTCTTGCTGGTATGCCACGTCGCTATGTTGACTACCCGGATGCATACGCTGGCTGGAACATGGTTTCCTCCTACGGCTCCTACCTCACCGGTTTTGCAGTGCTCATCTTCCTGTGGAGCGTCGTCGACGCCTTCCTCAGAAAGCGTGTTGCCGGCGATAACCCATGGGGCAAAGGCGCTACCACTCTGGAGTGGACCCTGTCTTCACCTCCTCCAGTCCATCAGTTCGAGATCCTTCCGAAGATCAGGTAACCGCACCGAAATTGCCGGGTGCGTGTACGCGCGCCCGGTTGCTGGTAAAGCACAAGCCCGGAAGTGCTCCAATGTTCCGGGAAAGAGGCCTGAAATGCTGAAAACAGCACAGGTTTCACTATCGATACAAAGGTACAGGCATAACAATGCTGGAACAGACACAAGGACTTCATGAGGACGCAACCGATCTCGGTGGTCGTGGAAGAGTTTCTGATTATATCGCGTTGCTCAAGCCGCGGGTGATGTCTCTTGTTGTGTTTACAGCCGCTGTCGGTCTGGTCATGGCGCCGGGTAATCAGCATCCGGTCCTTAGTTTTATCTCTATTTTTTGCATTGCTGTTGGGGGCGGTGCATCCGGTGCTTTGAATATGTGGTGGGACGCTGACATTGATGCGGTCATGTCCCGCACCAAAATGCGCCCTATCCCGGCGGGAAAAATTACCCGCCAGGAGGCTTTCTCCTTTGGTATTGTGCTATCCTTCGGCTCTGTCCTGACCCTCGGTCTGGTTGCAAACTGGGTCGCAGCTGGCCTGTTGGCATTCACCATTTTCTTTTACGTAGTCATCTATACAATGTGGCTCAAGCGGTGCACACCGCAGAACATCGTTATCGGTGGTGCCGCTGGCGCACTGCCACCAATGGTCGGTTGGGCAGCCGTCACGGGTGACGTAACTCTCGTCAGCATCGCGTTGTTCATGATCACCTTTACGTGGACTCCTCCACATTTCTGGGCTTTGGCGCTGGTTAAAAGTGACGACTACCAGAAAGCAGGCGTTCCAATGTTGCCGGTTGTTGCAGGTGAGACGGCGACCCGTTATCAGATCGTTCTTTATTCTCTGCTGTTACTGCCGGTTGGCATGTCACCATACTTCCTCGGCTTTGCCTCTGTGTTTTATGGTGTTGGTTCTGCCATCCTTGGGTTGGTATTCCTGAGCTACGGGATCCGTGTTTGGAGAGTACGCGAAGGTGATGCAGCTAAGAAAACAGCAATGTCTCTCTTCAGGTTCTCCCTGTTCTACCTCATGCTGATTTTTGCTGGGTTGCTCGCTGAGAATATGGTTAGTCTGGTCTGACACATAACAGGAAAGAGAAGAAAATGAGCAAGCAAAACGCAGTTCTATCTGAAGAACAAATAAAGACCCGGCGCGGACGTTCAGTGGCAATTGCCGTCACACTTGGGGTTCTCGTTGCTTTATTTTATGTGATCACCATCGTGAAGCTCGGCCCGGGCATTATGGCTCGTCCACTATAAGAGATGCAGATGACTAATCAAAAGCCGGAGACAACACAGCAGGCAAAAGTAAATCGCGGCAACGCAACAGTAGCTGTGATTTGCGTTGGTGTGTTCTTTGGAATGGTCGGTTTGTCCTTCGCCGCAGTTCCACTCTATCAGCTCTTCTGTCAGGTGACTGGCTATGGCGGGACTACACAGCGCGCAGAAGAGGCAAGCGGCACAATCCTTGATCGGGAGATCATTGTAAGCTTTGACTCTAACATCGCTCCGGGGCTCAATTGGGACTTCAAGCCAAAACAAAAGAAAGTTCGTGTGAAGCTGGGTCAGGTTACCGAGATCATGTACGAGGCAAAAAGCCTTGCACCGCAGAGTACAACAGGCACGTCCACCTTTAACGTGGTACCCTTCGAGGCAGGGAGTTACTTCAACAAACTTGACTGCTTCTGCTTTACCGAGCAACCGCTCAGGGCAGGAAAAAAAATCGATATGCCGGTCGTGTTTTTCATCGATCCGGATCTGGACAAGGACGAGAACCTGAAGCACATCAGGGAAATTACCTTGTCCTACACGTTCTTTGAATTGCTGAAAGACGGCGAGGAAGAAACAGCTGCAGTGGCTTCTCCAAGCGACGCGGCCACTGACAAGCTTTAGGTTGCGAGACGGATCTGCCTTTAGCAGAAGCGACCTTTTTTGAAATGGGGAGAAAGATATGGCTGGTGTTAAAAACCACGATTATCACATTATAGAGCCAAGCCCGTGGCCAATTTTGGGGTCTGTTGGGGCGCTGGTTATGGCAATTGGCGCGATTGTGTTCATGCGCATGAGTGAGGGCGGCGTAAGCTTCTCATTTCTGAGCAATGATGCTGGTGAAACAACTGTCGGGTTTACACTGAATGGTTGGGGCATCTTTGCAATCGGCATTGGTATCGTTCTTTACACCATGTTTATGTGGTGGCGTGACACGATTAAAGAATCTCATGAAGGGCATCATACACGGGTTGTATCTCTGCACCTGCGCTACGGTATGCTGCTGTTCATCTTGTCCGAAGTTATGTTCTTCGTAGCATGGTTCTGGGCCTTTTTTGATGCGTCTTTGTTCGCAGGTGAGGCCGCGCAGTTTGGCCGCGTCGAGCACACTGGCGGTGTTTGGCCTCCAGCAGGCATCGAAACGTTTGATCCCTGGCACCTGCCACTGTTGAACACCCTGATCCTCCTTCTGTCCGGTACTTCAGTAACCTGGGCCCATCACGCGCTGGTTCATGGGGATCGTGAAGGCCTGAAGTGGGGTTTGATCGCGACAGTCGTTCTGGGTGTGATCTTCACCACCTGTCAGGTCTATGAATATTCTCATGCAGCCTTTGGTTTTTCCGAAAGCATTTACGGCGCAACCTTCTTCATGGCAACCGGTTTCCATGGCTTCCATGTAATCGTGGGCACCATTTTCCTTACTGTGTGTTTGTTCCGTGCATTGGCTGGTCATTTTTCTACCGCCAGGCATTTTGGCTTTGAAGCTGCCGCCTGGTACTGGCACTTTGTGGATGTGGTCTGGTTGTTCCTGTTTGCATCTGTTTACATCTGGGGCGGCTAGGCTGGACGGTATTGCTCAGGAATCACACTGAAAAACAGGCGGATAGGAAATTAGATAAGGGCGGCATAAGCTGCCTTTTCTATATAACTTCAGGTGCAATAAGAGCGTTAAAAGTCACCTGTTTATCCGAGGCACCACATGAGTGAGAGGAGAAAGACAGAGGCCCGTCCTGGCCCTCGCCGCAATCCATATTCAGCGAATCTGCGCGGAAAGTGCCACGCTGCGGGGAAGGGGAATTGTTTCAGGAGTTTATGGACCTGCATGCGTCTTTTCCCTGCTGTGTTCTTGCTGGTGGTGTCTGTTTGTTGAGCCTGCGTACGAGTCTCCACTCTTGCTGCATATGTCTTTCCGGGCATCCATGACTGTTGTGTTAAGTGTTATACTTCTGCGTACACTCAAAGGCATGTTGATTGCATTGCAATATAAGAACAAGGCAGAGGAAGGAAACCTGATGACCGCTGAAAGGAAAATTTGCGATGCTTCATTTGATTCAATGCCTGCGCGAAAAAAACATATCGTCTGGCAGGAGGAGCGGGTTGCGGTGCATGCGCATCGCAACACAAGAAAAATGAAGATAACACCATGACTGATGATCAGATGGAACGCGATGTTGCAGATGGCGAAGAAGTAACAGCGAATCCTGGGCTAATTGCATTTCTCAAACACTATTGGGTTTTGCACCTGTGTGCAGCAGTAGGGCTGGCTGTTTTGGCTAACCTGAGCTTGTGGCAGTTCAATCGTCTTGATGAAAAGCTGGCGTTGATTGAGCGCGCTCAGGTTCGGACAAATGAACCTGCTGTTGCAGCCCCTGGCCCGGCAACTTGGGAATCGTTGTCGATTGACGAAATCGATTATATGCATGTTGTGCTTTCAGGCCAGTTTATAATCGGGGAGCTGTATTACTTTGATACACTGACCAGGCCCAAAGGTCCTCTGGGTGGGCAGGGTTACTTTGTTTACGCGCCATTTATTACGGATGAGGGCTGGAGCGTTTTAATCAATCGCGGATTTATTCCAATTGATCGGAAAGACTTCAGCACACGTTTGGGCTCTGCGCCGCCGCGAGGGCATATCACCATCACTGGCCTTGCCCGCAGAGCTGAAGTAGCGAGTATGTTCTCTGCTGAAGCGAACCTGAAAACCAATGTGTGGTACGTGCGTGAACCAAAGGCCATGGCAGAATCACTGGGATTGTTGCCTGACCAGACCGCGCCTTACACGATCGACCTTCAGAAGACCGTGAGCATTGCAGGTGATCTGCCTCAGGCCGGTGAAACTCGCATGACGTTCTCTAACAATCACCTGCAATATGCCTTTACATGGGCAGGTCTTGCGCTCACTCTGTTTGGCGTTTATTTTGCCTTCCTGATCAAAGCTTGGCAGAACCGGGGTAAGGCCTCTACGAAAAACGGAATGGACGATGACTTTGATGCGGAAGAAGAAAAGCGTAAGGCTGACCGTTTCAGGATGATATCTGACGCGTCACTGCGCAACCGGAAGTAAGTTTCAGCGGTAGAATACAAAAAAGGGGAGCATTGTTCCCCTTAAATATTCCCGGGTAAATTGTCTTATAACTGAGAAAGAATGTTCTCAGCAGAGGAGATTGTTGCTTCTCCCGGTGATTCTTCAATATTTAAAGAAGCCAGCACACCATCCTTCACGATCATAGAATAGCGTTTGGAGCGGATGCCCATACCAAAAGCGCTGGCATCAAGGTCCAGGCCAACTGCCTTGGTAAAATCTGCGCTGCCATCAGCAAGAAAGAGAATCTTGTCATCAGCGCGTGTGTCTAGCGCCCAGGCACCCATGACAAACGCGTCGTTCACGGAAACAACGGCAATCGTTTCAACGCCTTTTGCCTTGATAGCTTTTGCGTTGTCTATGAAACCCGGCAGGTGATTCAGGTGACAAGTCGGCGTAAAAGCGCCAGGAACTGCAAACAATACTACGGTTTTACCGGCAAACAGTTGCTCGCTGATTACATCCACAGGTCCGTCCGCACTCATAGTTTTGAATGTAACTTCTGGCAGTTTGTCGCCCACTTGAATGACCATGGAAAGTTCTCCCAATTTGCTTTTACTGATCAACATAGCAGAGATCTCAATCTGATGCCTGCTTCTAAAAAGAAACGGCTTCAATTGTAGCTGCCAGTACTTTGTTCCGCAAATACAACTAAAGCCCGTAAACAGGCTTATTTTGTAGCGATGGTCTGTGGAGCTGAAACGATTTGAGTTTCCTCAAAAGCACCGTCTTCAGTCACCAGGGTAAGGCGCAATTCAATGTCGCTCTCATCTTCTGGTAATCCAATATAGGGCATGGTCCAGTGTGCCTCGCCTTTCTTCACAGAAATCAGCTTTGGCACGCCATTATAAGAGCCAGTTGGTCCCTCAATGAAGAGTTCTGGCGATTTGTCCTTTGAAGAGACTTTCGCGCTGATGTTCACAGTACGGTCCATGCTTTCTCCAGTGATTTCTATCTCTGGAAATATACTTGGCAGATCACCTTGCGTAACTGGAACCTTCGCAAATGACTCATTGATCAGTTTGTCGGTAAACTCATCTTTAATCGTGGTCGTCGGAAAAACGAGAGAAACCTCTGCCTGTCCGGGAATGCAGATATCCTTGCAGATGCCGAAGGTCAGGTTTGCACTCAAAATTGCAGGACGTCCGTCATTCAAACGTTTGATCAGAAGAGGCAGCACAACCTTGTCTGAATAGATCAAAGATGTGGAAAATCCATCAGAGTAGGCTCTGGGTGCGGGAAACATCAGCTCGGCGCTGGCTATGTTGACTGAATTTACAAAGCTGGCCTCTGTTGGAATGCCGGCTTCCCCCGGATATCTCCAGTATGTATGCCAGCCCTCTTCAAGGCGAAATTCAATCCCGCCGCGATAGAGACCATCTGTGTCAGGTTCGCTCGCGCGTAAAAGACGAACTGCACCGCCTTGAACAATAACCCATTCAGACACACTTGAAGACAAGGCGCTTGAAACAGAGACGGAGAGTACCGCAGCAGCGATGAGGGTCGATTTGATAAATCTGGAAATCATAGAGTCTATTTAAACGGTCCCTTTTCAAATTCCTATTAAGATTGCCTCTCAGACAATCAATGATCAGTGAACATTATCACGATTTTCTCACTGATCGTTGATCACCGGGAGAATCCGTGAATACCTATTAATTAATTGCCTCTGCACTGAACAGAAGGCAATCCTTTTGAAGCATGAGGAGCGCGCGCCCAACATGTCTGGTGAAAAACCGGGTTACATTGACGGACAATATCTCATTGCCATGCCCACAATGGAGGATGGACGTTTCGCCCATTCCGTCATCTACGTTTGTGCTCACTCTGAAGAGGGAGCGATGGGGATTGTGCTTAATCAGCCAGCCCCTAACATTACATTCGGACAGCTTTTGGGTCAATTGAACATCGTTGAAGACGAGAACGAAGATTCGCTGACAATCGACGTTTCAGAACGCAGGGTCTATCGCGGTGGACCAGTTGATGCCGGTCGCGGTTTTGTCCTTCATTCAGATGACTATTTTCTGGAAAAGACAAGTCTCAGGATTGAAAATGGTGTTGTACTTACTGGAACTGTAGAAGTTTTGCGCGCCATCGCAACAGGTAAAGGCCCGAAGAAATCTCTGTTGGCGCTGGGTTATGCTGGTTGGGCACCCGGACAACTTGAAATGGAGCTGCAGGCAAACGGTTGGCTGACGTGTCAAACAGATCCCTCCCTGATCTTTGATGGAGAGGGGGATCAGAAGTGGCACAAGGCGCTCGATATTCTTGGGATCGATCCTGGGATGTTGTCCAGCGACATCGGCCACGCATGATCTTACGTGTTTAAGCGAGATTTCGTCGTGCAACTTCCTGCCATTTCTGCTATTTCCCTGTGCGCACTTGAAACGCAAATGCGGCAGTATTGGGGTCTGTTCAGGACTCCAGCTGAAAACCTGAAAAATACCAATGGGTTATGGCATTAAAATGGCCTGATTCAGGCTGGGCGAGAAGGGATGTAACGGTGAGATATGTAAGTACGCGCGACGAGGCTGCAGAACTTAACTTTTCTGAGGTGCTGCTCACAGGGTTGGCACGCGACGGAGGTTTGTATCTACCAAAAGAGTTCCCACAATTATCTACTGAGGAAATTTCAGAATTTTCTGGAAAATCTTACAGCGAAGTCGCTCTGAAGGTTATTGCCCCATTCGTTGGTGACTGCATCCCACATGACGACCTGAAAAAAATGATCGATGAGGCCTATGCCAGCTTCTCGCATAAAGCGGTAGCTCCTCTCGTCCAGACCGCTCCCAACACCTACGTTCTGGAACTCTTCCATGGGCCGACACTTGCGTTCAAAGACGTTGCAATGCAGTTGCTTGCTCGCCTGATGGATTACGTGCTGGCTCAAAAAGGTGCACGCGCTACCATTGTCGGCGCAACTTCCGGCGATACTGGCGGTGCTGCAATTGAAGCATTCCGTGGTCTTGAGCATACAGATGTTTTTATTCTGTTCCCTGAAGGACGTGTCTCTCCTGTTCAACAGCGCCAGATGACTACTTCCAAGGAAAACAACATTCATGCTCTCGCGATAAAAGGCAACTTTGATGACTGTCAGGGCATTTTAAAAGATCTCTTCAACGACTTTGCCTTCCGTGAGCGCGTGGGCCTGTCTGGTGTAAACTCCATCAACTGGGCACGCATTGTTGCTCAGGTAGTGTATTACTTCACCTCGGCGGTGTCTCTGGGCGCTCCATATCGCCCAGTGTCCTTTACTGTGCCAACCGGAAACTTTGGTGACGTGTTCGCTGGCTATGTGGCAACTCAGATGGGGCTGCCAGTTGAGAAGCTGGTGGTCGCGACTAATACCAACGATATTCTGGCGCGTACTCTGGATACGGGCCGCTATGAAATGCGCAGCGTTGTGGCGACAACTTCACCATCCATGGACATTCAGGTGTCGTCCAACTTCGAGCGTCTGCTGTTTGCTGCAAACGGCAAAGACGGCGCAACGGTCAAAGCCCAGATGGACAGCCTTAAGCAGTCCGGCGGCTTCACTCTCTCACAAAAAGCGCTGAGTTTTATCAAAGAGAAGTTTTCAGCAGGTCGCGCCAGCGAACAGGAGGCAGCGCGAACCATCACTGACACACACAGGGAAAGTGGGTATCTGCCAGATCCGCATACTGCGGTCGCGATCCATGTAGCCAAAGAGCACAATGATGGCGTTACCCCGATGATCGTGCTGTCGACAGCACACCCGGCAAAATTCCCGGCGGCAGTGGAAAGTGCATCAGGAGTTCATCCTGACCTGCCAGCTCATCTTGCTGACCTTATGGAACGTGAAGAGAAATTTTTCGTTCTTCCGGCAGATGCGTCGGAAATATCAAAATTCGTTGAAGGCAATGCACGTGCCGTGAAAGCAGGCGTTTAATGGCGGTCAAACTAACAAAATTAGAAAATGGCCTTACTGTAGTTACTGATCAAATGCAATACCTCAAGACAACAGCTCTTGGGGTATGGGTGAAAGCTGGCTCCCGCTCTGAAGGTGAGCATGAAAATGGCATCACCCACCTCTTGGAACACATGGCGTTCAAGGGCACCGGCAGGCGCAATGCTCTTGAGATTGCCGAGGAAATCGAAGCCGTTGGCGGTGAGATGAATGCCTCCACAAGTGTTGAGCATACAAATTACTATGTGCGTACTCTGGCAGATGACGTGCCTTTGGGACTGGATATTCTATCCGACATCCTGCAGGATTCCATCATTGATCCGGATGAGCTTGCTCGTGAAAAACACGTTATTCTCCAGGAAATTGGTGCAGCACAGGATATGCCTGATGATCAGATATTTGATGTGCTTCTGGAAACCGCATGGCCAGACCAGCCACTCGGTCGTCCTATTCTGGGTACGCCCGAAACCGTCACCAGCTTTTCCGCTGATGCGGTCCGCCAATATGTAGCGCGCAAATACAGAGCATCCGACATGGTGCTTGCTGCTGCTGGTGCTGTTGACCATGAAGCGCTTGTGGAACTTGCCGAAGCCAGCTTCTCCAAACTGTCCGATGCAGCGCCTGACGTGGACTATACGGCACAGTATGTTGGCGGTGAAGGCTCTGTCGAGCGCGAACTGCAGGAACTGCAGGTCATCCTGGGTTTTGAGGGTCTGCCTTACGAGCATGAAGACTATTATGCCGCGCAGGTGCTTGCCTCCATTCTTGGTGGTGGCATGTCATCGCGCCTGTTCCAGGAGGTGCGCGAAAAGCGCGGCCTTTGCTATTCTGTCTACGCCTTCCATTGGGCATTTGCGGACACCGGCTTCTTTGGCGTTCATGCAGCGACCGGGCCGGAAGATGCAGCAGAGCTGACTGAAGTGCTTGTCGATCAGCTGAAAGAAGTCGCTAAGGGTGTGACCGAAAAGGAAGTGTCGCGTGCAAAAGCACAGCTGCGATCCGGTTTGCTGATGGCATTGGAAAGCCCGGCAGCACGTGCAGGTCAGATCGCTCGTCAGGTAATGATCTATGGTCACCCAGTCGCACTGGAAGAGTTGGAGCGCCGCCTCAATGCTGTGTCCGCCGACCGCCTGCAGATTCTGGCAGAGAAGCTGTTTGTCTCTGACAACCCAACTTTTGTGAAGGTTGGACCAAAGGCACCTATGCTGAACTATGCTGAACTAAAGGAGCGTTTGGCGGGGCTCCAAACATAAACCTGTTGCAATTCAGGTAATTTTTTTTACATACTTAAGTTCTGGCTAAGAGGGGAGAGAAGCTGTGTCATTCTTCAAAACAAACACGTCTCCCCAATCTCTTGCAACATTGACTACAAGCCGCTTGTACTTACGTTCGCCAGCCATGTCGGATTTCGCACAGTGGTCTGATCTGCGAGCTGGCAGCAGGAGTTTCCTGCAACCGTGGGAACCCACGTGGCCAGAAGATGATCTGACAAAAATTGCCTTTCGAAAACGCATCCGGCACGACAATCGTAACATTCGCGAAGGTACTCGCTACCCGTTTTTTCTGTTCAACCGGGATACTGATGAGCTATTGGGCGGCTTGAACCTTTCGAATGTCCGTCGCGGTGTCGCTCAGACAGCCTCGCTTGGATACTGGATGGGAGCACCCTTTGCTGGCAATGGCTTTATGAAAGAGGCGGTTGAGCGTGTCTGCTGTTTCTGCTTCAACGATTTGAATCTGCACCGGATCGAAGCGGCCTGCTTGCCCTCAAATGAGGTCTCCATAGCGCTCTTAACAAAGGTCGGATTCTCTGAATTAGGCTTTGCACCTTCGTATTTGTTCATAAACGGAATGTGGCAAGACCACATTTTGTTTGGCAAAATCCAGGATCCTGCATCTCTACCGGCCAAAGTCCTGCCACAATCAGAGGCAGATGGGGATAAATTGCCTGTAACACATGCTTGAACCATGAAACCGGCGTCGTGACGATGTAATGATCTTGGCTAGGATTTCAGTTAATTTTTCGTTATCGTGGAGAAGTCGGTGTCAGGGACTAAATGTCAGCGCGTGCAGAACGTTATTAAGGCTGTTCTGACTGGTGCTCTCCTGGTCATTGTGGTTGCATCACAAGCCTTGGCTTTAGAGGCGATTGTTGTCCCCAGGGATGTTGATGCACTCGATCTGACCAGTTCTGTCGATATCTACCCAAACGCCAGTAAAAGCATTCAGGTCTCCACTGCTCCTGATTCTGATGGTATCGTCCGACGCATAGAAGTGCGCTCCATTGATGACACGGCCAGTTCCTGGGCGGTGTTCGCACTCTCCAATCCTGGGGAAGAGCAGATAGACCGCCTGCTTGTTACGCCCTATTACAAGATGACTGGCGGCGGTGTGCTGGCGCCGGACCTTGGCCAGCGCCGCATCGTGTCTTTAACGCCAAGTCAGGGCATCCCGCCAATCCGTGAACGCAGCACGGAAGCAGACATTTACCGCATCACGCTGGACCCGGGCGCCAATGTTACCTTCATTGCCGAGGTGAACACCCCGAGCCTGCCGGAAATCCGTCTATGGAAGCCGGAAGCTTACAAAGACAACATCAACGCCTACACGCTCTACCGGGGTATCGTGCTCGGCATTGCTGGCCTGCTGGCTCTGTTCCTCACCATTTTGTTTGTGGTGAAAGGGACGGTTCTCTTCCCCGCAACTGCGGCGCTGGCATGGGCCGTTCTGGTTTATTTGTGTGTCGATTTCGGCTTCTGGAATCACGTCTTCGGGCGAACGCTGGGGGATGATCAACTCTATCGAGCGGCGGCAGAAATCAGCCTTACAGCTGCGCTTGTGGTCTTCCTTTACGCCTATCTGGGTCTCAGCCGCTGGCACATCCATTACACCCACCTTGCGATTGGTTTGTTCATCACGGTGCTTAGCCTGTTTGGTCTGGCGCTTTGGGACCCGACCATTGCTGCTGGTATCTCACGTATTCTGATGGGTGGTGTGGCAATCGGTGGCTTTGGCGTCATCCTGATGCTCACTGTTCGCGGATTTGAACGAGCGATTATGCTGCTGCCAACATGGTTCCTGTTCCTGGCGTGGCTTTTTGCTGCCTGGATGGGGACGACCGGCATGCTGCAAAGTGATCTGGTCCAGCCAGCGCTGGCAGGTGGTCTCGTCCTCTTCGTCCTGTTGCTTGGTTTTACCGTTATGCAGCACGCCTTCGCAGGGTCTGGTCTTTCCCACAGCGTGGTGAACGATGTGGAACGCCGTGCTCTGGCGCTGACAGGCTCCGGTGACATCATTTGGGATTGGGACGTAGACCGCGATAAAATTCACACCAGCGGTGGCCTTGAAGAAGCTTTGGGTATCAAGCCAGGTCTGCTTGATGGTCCGGCACGCCTCTGGCTGGAAATTCTGCACCCTCAAGACCGTGACCTGTTCCGCGGTACTCTGGACGCTGTGATCGACCACCGACGTGGCCGTGTCAATCAGGCGTTCCGTCTGCGCGGAGAAGATGGTCACTACCGCTGGTTCAAAATGCGCGTGCGCCCGGTTTTGGGTTCAGATGGCGAAGTGATCCGCTGTGTTGGTACGCTGCTCGACATCACTTCGCAGAAAACTGCCGAAGAGCGCCTGATGCACGATGCAGTGCATGACAATCTGACGGGCTTGCCAAACCGCGAATTGTTTATGGACCGCGTTGTGGCTGCACTTGCTCGTTCCAGAGCAGATGGTAATGGTAATCCAACTGTCATTCTGGTCGACCTTGACCGCTTCAAGCAGGTCAACGATACCATCGGACAGACCGCTGGTGACTCAATGCTGCTCACAGCAGCCCGTCGCTTGTCCCGCCTGATCAAACCACAGGATTCTCTGTCTCGCATCTCCGCAGATACCTTTGCAGTTCTCATGATTTCCGAGCAGGACGCAACACGCATCGCATCCTTTGCGGATGAGCTGCGTAAGTCTTTGCGTACCCCAGTCACCTTCGGCGATCAGGAAGTCTTCCTGACAGCCTCCATCGGCGCGTCCATCTTTGATAGTGGTCCTGAAAAGGCAACTGACATGATGCGCGATGCTGAAATCGCGCTCAACCATGCCAAGCGCCTTGGCGGTGACCGTATTGAGATCTTCCGCCCAACGCTGAAACCAGTTGCCAGTAACACGCTCACGCTGGGCAACGACCTGCGCTCGGCCCTTGAGAAAGATGAGATCAAGGTTGTATTCCAGCCAATCGTTCGTCTCTCTGACAAGACCACAGCAGGCTTTGAGGCACTGGCTCGCTGGGAGCATCCAGGTCGCGGCCTGATCCCGCCATCCGAGTTCATTCCCGTTGCTGAACAAAGCGGTCTGATCAATGAGCTCGGCCTGCGCGTTATGGAAAAAGGTGCCCGTCAGCTGGCGCAATGGCAGCGCCAGTTCAAACATTCTCTGCCACTGTTTGTATCCGTAAACATTTCGTCCCGCCAGCTCCTGAAGCCGGACCTCATCAACGATGTGAAGGCCGTGCTTGCGCGTACTGCGTTGACACCAGGTTCATTGAAACTGGAACTGACTGAATCTCTGGTCATGCAGAATCCTGAGTTTTCCGTACAGGTTCTGGAGCGCCTGAAAGGTCTGGGCGCCGGCCTGTCTCTGGATGACTTTGGCACCGGTTATTCATCCCTTAGCTATCTGCAGCGTTTCCAGTTCGATACGATCAAGATCGACCAGTCCTTCGTTCGTCCAAACGGTCAGAGCGCTCGCCCGGTTATCCTGCGCACCATCGTGGCGCTGGGTCATGATCTCGGTATGGAAGTGGTTGCAGAAGGTGCCGAGACTGAATCTGATGCGCTGGAACTCTTACAACTCGGCTGCGAGTACGTTCAGGGCTTCCATTTTGGCCAGCCAATGCGCGCTGCCGAAGCGGGCCGCATGCTGAAAGAACAATTCGCGCAACAAGAACGCAGCAGCCAAAGTTAAATGAGTGGTTTTAGAGCGTATTCCCGAAAAGTGGCTCCGGTTTGGATAAGAATATGCATTCAAATAAGGAGTCAGGGCATGGTGCCTGAATGCATATGAACGCAACATGCTCTTGAAGTTATAAGCGGGAAACTTCAAGGGAGATCCTCTCCTGGTTGTAGTGTAAAAACAAAAACTGCGCAGAGCGATAACGAAATATAGGGACCACAAGGCTTCCGTTTGCGCTCTGGCGCCCCCTTCTGATCAATGAACGTCGTATTCCACCGTTAATTTATCCGGTGACATAGTTGAGGCACTTTTCTCAGGGCATCTGCGCAGGCTGCCCTTTTCCAACCTGAGACCGATATCCTCATGTTTTGCTCTGCTAATACCCGACGAAAACTTCAGGCGATTCCAGGTCTGGTCCTGATTACATCTACCTGCGTTACACCAGCGGTGGCCACACCATCGCTGGTGTTGAATCTGGATACGCAACAAGTCCTTTACGCTGAAGATGCTGGCGACCCATGGTATCCGGCCTCAACAACCAAGCTGATGACTGCGCTTGTAACCTTTGAGGCTCTTGCCAGCCGAGAAGTTGATTTGAAAACGTCAGTAGTGATGTCCCCTCGGGCGATGAGGCAGGACTCTGTGAAGTCAGGCCTGAAGGTCGGAAGCATCATGACACTGGAGGATGCACTCTATGCTGTGCTTGTCGGGTCAGCCAATGATGTTGCAGTGGCGCTTGCACAGAGCGTTGCCGGCAGTGAAGACGCATTCGTGCAACGGATGAATGCCACAGCGCAGCGCCTCGGGATGACTGCAAGCCACTTTGTCAACGCCAATGGCTTGTTTGAGCCTGGCCAGCAAACATCAGCGCGTGATTTGGCCATCTTAGCCCGGAAAATCTATCTGGATTTCCCACAGTATCATGACGTGTTTGCTACATCAAAGGTGCTCATTGATGGCGTGGAAATCAAATCCTACAACGAGTTGCTGACACGCCTCCCGGGCACTGTTGGTATGAAGACAGGCTTCGTCTGTTCTTCTGGCCGCAATATCGTTGCACTTACAGACAGAAACGGGTACCGCTTTATGGCTGTCGTTCTTGGCGCGACAACCGGACGGGAGCGAAGCGAACGGACGGCCAGGCTCTTGACACAGGCGGCAAATGGCGAGTTGAGCGCTGATGGCAAGCAGCTTGATGAAATTGCTAACAACCTGCAAAGAAAACCCGAAGATATGCGTATACGGGTTTGCAGCAGCAAAAGCGCCAGCTACGAAGCACAGCAGAACAAACGTTACCCAATGGGCATAGGGCGGAACAAGAGTTATCTGAAAACAACGGCAGAGCACAAAAGCTATAGCATCCACACCTGGCGGGCCTCTGTTGGTTTTGGTGGCCCACTACCCTATCCCAAGCCAAAGTAGCTCTCAGCAGAACATTTTAGCAGCTATGGCGGATGTACTGTGGAGTGTCCTTGCAACGATGCTGTTCATACTCACAAACGGCTACTTGTTTCATGTCAGAGCTTAGCAGGCTTCGAGGTGAACCTGGCGCCTGCCTCTTCGGGATGCAACCAGACGATTTTGCCGTTGAAGAAGAGCTTGCGGACTGGTACCTGAACTTTCATCGTGTCACCGGAAAAAAGCATTCCCGTATTGATCAGCAACCGGCAGCCGCTGTTGCTAATGTCTTCAATCAACAGGATCGGTTGATATTATAAAATAGATTTAGGAAACTTCAGCTCAGGGATATTTCAGGGGTACAGGTTGTTGGTAGCCTGCTTGAAGCACGGCGTAAATTTGAGGCTGCAACCATCACGTGGAGTGCTGGTCTATTTTCCGGCGATAACAGTCAGTTCGCAATCGCCAACAGAAACCTCAAGTGGCGTACCGCCAAACGGCTCTCCGTCGATTTGAACAGCGGCTGCGCGACAGGTATCTATGCGGGCTGTCCTGATGGTCCGGCACTGAACATTATGGGATTTAGCAAGACTTCCAGTAAGTAAGCGGCATGCGTATTTGAAGAGCGCCCATACTCCGTCTTCTTTGAAGGCCAGCAGATGCAGCTTCGTCTCCAGAATGGAAGCATCCGGCGCCACGAGATGCTTACCAGCGTAATAGCGGCCATTGGTGATCAATGCTATGGCGCACTGCAATTCTTCATCATCTGCCCGAACTTTAAAGCTGCCTTTGCGACGTGAAAACGCCAGTTGCGCAGCAATGAAGAGATAGGCAACCCGACCATAGCGGCGCTTCAGACGCAG
The DNA here is from genome assembly GCA_947502585.1 of uncultured Pseudovibrio sp. Classification (GTDB taxonomy): domain Bacteria; phylum Pseudomonadota; class Alphaproteobacteria; order Rhizobiales; family Stappiaceae; genus Pseudovibrio. The sequence continues at coordinate 22,554 of CANNAV010000001.1, forward strand.
CGGTACAACATGCGCTACTTCTGCATCAAAGCCGGTTGAGGTGGAAAGAAAGAACGGACGCCCATTCGCAAAGCCATTGTGCAGCTTCCTCGCCCTGCCTGAGATGATGGTCCTGGCAACCTCTTGCGGCGCCTTCGGTACGCCCAGTTCGTGGGCAAGCACATTTGCGGTGCCAAATGGAATAATAGCCAGATGTGGCTTCATTCCGCGTCCCAGCAAAGCCGAGGCTGCTTCACTGACAGAGGCGTCCCCACCAGCAACAGCCAGAATATCTGTATTCAGGTCAGGGTCCATGCAGGTCTCGGTGATTTCGCTGGCACGATTGGTGAGTTTCAGCTCCACCTTCATCCCGGCGTCTTCAAGGCACTTCACAATCTTTGTGATACTTTGAAAACGGAAGGATGTTGCTGTCGGATTGGCAAGAATGAGTACACGCCTGGCTTTGCGAAATTTCCTTTTCACCTCATCAGGCCGGGAGTTGGGGAGCTGGTTTTCCATAAACCTGACCTTGCCTCCTCGGCTTACTTAGATTTCTGAAAGGGTTTCATACCCTTACGCGCAAGCGCATCGGCACGTTCGTTTTCTTCGTGTCCGGCATGGCCTTTGATCCAATGCCATGCAACATCATGACGTTGGGCCGCTGTATCCAGCAGTTGCCACAAGTCAGCGTTTTTAACCGGAGAGTTGGATGCAGTCCGCCAACCCTTGCGTTTCCAGTTATGCATCCACTGTGTAATGCCGTTTTTCACATAGGAGCTATCAGTGTAAAGGTTGACTGCGCAAGAACGTTTCAGGGAATCCAGAGCCTGGATCGCAGCCATCAATTCCATGCGGTTGTTGGTTGTATCAGGTTCGCCGCCGCATAGTTCTCTCTCGTGCTCGCCAAAACGCAACAGCACGCCCCAGCCGCCAGGTCCCGGGTTGCCGGAGCAAGCTCCATCAGTCCACGTCTCAACACGTTTGGTATCTGTCATTTATCCAGCCCGTATGCACTTGCATTGGATACGCCACGATGGAACCGGAGTTTGCGCAGGTATTCAAGTGGGTTTTTAGGAACAACAAGCGCACCTGCCGGCACAGACAGCCAGTCGTAAAGACGAGTCAGCAGGAAGCGCAGCGCGGCACCACGGCACAGCAGTGGCAGGTTGTCGAACTCAAGCTCGCTGAACGGTCGCACATTGCGATAGCCTTCAAGCAAAGCCCGTGCCTTTGTGACGTTGAACATGCCATCCGGCTCAAAGCACCATGCGTTGATGCAGATTGCCACGTCATAGGCAAAGGCATCATTACAGGCAAAATAAAAGTCAATCAGGCCGGAAAGCTTCCTGCCCAGATAAAACACATTATCCGGGAAAAGGTCGGCGTGAATAACACCGCTTGGCAGTTCCTTCGGCCACAGTGCCTGTAGTTCGCCCAATTCTGCAGTCAGCTCGTCTGCAAGGCCATCCTTCACTTCATGCGCGCGCTCACGGCTGGCATCCAGCAAGGGAGCCCAACCATCAACACTCAGAGAGTTTGGCCGCTTAATCTCAAAGTCAGCGCCAGCCAGATGCATACGCGCCATGCCTTTACCGAGCTCTGCGCAATGCACCAGCTGCGGCTTGCGAACCCACATACCATCAAGGAATGTAACCATGGCTGCAGGGCGTCCCGCAAGTTCGCCAAGCATCTGCCCGTCACGGTCAATGAGCGGGGTAGGGCAGTTGAGGTCCTTACCGGCAAGGTGCTGCATCAATCCAAGGAAAAACGGCAGATCATCTGGATTAACCCGTTTTTCGTAAAGTGTGAGGATGTAATAGCCCGTCTCTGTATGAACCAGATAGTTGGAGTTCTCGACACCTTCAGCAATCCCCTTGTAGGAGAGCAGATTGCCAATGTTGAAACGGTCGATGAAAGCGCCCAGCTCTTCATCGGAAACATCGGTATATACAGCCATAACTAATCAGCCGGACTTGTTCCGCCCGGCGCGGCAACAGTCCGTAACTCTTTCGGTAGATTGAATGAAATGTTTTCTTCAGCAGTTGTAACGGTTTCCAGTGTCACATTAAAATGTTCACGGAAGGATTCGACAATCTCCTCAACAAGGATTTCGGGAGCAGATGCCCCGGCGGTGATGCCGATTATCGCCGCATCTTCAAAATTATCCCATAAGATCTCGGAGGCTCGTTGAATGAGGAAGGCCTTCTCACAACCTGCTCTTTCTCCAACTTCGCGCAGGCGCTTGGAGTTTGAAGAGTTTGGCGCACCAACAACAATCATGGCATCACACCTGGGCGCAATTTCCTTAACGGCGTGTTGGCGATTTGTCGTTGCGTAGCAGATGTCATCCTTGTGCGGCTTCGCAATGGTCGGGAAGCGTTCTTCAAGAATTTTAACCATTTCTTCTGTATCATCAACAGAAAGCGTAGTCTGAGAAATCCACGCCAACTGGCGATCAGTCCTGGGCTGAAACTGGCGAGCATCTTCAGCAGTCTCAATGAGAGAAACGCGTCCGCGCGGCAGTTGCCCCATAGTGCCGACAACTTCCGGATGGCCTTTATGGCCAATCAGCAGAATTTCGCGCTCGCGTCTGTCATGCAAAATAGCTTCTTTATGCACCTTGGACACCAGTGGACAAGTTGCATCAAGAAAGAACAGATTACGCAAACGCGCAGCCTCTGGCACAGACTTTGGCACTCCGTGCGCAGAAAATATAACAGGACGGTCATCCACCGGAATTTCATCTAGCTCCTCAACGAAAACAGCACCTTTGTTGCGCAGAGATTCAACCACATATTTATTGTGAACGATCTCGTGGCGCACATATACAGGGGCGCCATATTTCTCCAGAGCAAGGTCGACGATCTGGATCGCGCGGTCAACACCGGCACAAAAGCCTCGTGGAGCGCAAAGAAGAATTTTGATCGGTGCCTTTGGGGTCGACCTAACCTGCATGATGTATCCCTGAGTTTCGACTTTGAGCAATTGAAGGATGTTAACTGCCTCTGTCAAGAAAAAGAGTTTTTAATCGGGTAATAAGCGCTGATTTTCTCAAATATTCAGCCTGTCATCTTCCTCTACTGTGTTTCAGGTGCCTGATGTATCTCGCTATTTGCGTTTGTGGCTGATATAGAAACAAAAACTGCAGGTAAATTTGGGATTCGAATGGTGGGAAATTTATTGGCAAAATCACGGCTCAAAAACACAGGACGGGCAATTCTTCTGGCTGCACTTGCTGCTTCACTGGCAGGGTGCGGCAGCTTCATGTCATCGGACAACGAGCTGGAGGCATCCTCTGAAAACCCGCCTGCAACTGAGAGGACCCTTGATCTGTCTGTACTTCAGGCTCCGGTTTTGTGCCCGGCCCTGGAGGAGCTTTCGGGAACAACCATCCTGACGGTGTACCCGCGCGGAAAAGACAAGATTCCCGAGAACCTGAGCTATCAGGCCATTATTAAAGATTGGGCGCGGACTTGTAAAAAGTCGGGCCAGAATTCAGCGATGAAACTGGGTATCGCGGGCAACATCACGCCCGGCCCCACCTGGAAAGGTGGCGAAATTTTGCTTCCTGTGCGTGTCGCGGTTACACAGGAAGTGGATAGCGGAGAAAAAACAATCTACTCCAAACTCTTCAGCGTTCCTGTCACTTTAGGGGCCGGATCACCGTCTGCGACATGGGCATTTGTGGAAGACAATATTACCCTTCCGAATAAACCGGGACAAAATGTTGTATTTGGATTCGACGAAAACTAAAAAATAGGTTAGTAAGGGATCACAGCTTGGCGTCATAGTGTCGCGCCAGCCCTCCTGAATGGCACGTTGCAGTCATACAGGAGGAATGCATTCGCCGGGTCTGAGGAGGGTTGGCGGATGTCAGGGCTGTGCGGGAGAGAATAAGCCACCCATTGGGTTATCGCCGAAGGAGCAACCGCCCCGGAAACTCTCAGGCAAAAGGACCGCACAGTAAGCAACGCTCTGGAAAGCAGTGCCGAGCAGGGGATCCGGCTGGATCGCTTGTTAAGGCTCTCACCGAAGGAGTAACCGCTCTGGTTTTTGTAGCTGCCGGCGTGGGAAATCTCTCAGGTTCTCGAGACAGAGGGGGCGTACTCGGTCATTCCGTTAATTGGGAATGAATTTCGATGTGTACGCCACTGTCTGAGGGACCAAATGGCTGAAGCTGCAGATCTTCTAAAAACACCGCTTTTCGATCTTCATGTAGAGCTTGGCGCTAAAATGGTGCCGTTCGCTGGTTATGATATGCCAGTGCAGTTCCCGCTCGGAGTGATGAAAGAACATCTCTTTACACGTGAAAGCGCAGGCCTCTTTGATGTGTCTCACATGGGGCAGGCCTGGCTCACAGGCCCCGACCACGCGACCACTGCTGCTGCTTTGGAAGCGCTCGTTCCATCCAATATGAAGGAACTGAAGCCGGGCAAACAGCGTTACACCGTTCTGCTCAACGATAAAGGCTGCATCATTGATGACCTCATGGTCTCTCGTCCGCTGGCGGGCAAAGACGATGGTCGCCTCATGCTCGTCGTAAATGCTGCATGTAAAGACAACGATTATAAAATCATCGCAGCAGCTCTTCCGGAAAATGTAAAGCTTGAGATCGTTGAAGATCGGGCATTGATAGCCATTCAGGGTCCAAAAGCTGCTGAAGTAATGGCTCTGCATGCACCAGAGGCTGCTGATATGGGCTTCATGGAAGTGCGCTCTCTGGAATTCAACGGCATCTCCGTTATCGCCTCCCGCTCAGGATATACTGGCGAAGACGGCTACGAAATTTCCATTCCTGCTGGCGCTGCTGAAGCAGTTGCAAAAGCGCTGCTCGCAGATGAGCGCGTTGAACCCATTGGGCTTGGCGCCCGTGACAGCCTGCGTCTTGAAGCAGGTCTTTGCCTTTATGGCCACGACATCGACGAAAACACCACACCTGTTGAAGGCAATATCACTTTCTGCATGCAGAAGCGTCGCAAAGAAGCAGGTGACTTTCCTGGTGGTGAACGTGTGCTGAAGCAATTGGCAGAAGGCACAGAAAGTCTCCGTGTAGGCTTGCTGCTTGAAGGCCGTGCACCAGCACGTGAAGGCGCAGAAATCCGCGTCCCGGGTACAGAAGAAATTATTGGCCGCGTTACATCAGGCGGTTATGGGCCAACGCTTGGCGCACCGGTTGCGATGGGCTACGTACCGTCCGGTCTTTCAGAAACCGGCACGAAACTGGAACTCGTGGTTCGAGGTCGTGCGCTTCCGGCCAGGGTTGCCGGAATGCCGTTTGTGGCACAGCGCTACTATCGTAAACCAAAATAATCCGGGTGAGGGCAGCGGGCTGCCGCCGACTATATTTCAACCGACAAACGACAGTGTAGGGAACGCTTAAATGAGCACATATTTCACAAAAGACCACGAGTGGCTGAAAGTTGAGGGAGACGTAGTAACCGTGGGTATTACTGAGTTCGCACAGAGGCAGCTGGGCGATGTTGTGTTTGTCGAACTTCCGGAAAACGGCAAAAACGTCGATCAGGACGATGAAGTTGCTGTGGTGGAATCCGTGAAAGCTGCATCTGAAGTATATGCACCGCTTGATGGTGAGATCGTTGAAGGCAACGAACTGCTCGTCGATGAGCCTGCGAAGGTAAATGAAGACCCGGAAGGCACTGCATGGTTCTTCAAAATGAAGCTCGGGAATGCTGCACAGCTTGAAGCCCTGATGAGTGAAGCTGACTACAAAGCATTTGTAGAAACGCTTTAAGGTAAAGCGTACTCCCGAAATGCCCGACCGGTTTTCGGAAAAAGAATACGCAATAAACCAAAAGCCGTTCATCACCTGCCGTGCAGGACAGTGCCGTGGCAGGAAATGGCAGGAGCTTCGTTTGCTTTTGCTAAAATGTGCATCAGACAATCTGATGGAGAGAGAACATGCGGTATCTTCCGCTTTCAGACAACGACCGGGCCGACATGCTGGCGCGTATCGGCGTAGACACAATTGATGAGCTGTTTGCCGATATCCCGGAGGCCGTTCGCCTTGAAGAACTGACGACCTTGCCGCGTCGCAAGACAGAAATGCAGGTTGAGCGCCAGCTCAGTGCAATGGCGAACAAGAATGTCAGTGCAGGATCTCTACCGTTCTTCGTTGGGGCAGGGGCATACAAACACCACGTGCCGGCAACGGTTGATCATCTGATCCAGCGTTCTGAATTTCTGACAAGCTACACCCCGTATCAGCCAGAAATCACACAGGGCACGCTTCAGGCACTCTTCGAGTTTCAGACACAGGTGACAAACCTGACCGGAATGGAAGTTGCCAACGCATCCATGTACGATGGATCTACAGGCACTGCTGAAGCTGTGTTGATGGCTCACCGCATAACCCGCAAGAAAAAAGCGGTTCTTTCCGGTGGATTGCATCCGCAGTACCGTGAAGTGGTTGAAGGTGTTTCTGCAAAGCTGCCGGGCGCTTCTGTTGTGGCCCTCCCGGCAGATCCGGCTGGAACAGAAGATATTCTGGCACAAATCGACGACGCAACCTCCTGCGTGGTGGTTCAGTCACCGTCCTTCTATGGTCAGCTGATTGATCTGAAGCCGATTGTAGAAAAAGCGCACAAGCACAAGGCTTTGTTGATCTCAGTGTTCACTGAAGTCGTGTCCCTCGGCCTTCTGGAAAGCCCTGGCGCCCAGGGTGCGGATATCGTGGTTGGCGAAGGCCAGTCCATTGGTAATCCGCTGACCTTCGGTGGTCCTTACGTTGGTCTGTTTGCAACGCGCCAGAAATACATCCGCAACATGCCGGGCCGTGTGTGTGGTGAGACAGTGGATGCGGAAGGCAAGCGCGGTTTCGTGTTGACCCTTTCCACCCGTGAGCAGCACATCCGTCGTGACAAAGCGACTTCCAACATCTGCACCAACTCCGGTCTGTGTTCTCTGGCATTCACCATTCACATGACCTTGCTGGGCGGCAAAGGCCTCGCACGCCTTGCTCGCATCAACCACATGAATGCAGTTGCTCTGGCAGATGCTCTTTCTGCGGTTGAGGGTGTTGAGCTTCTGAACTCCGCGTACTTTAACGAGTTCACAATTCGCACGCCAAAGAATGCACAGGACGTAATTGAAGCTCTTGCTGTAAAGGGCGTTCTGGGCGGTCTTCCTGTTTGCCGCCTGGACAAATCCGGTGGTGATATCGATAACCTGATCGTTGTTGCAAGTACAGAAGTGAATACCGATGAGGACCGCGCAGCCTATGCGCAAGCTCTGAAGGAGGTGCTGGCATGACTATGAACCATCAGGGACGCCAGACACGCGCTGGTAAAGCTGGCCCCCCAATGCCGCACCAGACCTTTACCGGCAACAAAGCACTGGACATGGAAGAGCCGCTTGTTTTTGAGATCGGCCACATGGACAGTTGCGGTGTGGACCTTGACGAGCCAATTGACTTCGTTCCACGCCTTGGCAACCACATGCGCGGTGAGCCGGTAAATCTTCCGGCACTGTCTGAGCCGGAAACCATGCGCCACTACGTTCGCATGTCCCGCAACAACTATGCAATTGATTCAGGCCTGTACCCTCTTGGGTCTTGCACCATGAAGCATAACCCGCGCCTCAATGAAAAGATGGCGCGTCTGCCGGGCTTTGCTGACATTCACCCGCTGCAGCCAATCTCTACAGTTCCGGGCGCTTTCGAGCTGATCTCTGAGCTGGCTGACTGGCTGATGAAACTCACTGGCACCAATGCAGTGGCGATGAGCCCGAAAGCTGGCGCCCACGGTGAGCAGTGCGGCATGATGTCCATCAAGCACGCAATCGCAGCCAAAGGTGAAGAACGTTCCATCGTTCTGGTTCCGGAAAGTGCCCACGGCACCAACCCGGCAACCGCTGCACTGGTTGGCTACAAGGTTGTGTCCATCCCGGCGCGTGAAGACGGCACAGTAGCCGTGGAAGCTGTGATCGAAAAGATCGAAGCACACGCAGGTCAGGTGGCAGCTCTTATGCTCACCAACCCGAACACCTGTGGTTTGTTTGAGCCAGAAGTGATTGATATTGCAAACGCAATTCATGAAGCTGGTGGCTACTTCTACTGCGATGGTGCAAACTTCAATGCGATTGTTGGCAAGGCAAAGCCGGGTGATCTTGGCATTGACGCCATGCACATCAACCTGCACAAAACCTTCTCCACGCCGCATGGCGGCGGAGGTCCAGGTTCTGGTCCGGTTGTTCTGTCTGATCGTCTGGCACCATACGCGCCGCTTCCATTCATCCGCAAAAACGGGGATAAGCTGGAAGTTGTTGAGACCATGGACCAGCTTAAGGACGGTGAGCAACCATTTGGCCGTATGACTGCGTTCTTCGGGCAGATGGGCATGTATGTGCGCGCACTGTCTTACATGCAGTCTCATGGCTCTGATGGGCTCAGACAGGCATCTGAAGATGCTGTGCTGAATGCCAACTACGTCCGCGTTGGCCTGCAGGACCTGATGACCCTGCCATTTGGTGTGAAGCCATGCATGCATGAAGTTTTGTTTGACGACAGCTTCCTGAATGACACTGGCGTTTCCACGCTCGATTTCGCAAAGGCGATGATCGACGAAGGCTACCACCCAATGACCATGTACTTCCCATTGGTCGTAAGTGGAGCAATGTTAATCGAACCAACCGAAAGCGAAAGCCGTGCCTCTTTGGACCTGTTCGTCGCAACCATGCGCGATCTGGTGATGAGTGCAAAAGCAGGTGAAAAAGATCGCTTTGAAGGTGCTCCGTTCCTGGCTCCGCGCCGTCGTCTGGATGAAACAGCGGCAGCGCGCAAACCAGTCCTGAAATGGGTGGCCCCAGAACCAACCAGGGTGGAACCAGAACTCGCGTAACAACGCGGTTTCTGTAAAAATTAATAGCCCGGCTCTTGCAAAAGACGCCGGGCTTTTCTTTGAGGACCTAATCCATAACCCTGGAAACTGACTGATCAGAATATGCGGATACTTGCAATGTCCTGTCCGGTATACGGTCGTTCGGGTTTACGGTTAACATGGGTGAGGTGGAGATGCGCAAGGCACCTGAATGGCGCAGTTGGCTGCCGACAAGTCGACAACTTCGGTTCTCAGTGCAATCAACCCTTGCAAGAAAATTCCCGGCCATCGGTGACCGGAACAACTTCTTTGCAGACAATGCAAACCTGAGACTTGCGCCAAATGAGCATCTTTTAACCGTTGATGAGCGCAGCTCCTGTGCGCTGCCACAAGAGGTGCAGGCGTTTTTTGAAGAGCACGGTGCATTGGAGCAAAGCCGCTACCCGTTGCCAATCCCACCGGCCGGGCACACGCAGCTCAGGTTGCATAAGCTCGTTGATTGCCTGGTCCTGGGAAGCACGGGATCAACCGTCCTGAAAGCGCAGCATCGCCAGATAGAAGCCGCTGCGTCCAACACCAGGCGGTTTGCGCGGTTAAAGGACAGGACGATCCAGACTGCAGCCATCAACATGCTGGGTATGAAAGCTGGACATCGCCATTATTACCACTTCATATGCGATGTTGCGTTCCCGCTTTTGTTTCTGCTGGAGCATCTGGAGCCGTTCATGACCCCCCTGAAAATACTGGTGCGGGAGAACCTGCCAGAGTTCCAGCGAGAGTTCTTTGAGCATCTTGCCCGCGAAACTCCTCTTCTCAGCCTGGAAGAATGCGGGGCAAATGAACGGTTACACTGCAAAACGCTCTACCACTGTATGCCAGCAATGAATTGCGAGTACAGAGCGCCAGCCAGCGAGCAGGCAGCCTCTATGGTTGCGACGCACTATCTGGCCGCATACCATCTTGACATGCACAAGACGCCGGCCACAAGGCTCTATATTGCACGCGATGACGCAAAAATACGTCGAATACTGAACGAGAAGTCACTCAAAGAGCAGTTAGAGGCACGTGGTTTTCAAAGCATAATTCCCGGCAGGCAAAGCCACAAAGAGCAGGTTGAACTCTTCAACAGTGCCAGGATCATTGTAGGAACCCACGGTGCAGGCCTGACAAACCTGTTGTTTACGCAGGTGGGAGGTAAGCTGATTGAAATCTTCCCGGCAGATTACGTCCAGAGTGCCTATGCATGGCTCGCACATCTGCGTGGACTAGGATACGCTCCGGTTATTGGAGGAAAGAGTGGTGCTCACCAACACTTTTCTCTGTCCCAAAACGCAATCGGACAGATCCTGCATGAAGTCGATGCTCTGGAGTTCGTTAATCCAATTACGGAAATGCAGGCACTATAACCTTTGCCAGTGCGGCGGGACAATCAGGCTGTCATCCAGTTTGGGATTCCTGAACCACTTTAGCGGAGCAATCACGTGCTTATCATCATTCCCATTCAAAAAAGCAGCCCACCAACTGAAGCTGCTGTTTGCCGTAACGATGTGGTCGCAGGCTGACATAATCATCAGGTCTTCATAGTCTTTTCCATCCTGCATCGGATCTGCAAAAAACACATTATCCTGCTGCGGAATCACCTCTCGCGCCCGTTCGGGACTGTCGGAGAAAACATAGAACATCAGGCCGGGAATACGCTCAGAAAGGAAATCCATCGCCCCCTTGTAATAGCCGGCAGCGCACAACCCAAAATTCTGCAGATTGTGCGGCTGACTGTAATCACCATAGCGTACATGAAGTGCAGCAGATGGCATGGAATTAATCCGTTGCAGTAATTTCAACCGCTCAAGCACCATGGGTTTCCTGAGCGTGACCTCTTTACGCAGTTGTTCCATGATGGAGAATGGAATCTCCCAGTTCTGCCAATAGCCATCCAGATAAGCGCTTTGCTTCAGCGTCGGAGCCTCCCCATCTCCCGGCAGTTCATCTTCACGGATGTAACGACGCTGATAGAAGGGGTAGAACTTACGGCATATTCTGACAGTCTGCCCGTACGCCTGTGCGGGCCAGAGCACAGCGGACAGCTCAGATTCAGTAGCGGATAAACCCTGTGTTTTGAAAAGGTTGAGGCAATAGGAGCGATCGAAATGTTGCTCATACTCACTGCAGTCGAAACGAAGTTTCATGCCCGTTTCAAGAGAGATTTTCCGCCCGAAAGCATACTGAAAAAGCTGATTGCCAATGCCACCGCGAATGCGAACAATCAATGTTGGTTTGAGCTTGCGCCGCCGCGCAGCACCAGACCTTCGCACCTGAGAAGCAACCGACATACGTCCCCCATATACAATTCTGCATGTTTGCCTCTCAGTCTAACGGAGCTTTGACGAAGGCTCACTACTAGGTTTTAGGGAGTAAATCTCCGATGTCGAGTCAAAACCCTGCCAGGCTTGCGAGGATAAGTTGTATTGTACTCCGAGGGTATCATGAAAATGCCATGCTTGCTGACAACAATGTGCCCAATATAACCAACTGGATTTTCCATGAACTACGATTTGCTTATTTGGGATTGCGATGGCTGTCTGATTGATAGCGAGTGGATTGGGTGTCAGGTTGAGGCCGAAGGCTTCACCAAAGCCGGATACCCCATCAGCACGGAAGAAATGATCGCCCGCTTCTGCGGTGTGTCATCAGCTGAAGTATTCAACCAGGTTGAAGCGGAAATTGGTGTAAACATTCGCCACCATGAGGCGCTTGAGAATCAGGATAAGGTGCTAAAGGCCGCCTTTGAGCAGCATCTCAAGCCGATTGATGGCATCCATGAAGCTTTGTGTGAACTGGACAGCTCATTCCCGAATTTGCGAATGTGCATCGCCTCCGGAAGTTCCATGGATAGATTGGAACATACGCTTAAGCTAACAAACCTGTATGAGCGGTTTGAGAATAAATACTTCTCATCAGATCTGGTTGAAAAGGGCAAGCCAGCGCCAGATGTGTTCCTGAAAGCTGCAAGCGAGATGGGCGCCGCCCCCGAAAAATGCGTGGTTGTTGAAGATAGCCATCTCGGCTTGCAAGCTGCCCGAGCAGCAGGCATGGCCGCTCTCGGCTTCACCGGAGCCTCCCACGGCAACGCAAATTTACACAACCGCCTTGAGGAGCAAAACCCAATGGCAGTCTTTAATGATATGAAAGAATTAGCCTGTTTCATCAATAAGCTGAACTGGCTCAGAAGTATAGCCTGAGAACTGATGGTCAGCATAATTTGGCAAAACTGTCTTGACAGTGCTGGTCGGTTTCCCTCATATAATTGCCATGAGCAAGAACCTGACCACCCTTTCTGCAGTTTATTATTATGCAACCGACATATCGGCGGTCGCGTTCCTGTAAACTCATGCAAAATTGAGGTCAGAACCCAAAGCCGCCGCGTAGGCGGCTTTTGTGTTTTAGCTTTCCTGCGCGGCGAAGGAGAGCATTATGAAACATACACTGGTAGATACAGCACACTGCTTCACTCCAAAATCTGAAGCCCTTCAATTGCTGATTGACCGCGGCTTCCTGCATCAATGTACCGATCTGGAAGCGCTGGACGAAAAGCTACGGACTGGCCCCATCACAGCATATGCCGGGTTTGATGCAACGGCTGACAGTCTGCATGTCGGCCATCTGCTGCCGTTAATGACTATGCGTTGGCTACAAAAAACCGGACACAAACCAATCCTGCTGGTTGGTGGCGGTACAACGCGCGTTGGCGATCCAAGCTTCCGCACTGAAAGTCGTCCGCTTCTTGATGATACGCAGATTGAGCACAATCTCGCAGGTATCCGCACAACCGTAGAGCGCCTCTTTGATCTTTCCGAAGGGCAGGGACAGATCGTCAACAACGCTGAATGGCTGGATGAATTCCGCTTCCTTGAATTCCTGCGCGACTTCGGCACACACTTCACTGTCAACCGCATGATGACGTTCGACAGCGTTCGCTCCCGCCTTGAGGCGCAACAGCCACTTTCCGTGCTCGAATTCTGCTATATGATGCTGCAAGCCGTTGACTTCGTTGAACTCAACCAGCGCTTCGGCTGCACATTGCAGATCGGGGGTTCCGATCAATGGGGCAACATCGTCAATGGTGTAGACCTCGGTCGACGCTCTGGCAGTCAGCTCTTCGGCTTCACATTGCCACTGCTGACAACAGCTTCGGGCAGTAAAATGGGCAAGACCGCAGAAGGCGCAGTGTGGCTCAACCCATCCCGCCTGTCCAGTTTCGGCTTCTGGCAATTCTGGCGTAATGCAGACGACGCAGATGTACCACGCCTGCTGAAACTCTTCACCGACTTGCCATTGGGTGAAATTGACCGCCTGTCCTCCCTTCAGGGGCAGGAGCTGAATGAGGCCAAGAAGATACTGGCAACACAGGTCACCGGCATTGTCCACGGTCTGGCCGCAGCAGAAGCCGCGCTTCAGCAGGGAGAGGCCCTGTTCAGCGGTCAGGAAGACCTCTCTCAGCCAACCCACGAGCTACCTCTATCCCTCCTTGCCAAACCACTCGGTCTCCTGGACCTTCTGGTAAAAACTGGCTTCGCCACCACCAACAGCGAAGCCCGCCGCCTCATCCGCGGCGGCGGTGTTCGCCTCAACTCATCCATCGTACTGGAAGAAACCCGAATGATTTCTGAGGGTGATCTGAAACCGGGTGAACGACTGACACTCGCAGTGGGTAAGCGTCGCAAGGCATTGGTGGGGTTTGTGTAATAGAGAAGAGGTGGCCAGCCTGGAGCTGGTCACCATCTTGCAAAGATCTGGCGTCTCCAACTGAGTTGTTGCCCAAAAAAGGGAGGAAGCATACTCGAATTAGCAGTGACTTAAAGGAAGCTCATGATAAACTGACGAATGAAATTTGATTGCATTTCGCGGCTATCAAACATTTTTTCCGCAAAATACTCTGTTCCGGTCTCAACAACGAAGTCGAGTGCGCGTCCTTTGGGTGACAAGTCAATTTTGAATTGTTGTTTAAGTTGGCCGAGTTGCATAAGGCCTTCAAGGATTCCAGGGTAATGGTTCTGGTAGTAGATCTCTGCTGTATCTTTGGTAACAAAACTGTGCCCTGTATGCGCACGACTGGTCCCTTGACGAGCATCTGCAATTCTCATGACTTGATATTGATTACCCGTAACATTCTGGTCACCTCCAAAAAAGGAGCCTTTAAGATCCCCGTCATTAATATAGACAACAGAGCGGTTCAGGTTTGCCTGAGGGTTTTGATTATGATTTCTTACAGCGATGGTGCTCATCGTGTTTTGCTTCAACTGGTCAATTTTTGTCGTGATATCATAAGATGTAGTGCCAAGAACTTCGCTCAAAACATGCGCAACATCTGCCACATTTTCATTCAGGCTCTCGTTCCTCCTCCAGTCGCCGGTGTAGATAGCGACCCGTCTCGTTGCACTGTCAAAAATGCCGAAGCCGCTCGAATGAAGTGGCCGTAGACGGGCGAATTCGTTCGCAGCGTTCATGTAGTAAGTGCTGGGAAGTTGTTGAGTATTAAAAGTGTAATTTGCTTCATCAATGCCCATCGTTGCGAACAGACGGTTATGGGGATTGATCAGCGGGAATGGTGTTTCTGTCATATTAACAGTCCTCTCAGGAATGCAGGCAGGAGATGCTAAAGAGGGCCTTTTCCGGCCCATTCTTCGAGCGAGTAAGAGTGCTAAGAGCGGTGTCATAAAGTTGATCAGTCGAGAGTGCGGAGCAGGATGCGTCAAAGGGGGGACGCTGAAATTTCAGGCTTGTGAAACAAAAAAAGCCCCCGCCGGTGAGGGCAGGGGCCAAGTCATATGGATATGAAGCAGGGACAAACCCTGTAAATCGTGGGGCGAGGTCGCCACACGAACTGCTTTGAACGCTACTTAGGCATTTGCGAGCGGACGACTTTACGAAGGGCGTCAACCGGCTCAAGGGCCTTGCCACGTTTAATGTGCCAGAAGGTCCAGCCATTACAGGCTTGCTGACCCTGAACGAGCGCGCCCACCTTATGGATGGATCCTGAATGCTCACCGCAGATCAAGGATCCATCGGCGCGAACCGTAGCCTTGAAGCGTCCACGGGCGTCGGTCAGTTCCGCGCCCGGTGTCAGTAATCCGGTCTCCAACAGGTTGCCAAACGGAACTCGTGGAAGAGCACGTTTGCCTTGTGTCATCGCCAGAAAATCATCGTTGGCAGGTGTAACCCGGTCAATCCGCTCTGAAGCTGCCTTAATGTAAGAGTCTTCACGCTCACATCCCACAAAGTGGCGGCCAAGCTTTTTGGCGACAGCACCGGTGGTGCCTGTGCCAAAGAATGGATCAAGGATCACATCGCCCTGGTTTGAAGTGGAGAGCAGCACGCGGTAAAGCAGGCTCTCCGGCTTCTGAGTTGGATGCACTTTTTCGCCGTTGTCATCCTTCAGGCGTTCATGACCAGTGCAGATAGGCAGCACCCAGTCAGACCGCATCTGAAGATCGTCGTTAAACGTCTTCATTGCATCGTAGTTAAAGGTCGGCTTGCTCTCTTGCGAAGGGCAGGCCCAGATGAGCGTCTCATGAGCATTAGTAAAACGTTTGCCACGGAAGTTCGGCATCGGGTTTGTTTTCAGCCAGACCACATCATTGTTGATCCAGAACCCAAGGTCCTGCATCACCGCACCAACGCGGAAAATGTTGTGATAAGATCCAATAACCCAGATGGACCCGTTTGGCTTCAACACGCGGCGAACCGCCCGCAGCCAGGTACGAGTGAACTCATCATAAGCTTTAAAGCTGGAGAACTGGTCCCAGTGATCATCGCAGGCATCTACCTTTGAGTGATCAGGTCTGTGCAGCTCTCCGCGCAGCTGCAGGTTATAAGGGGGATCGGCGAAAACCACATCCACGCTGTTGTCCGGAAGCTTGTCCAAAGCCTCAACACAGTCGCCCTTAATAATTGTATCAAGCCAGTCTGGCTTAGTGGAAATGTGGGGTGCCACCAAGGACACCCCTTCTTTACGCTGTACTCTCATTGCGACGCAACACCTCACGCAATTCATGAGTTCTATGGTTACCCACTATGGTAAACCAGAGGTTAACAGTGTATATCTTTTATTCTTTTAGAATCAACACTTTATTTACAGACTCGAATATTCACTCTGAAGTTAACGCCTATTAATATTCGGCCGTTGATTCCCATAGGGCAGGGGTTTATGATGAGTTAAAATGGCGAAAACAGAGAGCCAAAATATTTTTTGAGACTCATGGATTTTTGCGGGTTAAAAGTAACGGGGTAAACGCACTTCGGGGACAGCGGGCAAATCAGTTAACGAGTGTGGTATAGTTTTTGCTGCAGGCCAGTCGTAAAAAACGGGCGTGCTCCAGGGGAGGGCTTAGTCCAGACCCATGCAATTGGCGTAGAACGTTACCGTTGCTGGCCAGTCAGAAAACACGCCGCTGACCTTCACATCCTGTGCCAGCACATCCAGAACCTCATAAACACTGCCTTCGCTGGTGATGGCATCACTAATACTGCGATAGTACCAGCCGCCTTTGTTGTGAGAGAGCAGGCCAGAGCGCTCCAGCGTCCAGGTGAAGATCCTGATGCCAGCCTCTTTTGCAGCCTTCGCATATGCGGAAGGCACGATCTTACCGTTGTCCAGCGTGACCAGCATCCAGAGAGGAGGGGAGATGTAATTCACACCCATCTCTTTCAGCTCAGCCATGGACGGTTTGAAACTGGTTGGGTCCGAAGTGTCAAAGCCCTGCATGCCGGAGCGGCCATCAAGGAACACGGCCTGTTTACCAAATTCAGGCTCATTCCTGATCCAGTAAAGCACATCATCCAAAAAGAAAGACTGCGGATAAACGTCAGATGCCGGGACACCAGCTGCCTTGTACTCATCAATCAGTTTCTGAGCGAAATCTTCCTGACTGAATCCATCAAACGGCATTGTCACATCCGGGCGCTTCAGTTCCGGCGTAAATCTGGCACCTTGTTTTTTGAACAGATCAATGGATTGGGCATGGGTCATCAAGGTGCCACCAGCAGCAGCCGTCGCATAAAGGCCCGTGCGCCAGTCAGGTGTGCCTTTCAGGAAAGCCTCAACTGTTGTCGCCGTTGGGTCTGAGGCGTCCATCCTGCCGTTGAGACCCTGGAACTCCGCCAGTGTGATCTCAGAGGTTCTGCACTCGGCAGCCGCTTTCTCGCCATTGGCAGCAGCAGTAAACGGCGCAACACAACTGCGTGCCAGATCAGTCTCAAGGATATCTGTTGTTGTTGCAAGATCATTTTGAGAATGACGGCAGACCAGCTCCTTGTCCCTGGTGAAGGTGACATCGCATTCCTGTACACCCGCACCCATCACAGCCGCTGCCTGGTAAGCCTCTAAAGTATGCTCAGGAAACTGCAGCGGAGCCCCACGGTGCCCGATGGAAAAGCTAGAAGATGTCGCCGGATTGCCGATACAGGTGCGCAGCTTGTCCTTCAGCGGGCCATCCTGCATCTGCTCTACAAGAAAAGCAGGCCGTGGCCCTAATTGGGCAGCCTGTGCGCTCACAGTCAGGCAACCGCCAGCCATCAGACAAAGCGCAGCGTTGCGAACAAAATGCATCAAAATACCCCTCCGATCATCTGAAGCGTAATCCCGCAAAGTGCTTGTCGATTCCAGCTCAAAACACACCCATGCGATTTTAGGGATAGTTTACAGAATAAACTGTAGGAATTAAGGGGAAATATGTACTTATTAATGTCAATTCTGTGTGACGGGCAGGAACTGGCGTTGCGTGAAAATATCCTCACTCTCTACAAAGTAAACCATACTTGTCCGCGGTGGGACTTGATCCTGTCGTAAACATCCTTCAGATATATAGTGATACGAAAGAGGAGAAACTGAACGTGTCGACTATATCCGATAGCGACGTTGTGATGGAAAGCCGTTTCATCCGCACGCCTGAAACAATTCCCCCACAATCCTTTACTGATGCCAGCGAAGCTGTCGCGCACCTGGTCTGTCTGTTTGATCGGGCGACTGATTTTTTACGTGAGAATTTTAAAGAGGCTGCAAAGGGCAGCATGCCGGAAAACCGGATCAGAGCATTTTATCCTGAGCTGCGGTTTGAAGTGTCCAGCCACATCCGCGTTGACACGCGCCTGTCCTATGGCTTTGTGGCCAGACCTGGCAAATATAAAACCACATTTACCCGCCCGGATCTCTTTAAGCGTTACCTGGAGAACCAGATTGACCTCCTGATCAAAAACCACGGTCTTGAAGTGGTGATAGCTGAGAGCGATCAGCCGATCCCGCTGCACTTTGCCTTTTATGATGGCGCCTACGTGGAAGGTGCTCTGCCGTCCAGCCAGGAGCGCCCGCTGCGCGATGTGTTTGATGTGCCGGATCTTGCTGTAATGGATGATTCCATCTCCAATGGCACCTTTCGCTCAAAAGATGGTTTTGAACCGCTGGCACCGTTTACAGCGCCCCGTGTGGATTATTCCCTGCATCGTTTGCAGCACTATACGGCAACCGCGCCGCGCTATTTCCAGAACTTCGTGCTTTTCACAAACTATCAGTTCTATATTGACGGCTTTGCTCAGATGGCGAAGGATCTGATCAATGATCCGAACAGCGGCTATGTAGCCTTTGCAGAGCCGGGCAACCTCATCACCTATGCAGGTGATAAAGAGCCACGTGAAGGCGTAGCGCCGCAACGCCTGCCACAAATGCCAGCTTATCACCTGCTGCGTGAAGACAACTCCGGTATCACCATGGTGAACATCGGCGTTGGCCCGTCCAATGCAAAAACCATAACCGATAACATTGCAGTGCTTCGCCCGCATGCCTGGCTGATGCTTGGTCACTGCGCCGGGCTAAGAAGCAGCCAGCAACTGGGTGATTACGTGCTGGCTCACGGCTATGTTCGTGAAGACAAGGTACTGGATGCCGACCTGCCAACATGGGTCCCAATCCCACCACTGGCTGAAGTGCAGGTCGCGCTGGAACAGGCTGTCGAAAAGACCACCGGTTACAGCGGCTATGACCTGAAGCGTGTGATGCGCACAGGAACCGTAGCCTCCATTGATGACCGCAACTGGGAACTGCGGGACCACAGCGAGCCGGTACTGCGTTTCTCCCAGTCACGTGCAATCGCGCTGGACATGGAATCTGCGACTATCGCGGCTAACGGCTTCCGTTTCCGCGTTCCGTATGGAACTTTGCTCTGCGTTTCAGATAAGCCTCTGCATGGTGAACTGAAACTGCCCGGCATGGCGACAGACTTCTACCGGACGCAAGTGAGTCAGCATTTGGAAATCGGCGTGAAGACCATGGAGATCCTGAGAGAAATGCCTTTGGAGCGGCTCCACTCACGAAAACTTCGCAGCTTCATGGAAACTGCTTTCCAATAAGCACCAGTCAGCACTTGCATGAATATAAAATCCGGGCTCAGATCCAGGTTTTTGCAATGCTCTCAAAGGAGGCCACCCGCCTTCAGCGCTTTTTTCATAACTGTCGGCAGGGCTTCGCCTTCCAGTTCCTCTGGGGCTGACCACCAGTACCCGTCAGGCTCATTGTAATCACCTGGCGCCTGTGCCTGCCAGACGCTCATTTCCAGATGGAAGTGCGTGAAGGTGTGTTTCACATCCTTTGACGTACGCACCCAGCCAGCAGTGGTAGGAGCATGTGAAAGGTCTTCAAGTGCGGCACTCTCTGCCCAATGTGTAGTGATTGGCTCACTCATGCCTGCAAGCAGCCCCTTATCCCCGCGTTTGCGCAAAAGAATGCGGCCATGTGCATCGCTGAGCAGAAAAGCCATACCACGCCGCGTTGGCTTTACCTTCCTGGGAGCCTTGCGGGGCAGGGTGGCGGCAATGCCTTGTTTGCGGCCCTTACAAATATCAATCCACGGACAGATGCCACAGGCGGGAGATCTGGGCGTGCAAATTGTCGCGCCCAGATCCATTATGGCCTGGGCAAAGTCACCGGGGCGGTCATGGGGGGTGACTTCTGCCATCAACGGTTTTACTTCAGCCCTGAGGGCAGGCAGCTCGGTCAGCAGCGCATAGCGGCGGGACAGCACCCTTTCCACATTGCCATCAACCACGGCAGCATGGCGCCCAAAGGCAATAGCAGAGATTGCCGCAGCCGTGTAAGGACCAATGCCAGGGAGCTTCAGAAGCCGCTCTTCTTCCTCGGGAAAACGACCATTGTGATGCAATTGGACATATTTTGCACACTTATACAGATTTCTTGCACGGGAATAATAACCAAGCCCAGCCCACGCTTTGAGGATGTCTTCTTCCTCTGCATTGGCCATATCCGCAAGTGTTGGCCATGAATTTATAAAGAGTTTGAAGTAATTTTTAACTGCTGTAGCAGTAGTCTGCTGAAGCATAATTTCTGAGAGCCAGACATGGTAAGGATCTGGCTTTACACCGGAAAGTATATCAGTCGGGGATGTTCGCCATGGCAGTTGGCGGGAATTTCTGTCATACCAGTAAAGAACAACTAGATTATCTTGCATGTTTTTGTGGGTTAACCTTGGTTTTGATCCCTAAATTATTGGGGCGCCCTTGGTAATTCATGGTACCGCAGAAAACGGGACTAATTTAAGACTAATATAAAGCAACGGTCATATATGTGCCTTAATTTAGGGGCGTGATGAAGAAGATGAAAGCAAACGCGCAAAGCCGGGTTCCAGGGAGATCGAGCCGTCAGCTAAACGAGCTGATCGGTAAGACGATGAATCCTGTCGTGCGCAAGCGCGGATTTGCAAGTGCAGATCTTCTTACCGCCTGGCCCGAACTTGTCGGCAAGAAGTATCACGGAAAAGTACAGCCTGGCAGGCTTGTCTGGCCAAGAACCAAAAGCGCTGACGGAGAGCCGGTTGCCGAGCCTGCTACCCTTCTTGTTCATGCAGATGGGGCTACAGCTTTGTTCTTTACTCATGAAGCCCCGCAACTGCGAGACCGTATAAACGCCTTTTTGGGCTGGAACGCGGTTGGCCGCATAAAGGTTGTGCAACGTCCTGCGCTCAGATCGAAAAAGGTTACACCAAAACCTCTTCGTGAGTTGTCGGAAATTGAAAACCGCCGCATCGAACAAAAAGTTGCTGCAGTCTCTGATGAGCGGTTGAGGAATGCGCTGGAAAAGCTCGGTAAAAACCTCATCGCCCGCACACCTGCAAGCAGCTCCTGATTTGCCCATAAACTCCGGCAATTTTGGATAGGGGGCTACTGGCTTACCACCAGATCATGCCCCTTTGCGGTATATCCCAGCAAAAGATCCGGGCGTTCCATTAAAAGATAAGCTGTTGTTGTTTCCTGCGCATCTCGCAGCTCAATGGTATCACCATTGACTGCCCAGGCCGTTACACTGCTCAGCTCGTCATTGGTGCAGCCGGTTGTTGCGACTTGTCCGTTTGGAAGGCTGCCGGCAACAGCTGGCGTCACAACAGCAGCACCGGACGGTGTATTGCTGAACTGGACCCGGCAAGAGACAGAATTGTTTCCACTCCCCTCATTCACGACCCATTTCGCAGAGGTTAGTGCACTCAGATCTGCTGTTCCGGTATAAACAGTATTGTGCGTTGCAGGTATAGCAGTTTTCTCAATTGTGATTTCCTGAGTAGAAACAGGTATAGCTTCTGAGAAATCTTCAGATACAGAGGACTGGCAGGCTATCAGTGGTGCGCTGAAAAGCATTAAAATAGTCAATCGCTTCATGGCGTATCCGTATATCTTTCTGTAAAATTTTATAATCCTTTAATAACTCAATACTGAACCAAAAACAAAACAGCCTGGGAAATTATTGTTGTTTTCCATGAATAAATTCTGTGGGTATGTATTGGTCGCCTAAGTTTAATCATAGCAGATGTCAGGAAGTCTAAATTGCCTTTGCGCACTCATAAACAGCAGCGCTTTGCCTGAAAGCGGAACCCCCTGTTCCCCCGGTGTGACTACGGGAAAAATGCTGCCTTAACAAAATTTAATATGACTGCTTTGGATAATCAGTAGCATCTGACAAGTATTTGCCTTAGTTTTCTGGAAACCAGCTGTTGCCGGAAAGCAAGCTGTTGGAATAACGCGGATTACACGGATATTCACAAGCTTGTGATTAATGGCTCCTGGATTGGAGTTGTTATACTCTAGGCCGGATGCTGGTTGCCTTTTGGAGAAAACGCGCCGGGTCAGCCAACAGGGCAACACTTATTAACTTGGGATGGAAAAAACGTGACAATCTCTCGCCGTAAATTCCTTGAGCGCACCAGTGCTCTTACTGCTGCTTCTCTGGCCTTTGCTGCTATGCCAACTGTTGCCGCTGCTCAGTCTTACTCTGAGGCAGACCTGAACAAGGCTGGCCCGCTGGGTGAAAAAGTTACAGGGCAGGCAGATGCTCCGGTCACCGTCATCGAATATGCCTCTTTGACTTGTGGTCACTGCGCCAACTTCCACAACACCACCTATAAAGAGCTGAAGAAGAAATACATCGACACTGGCAAAGTGCGTTTCATCTTCCGTGAATTCCCGCTGGATACAGTCGCAGCCGCTGGCTTTATGCTTGCGCGCTGTGCACAGGAAGACAAATACTTTGATATTATGTCTTTGATGTTCGAACAGCAGCGCAACTGGGCATTCACCAAAGATCCATACAACGCCCTGTTAAATATGGGCAAGCAGATTGGTTTCACTGAAGAATCCGTAAAGGCTTGCCTGACGAATCAGGAAATACTAAACGGAGTTACCGAGGTTCGTGACTACGGCTCAGACAAGCTGGGTGTAGATTCAACACCGACCTTCTTTATCAACGGCGAGAAAGTAAGCGGAGCACTCTCTCTTGAGGAGTTCAGTAAGTACGTGGATAAGAATCTGTAAGGCAGGCGGGCAGCCCTCAGGGCTGAAGCTTCTGCCCGCAGTTTTGTGCGCGTATGATCGCTTACGCCCTGTTGTAAGAGTAGGGGGCGCTTGTTGAAATTTCAGCGCCTCCGTGTCCTTGGGTTCAAGTCCTTTGTTGAGCCTATGGAGTTTGTCATTGAAGACGGTCTGACAGGCATTGTCGGGCCCAATGGCTGTGGAAAATCCAATCTCGTAGAAGCGCTACGCTGGGTCATGGGAGAGAGCTCCTATAAGAACATGCGCGCCTCCGGTATGGATGATGTGATCTTCTCAGGCAGCCTCAACCGACCGGCGCGTAACACAGCCGAAGTTACGCTTTTTCTCGACAATGCAGACAGGGCAGCACCCGCAGGTTACAATGACAGCGATACACTGGAGGTCACCCGCCGTATCGAGCGCGAGGCTGGTTCTGTTTATAAGATCAACGGCAAAGACGCCCGTGCCAGAGACGTGCAGCTCCTGTTTGCGGATGCTTCCACTGGTGCGCGTTCTCCGGCAATGGTGCGGCAGGGGCAGATCGGTGAGCTGATCTCATCCAAACCAACCTCTCGCCGGAAAATCCTGGAAGAAGCCGCAGGCATCTCCGGCCTCCACAGCCGTCGTAAAGAAGCCGAAATCCGCCTGCGGGCTGCTGAAACCAATCTGGAACGTCTTGAAGATGTGGTTGTTCAGATTGAAGGCCAGCTCGATGGCCTGAAACGACAGGCCCGTCAGGCCACCCGCTACCGCAACCTTTCCTCACAAATTCGCAAGGCTGAAGCCACGATCCTGTATCTGCGCTGGCAGGAAGCAACCGCTGCGCTGGACGCTGCCCGCAAGCAATATGCAGATGCTGAGGTCGATATGCGTGACATTGCAGGTCTGCAGGCCTCTATGGCGAAAGAGCAGGCACTTGCAGCCCATGAAATTCCAAAGCTCAGAGAAGCCGCAGGCGGAGCCGCCGCTGCGCTCCAGCATCTGATTATCGCGAAAAATGATCTTGAGTCAGAAGACCTCCGCATCAGGGAAAAGCTGGCAGACCTTCAGGCGCGTCTTGTTCAGATGGAGCAGGATATAGAGCGTGAAGCCCGGCTGGCCAGCGAAAACACCAGTCATCTGGAGGAGCTGGAAGAGGAAAAACAAGAACTTCTTGAAGCAATCGAGACCCTGGAGGAGCGTGCTGCTGAAGCAGAAGAGCTGGTGGTGATCGCGGAAGACAATCTCGATGCCAGCGAGATGAAGCACTCGCGGATCACACAGGATCACGCCAGCCTCCTTGCCAGACACACGCAGCTGAACAAACAGATCCTGGGCATTCGCCAGAAGAGCGCCCGCTTTAAAGAAAAGGCAGACGGCTTCAAAGCCCAGCTTGAAGCCGTCGGGGCAGATGTCAAAGCCGCCAGTGGGCCAGGGGATAAGCGCGAAGAGCTGGAAACGGCTCTGGAAGAGCTGGCTGGGGAGGAAGAAGCCGCAGTCGAAGCGGAAGAAACTCTGGCAACGGCGCGAGAAGCAGAAAACAACTGTCGCAATCCATTGAATATCGCCGGTTCAGCCCTGTCCAGATACGAGACAGAAGCCAGAACACTAAAGGCGGTCCTCTCATCAGGTCAAAGCGGAGACTGGACACCAGCTGTAGACCGCATGAGTGTGAGTCCGGGCCTAGAGACTGCGCTGGGGGCTGCTCTGGGCGAAGACCTGGATGCAGCAATGGAAAAGGATGCACCGGTCCGTTGGAGCCTGAATGCGGGGACAGGCAATGATCCAGGCCTTCCGGCAGGTGCAAAACCGCTCATCGAATACGTGCAGGCACCTGACGAACTGGCGCGCCGTCTTGCTCAGGTTGGTCTGATTGAGGCTGAGCACGGCTCAGATTTGTGCAGGGAGCTGAAAGTTGGTCAGCGACTGGTCAGCAGGCAAGGCGATATCTGGCGATGGGATGGTCTGATCATCGCAGCAGATGCCCCGACACCAGCCGCACAACGCCTTGCACAAAGAAACCGCCTGGCGGAACTGGAAGGCCTTGTTGAACAATCAAGGGCTCTGGTGGAAGAGAAGAAAGAAGCGCTCGAAACAGCAACAAAGTACAGACAGCAGGCAGAGGTTGTTGAGCAGGGCATGCGTCAGAAACTGCGTCTGGAACAGTCCCGCATCGTTGTGCTACGCGAAGAGCTGGCCGCAGCAGAACGGGCATTGACAGAATTATCCGTCCGCAAAACAACGCTTGAGGAGCAACTGCGCCGCGCTAGCGAAGACTTTGAGGAGACAGCAGCCTCGCTTGACGAAGCCCGCAGCGCTCTTGAAGAACTGCCGGATATTGCGGGGGTAACGGCTGAGCTGGAAACTGCGGCCAGGGATGTTTCTGCTTGCCGCAGTAAACTGGCAGAGGCCAAAGGGGCCACTGATGCGCTGAAGCGGGAAGGGGGGCTGTGTGCACACCGGCTGGAAACCATCGAACGCGATAGAAAAAACTGGGTTCAGCGCGCGCAAAATGCAAACAAGCAAATCGCTGTGCTGTGCCAGCGCCGGGATGACGCAGCTAAAGAGCGTCTGATCCTCCTGGAAAGCCCGGAGGAAATAGAACTCAAGCGTCAGGATCTGTTGAACAGCCTGTCGAGAGCAGAAGCGTCTCGTAAGGCAGCTGACGACAAACTTGCGGCAGGTGAAAAGCGCCAGCTGATCGCTGACCAGAAAGCCCGCGAAGCCATGGAAGGCCTGTCCGGCGCTCGCGAGCGCAAGGTCCGTGCCGAAGAGCGCCTTGAAGCCGCCAAAGAACGCCGCCAGGAAATTGAACAGCGCGTGGAGGAGGTGTTGGAGGTCAATGTTTCTCGCCTGCACGGGATGAGCGGGCTGTCGCCGGATGCACCTTTGCCCGGTACGGAAGCCGCCGAAAGCAAACTTGATAGATTGAAGGCGGAACGTGAACGTCTGGGAGGCGTTAACCTGTGTGCTGATGAGGAAGTCCGGGAAATTACAGAGCAGCGGGACACGCTGGTCATGGAAAGAGACGACCTGATTGAAGCTATCAGGAAGTTGCGCACAGGAATCATGAACCTGAACAAGGAAGCGCGGGACCGCCTTCTGAACTCCTTTGATCAGGTCAACGGTCACTTCAGGCGTTTATTCACACACTTGTTCGGTGGGGGGGCTGCTGAGCTGAAACTGGTGGATGCGGAAGACCCGCTTGACGCTGGCCTGGAGATCTTCGCCCGCCCGCCGGGCAAGAAGCCGCAGACCATGACCCTGCTTTCAGGTGGAGAGCAGGCTCTCACAGCAATGGCACTCATATTCGCAGTTTTCCTTACGAATCCTGCCCCAATCTGTGTTCTGGATGAGGTTGACGC
The DNA here is from genome assembly GCA_947502585.1 of uncultured Pseudovibrio sp. Taxonomy (GTDB): domain Bacteria; phylum Pseudomonadota; class Alphaproteobacteria; order Rhizobiales; family Stappiaceae; genus Pseudovibrio. Next base: position 48,571 of record CANNAV010000001.1, read on the forward strand.
TCCGTTGGATGATGCCAATGTTGAACGTTATTGTGCTTTACTGGAGGACATGGTGCAGAACACCCGGACCCGCTTTACTGTGATTACACATAACCCGATCACCATGGCGCGCATGTCCAGATTGTTCGGCGTAACCATGGCTGAAAGAGGCGTCTCACAGCTGGTATCAGTAGATCTTGAGACGGCTGAGCGATTCACAGAACAGGTATGAAATAGGGGGTAATGCGACCTTGAAAGTAACCTTTATACGTATTCTCTGTTAGGAAATCTGTAAATCTGTTGGATATCAGTTGTTTAGCTTAAGTAGCTCTAACCTTGACAGTGCAGATTACGAACATTATGGTGCCCCCGACTTTCAGGGGCATACATGTCTTTGAACTATCTGCCGGTATCTAGGAAGAATGAACATGTCTCCCGATGAGAATAAGCAGAGTAAAGAAGGCATGAAAGAAACTGATCGTCACCTGTCTGAACGGCTAGAAAAGCTCGGCAAAACGTTGGATACACGCTTGGACGAAGCCTCTGCTGAAGAGGAACCGGACAGGACCAGCGCGATGTCAGGCTTGTCACAGGCTTGGAAGATGTCTTCCGAGTTTATTGCCGCTGTCTTTGTCGGGGGGGCACTCGGCTGGATGGCGGATAGCTGGATCGGGACCAGGCCTTGGGGGATGATAATTCTCCTGATGCTTGGCTTTGGTGCTGGAATATTAAACGTCCTTCGGGAGGCGGGCAAAGTCGCCGGGCCTGAAAGACGAATGAATTCCGGTAAGAAGCAGGACTAACTAATTCATCGCGCTCTTGCGCTCGTAAATTGGCACTTCAGGGGTACTACCTGTGGCTGGAAATTCAGGCAACGCGATCGATCCGATCCACCAGTTTCAAATTACCAATATCAGTTCTCCTATCGTAATTGGTGGTTTTGATTTCTCCTTTACCAACGCTTCCTTGTTTATGGTGGTGACTGTCGTTGTGGCGACCTTGTTCCTCGTTCTGTCTACCAACAGACGTGGTCTGGTCCCAGGCCGCGCTCAACTCATGGCGGAAATGTCCTATGAGTTTGTTGCAGCCACATTGCGAGGATCAGCAGGTAATGAGGGAATGCGGTTTTTTCCGCTCGTCTTTTCCCTGTTCATGTTCGTATTCGTTGCAAATATGCTCGGGATGTTCCCATACTTCTTCACCGTAACAAGTCAGATCATCGTGACATTCGCACTCGCGATTCTCGTGATTGGCACTGTAACGATCTACGGTTTCTTCAAGCACGGTGCAGGGTTCCTTAAGCTGTTCGTCCCAAGTGGCGTTCCGGCTTTGGTTGTTCCACTTGTCAGCGCGATTGAAGTTATATCTTTCCTTTCACGTCCAGTGAGCCTGTCCGTTCGTTTGTTCGCAAACATGCTTGCTGGTCACATCACTCTGAAGGTTTTTGCAGGTTTTGTTGTCATGCTCACCGGCTTTGGTGCAGCTGGCATCGCATCTGCGATACTGCCTCTGGTACTCACAGTTGCCATCACGGCTCTTGAGTTCCTCGTGGCTTTCCTTCAGGCCTACGTCTTTACCGTTCTTACCTGCATGTATCTTGCAGATGCGCTCCATCCGAGCCACTAAGTAACGTGTAGAATCCGGGTTTAAACCCAAAACAAAGTCATAGACTCTATTGCTAGTTTAGGAGCACTTGTCATGGATGCAGAAGCAGCAAAATACATTGGTGCCGGTATCGCCTGCCTTGGTATGGGTGGTGCAGCTCTCGGTCTTGGAAACATCTTCGGTAACTTCCTTGCCGGAGCACTGCGCAACCCGTCTGCGGCAGATGGACAGTTTGGTCGCCTCATCCTCGGCTTTGCTGTGACCGAAGCTCTCGGCATCTTTTCCCTTCTCGTTGCGCTTTTGCTGTTGTTCGCAGTATAATCGACGACAAAGATCAGAGTGTTTTATGAGTGACGGTTCCTCATCGCAGGGACCGTCTGCGAAATCATAAAACGCTGAGAAGAGCGTTCACGGAGAAGTTGATGTCGAATACTCAAGGCAACCTGAATACAACTGCCGAAATTGGCATTGTAGAGGATGGCGGTAGCTTTCCTCCGTTCGACAGCACGACTTACCCGTCTCAGCTGTTGTGGTTGGTTCTTTCCTTCGGCGTTTTCTATTGGGTAATGTCGAAAGTGGTCCTTCCACGCATCGGCGGTATCCTTGAAGATCGTCGCGATCGCATCGCAGGTGATATGGCAGAAGCATCCCGTCTCAAACAAGAGACAGATGAAGCCATTGCATCCTACGAAAGTGCTCTGGCCGAAGCGCGCAAAAAAGCCACTACCATGGCTCATAATGCACGTTCAAAGGTGAAAGCAGAGACAGAAAGCGCACGCGCTGTGGCTGAAGAGCAGCTGGCAGCTAAGCTTTCCGAATCTGAACAGAGCATTGCCAGGATCACAGCTGAAAGCCTGTCTCATGTTGGCGAAATTGCCGCAGAGACAACAGGCGAGCTTGTGAAGGCACTTATCGGTGGCCGTGCACCAGCGAAAGCTGAAGTGGCCAAAGCCGTTGATGCTGCACTTAAGTAAGGGGTGACAGAATGTTCGATGCAAGCCTTTGGGCACTCGTTGGTCTCATCCTATTCTTTGTCCTGCTGTGGTACCTGAAAGTACCCGGCAAGGTTGGTGCAATGCTTGACCAGCAAGCGGACAATATCAGGCAGGAGCTTGAAGGCGCCCGTAAGCTGCGTGAAGAAGCCCAGGCTCTGATGGCCGAGTACCAGCGCAAGCGTAAAGAGGCTGAAGCGGAAGCAGATAAGATCGTTGCTGACGCAAAAGTTGAAGCTGATCGTCTGGCTGAAGAAGCCAGGGCAGCTCTCGAAGAGATGATTGCACGTCGCACCAAAGCAGCAGAAGCTAAAATCGCTCAGGCTGAATCAAATGCGATCGCAGAAGTTCGCTCCCGCGCTGCGGATGTTGCAGCGAAGGCAGCTGAAACCATTGTCACTTCCAGCACTGCTAAAGCAGAAGTTCAGGATAAAGTGCTCAAACAGAGCATCAGGCAGGTTTCTGATAACCTGAATTGATCCATTAAACTTCTGTAAGAACATCAAGAAGGCTTCCGAATTTCGGGAGCCTTTTTTATTGTGCTGACCTTCACGCCGCCGGATAATCTGAGAGCTCCTTGCCTCGTTCGTAACTGAAATTCTCATCATGAGCGGTAACATAACTCATCAAGTCCACTCGAAAGTTCCGAAAGTATGCGCGCATCCTGCACCCGCCTGCAATAATGTCCCTAGGTATTCAGGAAGCAGGGGGACTCAGAAAAATGCTTTTAAAGCCAAACGTCAACGCAGCCATTTTGGGCTTTGTGCGCTATTCAAAAAAGGAAGCCGGTGAGCCAGCTGATCTGGTTACTGCAGCCCGTAAGTGTCAAAATTCCTAGCTCGCCAGCCAGGAGGGTATCCTTATGCATGCGTTTGTCGGTAACCTCACCGGGGTGTTTGCAGTCGTTATCATGGCAATCGGTGCCGCAGCGTTTGCAAACATGTCAAAGAATTTCCCTGGCGATGAAAGCTCGAAAGCCTTTCACAGCATGCTGGATGAAAACACCATCAGGCTTGCCCCGATAAAGCTGCTGGACAGCGTATTTCAGGTCCCGGCCGCCTTCTCCTCCATCGAAGTTGGAATACTGAGGCATACCGACAGTGCAACGAGGAGGACAGGCTGGTTTCTGCCAGTGTGCTCATAGCAAACTACCTCTCACGTTTCCCCGAGGCCAAAGCACATGTCATGGGACATTTAAAGGACAACAATTATGCAGAGATCACTTTTGCGGAGAGTATCGCAGCAGGTCTGGAGATTTTCTATGGCTATCTTCAGGAGGATAATGGCCTCGAGTCCTGGCGTACTTTGACCAGACCAATTTCGATCTGGACTTCTGGTTTGTGCTCGCCTGAGGTTTTCGGCGGATCCATGTTACTCTGGATAGTCCGTCCACCGATGTTCAGGAGAGGAACTGCTTCAATCAAAAAGTTCCCATGGTGCGGGGACTTTCCTGGCAGGATTTACTCCTCGTAAACATCTTCCAGGTCACGCTTCGGTCAATAGACAGTCTCTGTCCGGTCATGAACCCGGCTCTACTCACTCTGGCCCGTCAGCAATAATCGCGTGTTTCATTTTTTGCTTCATTTTTCTGAAAGGGCTGTCCATCAGACCTTAAACAGGTGCAGGCTAGGAGCGAACTGAATGCAGGGTATCACCCCTCAAGTCTCTCCCGAACAGGCCGGAAGGAGCAGCGGTGCAAGGGGGTGACGCCGTGTGCAGCCAGCGCCTCCTGATGTTGTCTGGTGCCATATCCTTTGTGTCTGGAAAAGCCGTATTGCGGGAAGTGCTTGTCCATCTTCACCATCAACCGGTCACGGGTCACCTTTGCAACGATGGAAGCAGCTGAGATGGCGAGGCAGCGGCCATCCCCCTTGATCAGGGCTTGCCCTTCCTTTGGCAGGTGGTGGGGGACATCCTTGCCATCGATGAAGAACCGCTTCACCGGAACGCTGAGCGAGTGGGCGCAAGTGCGCATGCCTTGCAGTGTTGCCTCGCGAATGTTGATCCGGTCAATAGTCCGGGCACTTTGCACGCATACACTCACATCAGCCATATCAAGGATCTGCTCAAAGAGTTCCTCGCGCTTAGCTTCTGTCAGCTTCTTGGAATCGTTCAGTCCCTCTGGCAGATTGTCGTAATCAAGGCTGGCAGCAGCCACTACCACAGGGCCAGCCCACGGCCCGCGCCCGGCCTCGTCAATGCCGGCAAAACGACCTTGCAGGCTTTGCTCTATGGTGCGCTCAAAGCGCAGGTCAGGTACATCAGGAAACGCGATATCAAAGAGGGAATTTGCAAAATACGACATGCCCCTCTTTGCCATGCAGCCCCCTGGCTTTCAAGCGCCACAACGCGCCTCGTTTACAGTAATGAAAGTTGCACGCCGCCGCAGGTTGGTTTGATGAAATGGTCACAGGACAACTTCATTAAGCGCGAGGATAATCCCTTGCTCTTGCACGCCAGCTGAAAGCGCTTTGCCAATTGATCCGCATAAGGCCCTTTGCCCTTGAAGCGCTGCATCCATTGGGCGTCATAATCTTTACCATCACGCATGGACCGCAATAGGCTGAGCACACGGCGGTAGCTGCCCGGCGCTTCCCGCAAAAGCCATTCCTTGAAGAGCTCAGAAACCTCACGGGGAAGGCGCAATAAGATATAACTGGCCTCCGTCGCCCCATGTTCCTTACACACCTCAAGAATGCTCTCAAGCTCATGGTCCGTCAGTCCGGGAATGATCGGAGCTGCCAGAACAGCCGTTGGAATACCTGCATCAGACAGCGCTTTGATTGCCTGCAAACGGCGAGGCGGTGCAGATGCGCGCGGTTCAAGACTACGCGCAATCTTCCTGTCCAGTGTAGTTACAGATATCGCCACCTTCGCCAGATTGCGCTCTGCCATTTCGCTGAGAATGTCAATATCCCGGATGATCAGCGCCGACTTGGTGACAATGGTCACGGGATGCCCTGTCCTGTTCAGCACTTCCAACACCTCACGCATTATTTTGTACGTGCGTTCAATCGGTTGATAGGGATCAGTGTTGGTGCCAATCGCAATGGGTTTCGGCTGATAGGAAGACGCACCCAGTTCCCGTTCCAGTACCTGTGCTGCATTGGGCTTAGCAAATATGCGACTTTCAAAATCCAGCCCCGGCGATAATCCTATATACGCATGAGTTGGCCGCGCAAAACAGTAGATGCAGCCGTGTTCACAACCCCGATACGGATTGATCGAGCGATCAAAGGGCAGATCAGGGGAACTGTTTTTGGTGATCACATGTCGTGCAGTCTCAATCTGCACTTCTGTCCTGACAGGAGGAAGTTCATCAATTGTTCCCCAACCATCATCCACCGGTTCCCGACTTTCTGCCTCAAACCGGCCAGCCTTGTTGGAATGCGCAGCACGTCCCCGACCTGTCATATTGACCGGAAGCGATGAACTCAGAGGATCAGGGACCTCAGTTTTGGCCCTGTGCTTTTGTGCAGTTGACATGGAGGCGCACTTTCATCTTGATATGAGAACATAAATAGAACATTACGCATAATATCCGGGTTTGCAAGCCTTTGCTTTCCGATATCAGGCAAATCACTGTATGCTGCCGGAATGATTAGTGCACTTATTCTCAGCCATAACAGTGAGCTTCTGCTGGTTCACACATTGTCTGCTTTGGTTACAGCCTCGGCAGAAGGCATCCTGAAAGAAGTCATAATTGCCGATGAAGGTTCAACAGATGGCACCGAAATTGTGGCTGATTCCAGTGGTGCACACTTTGTCACTGCCGCCGCAACATCCGGCTCTGCCCTAGCAGAAGGGCTCAAACAGTGTACCCGTTCAAACCGGGTTTTGCTCATCCAGTCCGGTACCGTATTGCAGGCCGGCTGGCAGGCAGAAGCAGTTTCCTTCACAGAGCGTGCCTGGCGTGCAGGCACCACAAAGAATCTGATTGGCGTGTTTCCTAGCCGCACAGAAGAGTTCGGCACTGTGGCACAGATCAAACAGAAACTTATCACCGCCAGGCATCGTTTGCTGAAAGCATCATGCCATCGACTCCCCTTGCTGATGCATAAAGACCATCTGCAACACGCTCTGGCAAATGGAACAGGAGCTAAACGGCAGCATCAGCTCCAAAAAGTTATAAGAGCTAGCCGACTCCATTGGTTTAACAGTACAGTGATATTTCAGGACGCCACGAAGTAGGACGGCATCAGCCTGGAGGCCTTATGGATTGGAATCAACATCTGAATCAATACTGCGAGAGAACCTCTGCTGCATTCTGGTCGGAGCCATTCAATGCGGTGAGCAACGCTGCGTTTATCATTGCCGCGCTGATAGCCCTTCAATTCTGGCAGAACGCACGCAGCAACGCAAAAAAAACGCATTCAACGCAAACCAGCGCACAAGATAACGCAGCGCTGGTTCTCATCGTTCTGCTGGCGACTATCGGGATCGGATCGTTCCTGTTTCACACCTTTGCAACCTTCTGGTCCATGCTGGCAGATGTCATCCCGATCGCGATCTTTATGCTGGTTTACTTTTACCTTGCCACATGCAGATACATGGGCGCCAACCTCTTGATATCACTGAGCGCAACGCTTTTGTTCCTGGGTGTAATGGCGTTTGGTCCAGGGCTGTTTGAAGGGGTACTCGGCTCCACCGCAGGCTACGTTCCGGCACTCCTCGCAATCCTGCTTTTTGCAGGACTGACCCACCGCAAAAACAGACAGACGTCCGGCGCTTTACTGGTAGCAGGCGTTGTCTTCGCAGTTTCGATGAGTTTCCGGATTGCAGACGCGCCAATATGTCATATTTTACCCATCGGGACACATTCCTTGTGGCATAGTTTGAATGCAATTGTTTTGCTTATTCTAATTCGCGCATTTATACGCTTTAAGACGTACTGAGATACTGAGAAATCCTAGGCAATGGACTGGGTTTTGAAAAACTGCGACATCTGAACCGGAAGTTATCGTAATTTTCGGTGGTGAGCCGCTCATTCATTTAGGTCAGGCAAGAATAGACGATGACGGACAAAAAACGCCCTACCTCCGGCGAACTCGATGAACAAGCGCTCTTTTACCATGAGTATCCGCGCGCGGGTAAATTGGAAATTCAGGCAACTAAGCCATTGGGAAATCAGCGAGATTTGGCTCTTGCCTACTCTCCGGGAGTAGCTGCTCCGTGTTTGGCAATCCAAAAGGATGAGTCAAAAGCGGCTGACTACACCGCACGCCAGAACCTGGTTGCAGTGATATCCAATGGGACCGCGGTTCTGGGTCTGGGCGCGATTGGTCCGCTGGCGTCTAAGCCGGTGATGGAAGGTAAGGCCGTCCTCTTCAAAAAGTTTGCTGGCATTGATGTCTTTGATATCGAAGTTGACGAGACCAACGTTGATAAGTTCGTTGATGCAGTCGGTGTTCTGGAGCCAACCTTTGGTGGCATAAACCTGGAAGACATCAAAGCGCCAGAGTGTTTCCAGATTGAAAAACGCCTGCGCGAAAGAATGAATATTCCGGTTTTCCACGATGACCAGCACGGCACGGCTATTATTGTATCAGCTGCTGTGCGAAACGGCATGGAGCTCTCCGGCAAAAAGCTGGATGAGATCAAAGTCGTGGCATCCGGCGCGGGTGCTGCAGCACTGGCTTGCCTTAATTTGCTTGTCGCCTCTGGTGTAAGGCACGAGAATATCTGGGTTTCTGATGTTGAAGGCGTTGTCTATGAGGGCCGCGAAGCCCATATGGATGAATGGAAATCCGTCTTTGTGCAGAAGACTGAAAAGCGTACGCTGGATGATATCATCGAGGGTGCTGACGTCTTTATCGGTCTGTCCGCAGCAGGTGTTCTGAAGCCAGAGATGGTTGCCAAAATGGCAAAACGCCCGCTGGTGATGGCTCTCGCCAATCCGAACCCGGAAATTATGCCGGAAGATGCGCTGGCTGTGCGTGATGATGTTATCATGTGCACAGGCCGTTCAGATTACCCGAACCAGGTGAATAACGTTCTCTGCTTCCCATTCATCTTCCGCGGTGCTTTGGATGTCGGCGCGACCACCATCAACGAAGAAATGAAGCTGGCTGCTGTTGAGGCAATTGCCGCTCTGGCACGGGAAGAACCGACCGATGTGGTAGCCAAAGCCTATGGTGGTGTAACCCACACATTCGGTCCGAATTACCTCATTCCATCCCCATTCGATAATCGCCTGATCCTGCGCATTGCACCAGCCGTTGCAAAAGCTGCCATGGACACAGGCGTGGCAACACGCCCGATCAAAGACTTCGACGCTTACATGGATAAGCTGAACCGGTTCGTGTTCCGCTCTGGTATGGTGATGAAGCCAATAATCTCTCAGGCAAAGGCAGACAAACAGCGCGTTATCTACGCCGATGGTGAAGACGAGCGCGTTCTGCGTGCCGCTCAGGTGGTGCTTGAAGAGGGCCTCGCAACACCAGTTCTCATTGGTCGTCCGCAGGTTCTGGAGAATCGCTGCGAGCGCTTCGGTCTGAGCATTCGTCCGGGAACAGATTTTGAGTTTGTCAACCCGGAAGATGATCCACGTTATCGCTCCTACGTTGATACACTGGTGCAACTGGTTGGCCGTAAAGGCGTAACACCGGAAGCGGCCAGAACTATGGTGCGCACAAACTCCACTGTCATTGGAGCTTTGGCGTTGTATAGAGAAGAAGCTGATGCGCTTATCACCGGCCTGGAAGGTCGCTTCGAAAAGCATCTGCGCGACATTAACAACATCATTGGTTGCTCAGAGGGTGTAACGGATTTTTCTACGCTCTCACTGTTGATTAACTCCAGCGGCGCGTACTTCCTTGCAGACACATATGTTACTGAGTGCCCGTCAGCTGAGGAGATCGCAGAGATCACACATCTGGCGTCTGAGCAGATCAAGCGCTTCGGAATCACACCACGTGTAGCTCTGCTGTCTCACTCAAACTTCGGCTCACGCCCTTCTGAAACCTCCAGCAAGATGCGGGAAGCCCTGCAGATGGTATGGAAACAACTGCCAGAGTTGGAAGCAGAAGGAGAAATGCACGGTGATGCCGCGTTGAAGCCGGAAATCCTGAAACGCTACATGCCGGATGCGCATATTTCCGGTCCTGCGAATCTGTTGGTATTCCCGACACTTGACGCGTCGAACATTGCGTTGAACCTTATCAAAGCAATGACAGACGCGCTTCATGTTGGTCCGATCCTGTTGGGAGCGCAGAAAACTGCGCATATCATCACACCCTCTGTGACGTCACGGGGCATCGTAAATATGACAGCACTCTCTGCTGTCGATGCACAATGTCGTAAGGAGAGTGCAGGCGTTTGCGTAGCTCCGCATAGCTAAAACAACTCCTTCGGCGGGTAGTGCTTAATATGCCCGCCGAAGTTTTATCAGCTTGATAAAACCTTCCCCTTACGGCATGCTGACTGGATTGATGCCGATAAATATTGCAGGGAGGGTAATATGAGCTTTTCAGAAGCAACCGGGCGTCGCATCGATCGCCTGCTCGGCGAGTACGGCGAAAGCCACCAAAATCACAAGAACAAAGCCATTCACTGGATCTGTGTACCGATTATTTTCTGGACGGTGACCGCGCTGCTATGGTCTGTTCCAACACCCATCGGTTTCTCGAATATTTCACCATGGCTGAACTGGTGTACGATCGGGTTGGGGCTGTCGATCATCTACTACTTGTCATTGTCCATCACACTGGCAATCGGTATGGCCGTTTTCTCAGCATTGGTGATCTGGATTAACGTGACCTATCAGCAGTTTGGGCTTGGCATTCCACTCTGGCAGACAGCCCTGGCAGTTTTTGTGATTGCATGGGTCGGCCAGTTTATCGGCCATCATATTGAGGGGAAAAAGCCATCCTTCTTTAAGGATTTGCAGTTCCTGTTGGTGGGGCCTGCCTGGCTAATGCATTTCATTTATAAAAAGATTGGCATCCCGTACTAAGGGATAAAAACAGAAACGCTGCTCTCAGGGCAGCGTTTTTTTCGGGTTGATGTAAACATCACCAATTTCGCGGGAATTCATCCGCTGTAGAGCAGGGTGCGCAAGTGGGTCTGTACAATATGGCTTGGACTCAGGGGGCTTCTTGGACTTACGAGGAGACTTTCCGCGCAACAGGTTTTTAAAAAGATTTTTCATTATCATTCCTTGGTGAGTTGATGGAGTGACATTGCAGTAATTGCGTTGCAAGTGCTATCTTGAATAACTAAACCCCGGTTTAGATTTACTGCCCGGAACTGTCACCGATGAAAAACCTCAATCAAGTCAGTCTGGCCGGGCTTCGCGTTGTCGAAGTTGTCGGGCGCCTGGGCTCACTGAAAAATGCGGCAGAAGAGTTGGGCATTACGTCCGGCGCTGTCAGCCAGCAACTGCAAAAAACCGAGCATCAGCTGGGTCGTCCGCTTTTCAAGAGAGAGACGGGTGGATTGAAGCTGACAAGCCTTGGTGCTGAGATTTGTCACGAGCTCACATCGGGTCTGAAGCAGATCTCTGAGGCGGTAGCATTGGCAGACCGGGACAGAGTAGAAAGCCTCTTCCTGTCTGTAGCGCCGCTTCTGGCTGAGAAGTGGCTGGTCTGGCGCCTGAGCAGTTTCATGAAGGCGAACCCGGACATTAACCTCAGATTGGATGCCAACGATCAGTTGGTGAACCTCAACCATTCTGATGTGGACGCCTGCGTCCGCGTCCATAAACGCGCACCTGATGATGTTTACTCAGAGCACCTGTGTGAGCACTTCATTTATCCGGTATGCTCCCCTGAAATCGCAGAGCGCCTTAAGGAGCCGCGGGACCTTTTGAATGAAGTGATCATCCGCGACTATAATTCCTCTTATCGTTGGAGCGACTGGCTGTCTCAGTTCGGCCTCAAAGAAAGCCAGCTTCCAAGAGGGCATGGATTCTCCAACGCGTCATTATGTATGGATGCTGCTATTGCGGGCCATGGTGTGTTTCTTGGTTGGGACACGCTGGATGTCCACGCGGTGAAAAACGGTTTGCTCAAGATACCGTTTACTCACCGATGTTCAACAGGCAGATCCTATTGGTTCCTCTGTCGGGAGGGAGCCCTGCGGAACCCGAATGTTCGAAGACTACGGGATTGGTTAAAGGAAGAGATCGCGCAGACGGTAGTTGAATACGAAAAAGCGATCAAAGCTTAATCAAATGAAAAGCCCGGAAACTCAGTTGAACTCCGGGCCAATGCATCTTTTTGTAAAATCAGCTTAGCCGGCGATTTTTGAAAAATCAGCGACCTGGTGAACAGCCGCCCGAATTTCTGAGAGTATCTTCAAGCGGTTCTCACGAACCTCAGGTTTCTCGTCATTCACGTGAATGTTGTCGAAGAAGCCATCAACAGGGCCTCGCAACTTAGCAAGAGCAGCCATTGCAGCGGAGAAGTCAGCGGCATCAAGCAGCGGCTTGATTTCAATCAGAACGCTATCCAGTACAGCAGCCAGATCTTTTTCGGCCTGCTCTACGAGCAAAGCAGCATCAGGTTTGCCTGCAAAGGCCTTGCCGTCTTTCTTCTCTTCCGCACGCAGAATGTTTGCAGCGCGCTTGTAACCTGCCAGCAGATTGACACCGTCTTCGCTGCCCAGCAAACCAGCAAGCGCTTCTGCCTGCTTCACGATCAGATTGATATCGTCCTGTCCGCCACGGGCCAGAACGGCATCGACCAAATCATGGCGCACGCCCTTATCTTTCAGAACCACTTTCATGCGCTCTGCGAAGAAGCTGAGCAGGTCATCAATCAGACCAGATTCCAGGGGGGTCTCAGGAATCTTTTCGGAAATGTTTGCCAGCACCACGTCAGCAGCTTTGGAAACCATGGAGAAAATGTCTTTGACAACGCCTTCGCCGGCTTTCCCTTTCCCGATGAAGGGGAGGTCAGACAGAGCACTTTCACCGCGAGCAGCTGCAATGTCTGCGATATTGCGGCGCAGGCTTTGAACCAGAACATCACGCAGTGACAGCCGTAAATCATTTTCCAGCAGAAGGCGGATAACACCGAGAGCTGCACGGCGCAGCGCAAATGGATCTTTAGAGCCAGTTGGCTTTTCGTCAATTACCCAGAAGCCAGTCAGAATATCCAGCTTGTCAGCAAGCGCTACAGCGATGGAGACTGGTGAGGTTGGAACATTATCCGAAGCGCCAGCTGGCTTATAGTGATCTTCAATCGCCTGAGAAACAGCTGTATCTTCCCCCTGTTCTTGCGCATAATAGCGGCCCATCAGGCCCTGCAGCTCAGGGAACTCGAAGACCATCGCAGAAACAAGGTCAGCTTTTGCAAGACGTGCAGCACGTCTGGTCTGCTCGATATCAGCACCGACGAGTGGAGCGATTTCCGCAGCAAGACGCTCAAGGCGTTCAACACGGGCAGCTACGGTGCCCAGCTTCTCGTGGAACACAATGTCCTGCAGCCTGGAGACATTACTCTCAAGCTTTGTTTTCAGGTCCATTTCCCAGAAGAACTTGGCGTCAGAGAGACGGGCAGAAACAACCTTCTCGTTACCTGTAATGATCCTGCTACCACCGTCCTTCGCAACGATATTTGCAGTCAGTGCAAACTTGTTGGAGAGCCGGGATGTTGTTGGATCACTCAGCACGAAGTTCTTCTGGTTCACCTTAATGGTGAGCTGAATGACTTCGTCAGGAAGCTGAAGGAAGCTTTCATCATAGGACCCGATAAGCACAGCTGGCCACTCGTTGAGGCCAGCCACTTCGTCAAGCAGGCCTGCATCTTCAACCAGTTCAAGTCCAAGTGCCATAGCAGCGTTTTTCGCGTCTGCATCTATGATGTCTTTGCGGCGGTCCGCATCAAGCACAACTTTGGCGGCTTCCAGCCTGGACATATAGTCTTCCAGGCGGCGTACTTCGATTGCCTCAGGTGCCATAAAACGGTGACCGTAGGTTGTCTGGCCTGATTTTATACCATCAACTTCAAACGGAACAACTTCTGGTTCTTCAGTCTCTGGGCCGAAAGTACAGACGATAGAATGCAGTGGTCGAACCCAGCGCAAGCTACCAGTGCCCCAGCGCTGAGATCTTGGCCAGGGGAAGTTGCGAATGATGTCCGGCATCACGTCAGCAACAATATCCTCGGTCTTACGCCCTGGTTTTTCGATCACAGCGACGTAAAAATCACCCTTTCTCGGGTCATTGTGAACTTCAGCCTCGTTAATAGAAGAAAGGCCTGCGCCGCGCAGAAAACCGGCCAGTGCTTTCTCAGGGGCGCCAACGCGCGGCCCCTTCCGCTCTTCGCGGGTTGCTTTGGAGCCTGCAAGCAGGCCGGCAATGTGCAGCGTCAGGCGGCGGGGAGTGGCATAAGCCTTCGCGCCTTCGTAAGTTACACCTGCATCAAGAAGAGCATTGGTCAGGAGGGATTTCAAATCCTCAGCCGCACGACGCTGCATGCGGGCAGGAATTTCCTCGCTGAAGAGTTCGAGGAGAAGATCTGGCATTGGTGAACGACGCCTTTAACTGGTCAATCAATTGCGAATTTCTAAGGTGGATAGTGCCTAGCAACACTCAAGGGCAATGTCACCCCCAATAGGCAGCGCAGAACAGTAATTGAGCAAAAAAAAGTCGGGCACAACCAATCAACAGGGGTGTGAACATCTGTCTTGCATCAGATTTCGCAGTACTGAGACAAACTGGTCCCGTTTACGCAGGTTCCTCAGTAGCTTCATTGAGTTCGCCAAACAGGTTGAGTTCCACTCGCAAGCTGTTGGGGTCCTGACTGGAGCTGCCGACGATCACCTCGTAGAGGATGCGTTCAACCACCATCTGGTTGCGCTCACTATCGAATATCGCGAGTTCCTCAATCGGGATAGAGACAGTCACCTGTCTGCTTTCGCCAGCTGGAACAGGCAGACGTTGGAAGCCCTTCAGCTCCTGTTTCGCACGCTCTGCTGCTGATCCCTTAGGAGCAATATAAACCTGCGAAACCTCTTCAGCCTCGACTTGCCCGATATTTGTGATGGAGAACACAACCTCAATGCTACCTGTCATAAGCTCATTTGGCGGCGTAACAACAAGCTCGGAATAATGGAACTGCGTGTAGCTCAGACCAAATCCAAATGGATACGCCGGTGTAACATCATCTTTGTCCAGTTTCCTGTATCCATGCCAAAGATCATAGATCACTTTGCGCGCATTGCGGTCAAAGTCAGGCAAGTCACTCTCTCGCCGTGGAATGACAAACGGCAGCTTGCCACTGGGCGACACTTCACCGGAAAGAATGCGGGCAAGCGCGGTTCCGCCTTCCATCCCCGGGTACCAATGCAGCAAAATAGCTGCCGGCTTATCCTGCCATTCGTTCATAAGGATGGTGCCGCCACCCATGACAACGACGACACAATTGGAATTGGTAGCGCAAACCTGTTTGATCAATTCAACATCATGCGGGGGTAAGCGCAGGCTTTCACGATCTCCCGAACCGTAGCCATCCTTTGCCCTTTCAGAAGCTTCCCCTTTCCCCACAGAACCACCACCGCCAAACGCACGCAGGAACTGCGAGGCAATTTTCGCTTCTTCGCGGTTCCGGGGTTGAGGCAGAACCTCATGAAAGCGTGCTGCCAGATCAGCGGAAACACATTCACCTTCACGGCTATGGTCATTGCCCACCACCAGCACAACGGCATCGGCGCGTTTTGCGATCTGGAGGGCGCGATTTATGTTTTGCCCTCTGTCCTGCCAGATGTCGACCTTGTGTTTGTAATAGGAACGAAGGCCCGCAAGGGGCGTAGTGATATGTGTCGGTTGTGTGTCACTCGTTCCTTTGTCTCCTGTATTCGCGACACTTGCTAAACGACCAATAACACCAATGCTTTGAATGCCCTTAAGGGGCAGAAAGCCACCTTCATTCTTCAGGAGAACAGCAGATTTTTCTGCCGCTTCCTGTGCAACTGACCGGAACTCGGAGCTGCCAATTCGTTTTTTCTCATAACTGCCTTTTCGCAGCACTTTGAGCTGTTGCAGGATAAGCCGGTAACAGGCGTCATCCAAAGCTGCTTCAGGTATCTCTCCCTCATCAAGCAGTCCAGACAAATTCTGGTGAAAATGTAACTGGAACGGCATCTCCAGATCAACGCCTGCAAGAGCAGCTTCCCTCGCATTGCGAATGCCAAACAGGAAGTCGCTCAGCACAAACCCCTTAAACCCCCAATCGATTTTCAGCAGTTGATTTAGAAGCTCTTTATTGTGTCCGCAAAGCTCGCCATTAATACAGCTATAGGATGTCATAACAGCCGATGCACCTGCCTCAACGGCCTTTCTGAAGTGGGGGAGGTACATCTCATAGAGAGCCCGCTGGCCCACGGTAACATTCAGCGAAAGCTTGGAGTGCTCCATGGATGCAAGAGCGAAGTTCCTGATGCACGCCATGCCATGTTGTTGAACACCGCGAACGAGAGCTGATCCCATCGCGCCGATCAGGAAACTGTCTTCGCCATAAGACTCCTGCGCCCGTCCCCATGCGGGATGGCGCATCAGGTTAAGCGGTATACCGCCAAACAACGTTCCACCGAAAGCCCGCATCTCATACCCGATGACTGCCCCGATCCTTTCTTCCAGTTCAGGATCAAAGGTTGCCGCTCTTGCGATCACTGCAGGAAACGTGGTTGCCCCTTTCAGCACGATCCCACGAGACCCTTCTGTATAATGAATGCCCGGCAAATGATGCTCAGGTAACGCACCGGCTGCCCATGGGCCAGATTGAGCCCCCCCCTTCATCATCTCCCGAACACCAGGCCAGAAGGCTTGGTCGCCGTCTCGCATGGCCAGTTTGTCATCGCGGCTCAACCGCGAAACAATCGCACTGGCTATCTGCTCATCACTCAGGTTTTGCGTGGGTGATGGTTGAGCTGTCATCTCGGTTGGAGGCAGGGAAGAGGCAGCTGCATTGCCATCTTCGTGTGCATCGGTATTTTCAACAGTCATGGAATAAAAAACTCCGCGAATGCACCCCAGTTTGGATCAGCGCATAGAGACGCAGGCAGCTGGTAACCAGGGAGTGATTTGCAAATCAAACAGGATATCACTTATGAAAATATCTGTTTGATTGCATTCCTGAAAACCTACTGATTATCAGCAGGTATCATTCAAGGAGCCTATTGCGTATCCCGAAAAGAGGACAGCGGCTTTAGATCAGGACACGTAAACGATCAAGTCTGCATTGTCAGGACAACAACATAATGTGCCAAGACAGGTCTGCCCCGGCACATTAAACTCAGCATGCAGGCGTGTATCAGCCTTTGTAGCCGACACCGCCAGCTTCAGTCTGCAGGAAGGCTGCACCGCAAGCTTTGGAAAGTTCCCGAACGCGCAGAATATAGCTCTGGCGCTCGGTTACAGAAATTACTCCCCGTGCATCAAGCAGGTTGAATACGTGGGAGCATTTCAGAGCCTGATCGTAGGCTGGCATAACGATCTTCTGCAGACTATCGCCGGCTTTTTCCATAATTTCCGCACTAACTGCCAGCAGTCGCTTACACTCACGCTCATGGTCCGCGAAGTGACGGAACAGCATTTCGGTATCGGAATGCTCGAAGTTGTGACGGGAGTATTCCTGCTCAGCCTGCAGGAATACATCGCCATAAGTAACTTTCTCGTCGCCTTCCAGACCGTTGAAGTTCAGGTCGTAAACGTTATCGACACCCTGAACATACATGGCAATGCGCTCAAGACCATACGTCAGCTCACCGGCAACCGGCTTACATTCAAAACCGGCGACCTGCTGGAAGTATGTGAACTGGGAAACTTCCATTCCATCACACCAGCATTCCCAACCAAGGCCCCATGCGCCCAGTGTCGGATTTTCCCAGTCATCCTCAACGAAACGAATGTCATGGATGTCTGTGTCGATGCCGATTGCACGTAAGGAAGCCAGATACATTTCCTGAAGGTTTTCAGGCGAGGGCTTTAGCATAACCTGAAACTGATAGTAGTGCTGCAAACGCATTGGGTTTTCGCCATAACGGCCATCGGCAGGACGGCGTGATGGCTGCACATACGCCACTTTCCATGGACGAGGCCCAAGAGAACGCAACGTTGTTGAGGGATGGGACGTACCCGCGCCGACTTCCATGTCATAAGGCTGCACAATAATGCAGCCCTGGTCGGCCCAGAATCTCTGGAGGGTCATCAAAAGACCCTGAAAGGACTTGGTCGGCTGCATATGTGCCGGAACGGCTTCACTAGACATGGGAGTGTTTCCTGAAAATCCAAAATGTCTGCACCGAAACGGCGCAAAATCCAAGTTGAGGCACAGGTGCCACGTCAAACAAAGAAGGTCAAGCATTCCTGCAAAATCAAAGATACTCTGTGAAAAAGACGGTGAGTAAAGCGGCATACTCTTCCCCTGGTCAGCACCGGAGGCACAGCAGTGCTTTGGCGTAACGTCGGACCCCACAATATCAAGGATATTTTGCCCGATAAAAAGCTTATTAAGTGTCAGAGACATTGTCGTCTGCATATAGCTGGAGAGAGTACCGATGGTGAAGTCCCGCCTGCCTGTCCTGAGTGATCGTCAAGGGTTTGACCGCCGTTGGTATGCGCCAAATCTGGAACGGGTCTACGCCCCTGCCTCTGCTGCAGAAGTGACAGCCGCCTGGAGAGAGGTGATTGCGTCAGGAGCAAAAGCATGCGAACTGCAAATCACCTGTGGTCGCCATTGCTACGAGAACTTCGTTTATAACGCGGGCACAAAGTACATCATCGATCTGACCGGGCTTCGCGGCATCGGAAGTGATCCAGACTACGGGTATTATATAGATGTCGGATATGGAAACTGGGATATGTATCGTATGTTCAACAACATGTTTGATACGACCCTGCCTGCTGGCAGCTGTTATTCAGTGGGATTGGGTGGACACATAACAGGCGGGGGATACGGCCTCTTCTCCCGGGCCTTTGGGCTGACCGTTGACTATCTGTCAGCGGTGGACGTGGTCATCATGCCCAAAGGGTCTCAAACCCCGGAAATCTATGAGAAAGTCTCTCCGGTGAAACACCCCGACCTGTTCTGGGCCCTTTGTGGAGGCGGTGGAGGAAATTTTGGCATTATCACCCGCTATTATTTCTGGAACACGCCGAAAGCACCGCAATACCTTTACACCACTGCGTTTTCATTTGACTGGCAGGACACAAACGGAAACCTGCTCATTACAGAGCCAGTCCTCCGGCAATTATTGGATTACTTCACGCAATTCTCACAGGAAGGGCAGGACGGAGACAAATCCAGGTGGCCCAGCTTTGGCATATTCCATGCAAACCATCTTGCCGCCGGGAAAATGGTCTTCGCATCCTACTATTTTGATGCCCCCTCACTAGGTGTTCAGGGCCAGGAGTATGAGGTTTATCTGAATGACCGGGTCAGGGAACAGAAAAGAACACTGGGCGGAATAACGAGGCTATCAGCAGAACCAGGGCCAGTAAACGGACATCCATGGCATGGCACTGCACACTCGATTGCACCGGTAAATACGTCAGCTCAGTTTCGCCGATTTACATTCCTGGAAGGCGTTCAGAACGCAAATGGATCAGGCCCCAATCAATTTGGCAAATACAAATCAGCCTATATGAAAAAGGGTTTCACTGAGGACATGGTTGCCATGCTCCATGAACATCTGCAGAGGGTACCGGATGGGGTGCCGTTGAGCAGCATGAGCCAAAGTCTGTGCCAGATTGACAGTTATGGCTGCGCCATCAATCAGCTATCCAGCACAACAACGCCAATTGCTCAGCGCAGCTCAATCATGAAACTGCAATACCAAACCTATTGGGATAATGATGCAGCAATCGGAAAGGATGACAAGCAGCTTGAGAAAGGCCATGTCAGTTGGATCAATGAAATGTACACTGACGTTTACGCCAAATATGGCGGGTTTCCTGACCCACGAAATGATCCAGACGGCATTGTTGACGGCTGCTATTTTAACTATCCAGATTCCTGTTTAGGAGTAAACGGAGAGAACTCACCCGGCATAGATCATGCCATGTACCTCTACTTTCTGGAAAATTACAATACAGGCCCGGCAGATCGAAATCTTCGGACGATAAAATCAAACTGGAATCCTCAGAATTGGTTTTCAAGCGCACAGTCTATTCCTGTTAACTGAGCAATACATGCAAACTTAACAGCCCTAGGCCCGCATATCATACGTCACGCGGGCACTTCTCACGACGCCGACAGAGCCCTTAGTAGTTGCTTGCAGGGCGATATTTGCCAGTGGATGGATCTTTAATCAGGCGCGTATACTCGGGATCAACCGGGCGTTTGCGAGCAGTTGCGTAGGCAGGTTGTTTTTCGAGTGCCATGTTGGAAATTTCTTTCTTTACGGCTTTGTAAAGAGCATATCCACCTGCAATCAAAGCAACAGTTCCTAATACTTCAGTCATCTGCACTATCCTTCCATCGCTTATGTGAAGCATTGCCCTCTCGGGCAAATTTGGTAATTCTATGGAAATTACTTAAAGACCAAACTTTGCCCAAAGGCTTTTTTCTTCCAGGGTTGCAAGTGTTGCAGCAGGTAATGTGACAGCAGCTTCGCTCAAACCGCCCTGAAGGTCCGCACCAGGAATGAGCCGACTGAGAAAGCGCTTTTTGATGCCAACAAATTTCACTTTGGTTTCTTTCCCGTACCGCTCACTGATCGTGGAGTGAAGATCGCCCAGACCATCGACAAGGCCGAGGTCACGCGCTTTGGCTCCAGCCCAGAATAAGCCGGAAAACAGACTTTCATCATCGCTCAGCACATCACCGCGGCGGCTTTTCACCAAGTCGATAAACATCTCATGGATTTCGTGCTGCAATGTTTTAAGGTGCGCAATGTCCTCTTCAACTTCCGGTGAGAACGGGTCCAGCGTGACCTTCTTGTCTCCGCTGGCATAAACACGGCGCTGAACGCCCGTTTTTTCAAGAAATTCAGTGAAGCCAAAACCAGCAGATACGACGCCAATGGACCCGATGATAGAGGATGGATCAACAATAATGTCATCACCAGCCAGTGCAAGCATGTAGCCACCGGATGCAGCAATATCTTCTACAAAAACAAGAATTTGCTTGTTGTTTTCATCAGCCAGCTGACGAATGCGTTTGAAGATCAGATGAGACTGAACCGGCGATCCGCCAGGTGAGTTGATGGACAAGGCAACCGCCGGAGCTTCCTTAAAGCTGAAGGCTGCTTCCAGCGCGTCTTCAACACTGCTCAGGTTCAAACCTGACTTCAATGTGGATGAAGCTCCAATAGCACCATTCAAACGAACGACGGGAACGACAGGTCTTACTTGGCCCCACTTACCCGGAAGGTAGCTGCGCAGCTTGTTCAACAACTTAAAAAACTCCTTTGTATCGATAGCTTGTATGTCGTTGGGCTGATAACTTCATCCAATATAGGCAGCAATCGTCAGGAGAAAAGAGAACACGCCAAAAGAAACGCCAAATTAGGCAAGAAAACGTAACAGTGTGATCCTTATAACAAATCTAAACCTTGAGAATTAAGAGAGTTTGATCAGAACGGTGTGAATTACTCGTTTGTTTCAAGCTCGGCACGGATATGGAGCATATCTCGCCAGGCAAATCTTTTCTCCGCCGGACTGCGCAGAAGATAGGCGGGGTGGTAAGTTGCAATTGCCTTGCGTTGAGTGCCCTCCAGACCATAACTCAGCCATTTTCCGCGCAACTTGCGAATACCATCACGGGCGCCGCTGAGCGTCTTGGCAGAAGCTGCTCCAAGGAATACAACAATCTCAGGATCAACCAGTTCTATCTGACGGAGAATAAACGGGCGGCAAATCTCCGTCTCATGCGGGGTAGGCGTGCGGTTTCCCGGCGGACGCCATGGAACCACGTTGGCAATGTAAACCATTGAACGATCAAGTCCGGCAGCTTTAAGCATCCGGTCCAGCAGATGGCCCGAATGCCCCACGAATGGCACGCCTTGAATGTCCTCTTCGCGTCCCGGCGCTTCCCCCACAAACATGATGCGTGCTTTGGAACTGCCATCTCCAAACACGAGGTTCTTTGCGGTCAGTCGCAAATTGCAGCCTTCAAACCCGGCAAGGATCCTGCGTAACTCATCAAGTGACTGCGCTGAACCCGCCGCTCTTCTGGCAGAACCGACTGTTTCTGCATTCGGAATAACAGCATTCTTATCCGTCGCCGTAATTGACGCAGACGTGGTTACAGCCGCTTCCCTGGCAGTACGCTGCCGTTCCAGAATCTTCCTGGCTTCCTGCCTGGCATCTGGCGAAACACCTTTCTCGCGCAGGTTTCGAGCCATCTCGGCAGGAGAAACGCTGAGGCTTTCAGACTTTGGTGGAGTTGGCTCCGGTGCGCTGAACGAGCTGGCTGGTGCGATATTTTGCTGTGGAGCAGAGCGCGTCTGCACCTGCTTTTCCATCAGGCTCCGCGTTTGTGCAAAGCGGTCCGCCGGAGCATCTTCCAGCGCACAGTCGACGCCGGCAGTGCTTAAAAACTCCAGATAAGCCGCCAGCTCGGCGGCATTTGCGACAGGAACTTCAGACATAGACATTTACTGGTTGTGGCACACAGGTCAGTACAGGCGAAAGGGAATAATTCTTTTGCAATGCACCATGGATGGGCAACAGCCCGATCCGCCCTATATTCATTATGAAAGCGCAACTGTCCAATAGAAAAACGAGAATGAGCTGACTCAATGGGGAACGGTGTAAAGAGGTTCACGTTAACCTGGGGAAATTACAATAATTCCTTAGGTGTAGACAGTTTTTTTGTCGGGGTACCAGACGGAATGCGCCTTAAAACGCATTGCGCTATAGTATCCGCTCATTTACACAGAGAGTAAATAAAGTTTTGACACTTGAGGTGCTGGAAAATAATGCGCTGCCACATCATTTGACGCGAAATGAAGTGGATAAAGTGTAGAGGGAGAATAATATGTCTGAAGGGGAAACTCCGGCAGCCCGCGAATCCATGGAATTCGACGTTGTGGTTGTGGGTGGCGGGCCTGCAGGTCTGGCAGCGGCAATCCGGATCAAGCAGCAAGCTGCGGAGAAGGGAGAGGAAATTTCCGTCGTAGTGCTGGAAAAAGGCTCTGAAGTTGGCGCTCATATTCTGTCTGGCGCTGTGATTGATCCGATTGGCATTGATCGCCTGATCCCTGATTGGCGCGAGGACGAAAGTGCACCGATCAGGACGCCTGTGACAGCTGATCATTTCAACCTTCTTGGCCCTGCGGGCTCCCTTCGTCTGCCGAACTTCCTGATGCCTAAGCTCATGAATAACCATGGCAATTACATTGTATCTCTGGGCAATGTCTGTCGTTGGCTTGCAGAAAGAGCAGAAGCGCTCGGAGTGGAAATCTACCCGGGCTTTGCAGCTGCTGAAGTGCTTTATGACGGTTCAGGCAAAGTGATCGGCGTTGCAACGGGTGATATGGGCATTGCGCGTGATGGTTCTCACAAAGACGGCTACATGCGTGGCATGGCTCTGCTCGGCAAATACACATTGATAGCTGAGGGGGTTCGTGGCTCGATCGCAAAGACGCTGATTGACAAGTTCGACCTTGACCGTGACAGTGATCATTCGAAATACGGTATTGGTATTAAAGAGTTGTGGGAAGTAGACCCATCCAGGCACAAGCCGGGTCTGGTTCAGCACTCCATGGGCTGGCCGCTGGACGGCAAAACCCAGGGCGGGTCTTTCCTGTATCATCTGGAAGACAATCAGGTTGCTGTCGGGTTTGTTGTGAACCTCAACTACCAGAATCCGTATATCTCACCGTTCGATGAGTTCCAGCGCTTCAAGACCCATGAGAGTGTAAAGGACGTCTTTGAGGGTGGAAAGCGCATTTCGTACGGTGCACGTGCCATCGACGAAGGGGGATATCAGTCCGTACCGAAGCTGTCTTTTCCCGGTGGCCTTCTCATTGGCTGTTCGGCTGGCTTTGTCAACGTACCGCGCATCAAAGGCTCTCACAACGCTGTGCTCTCCGGCATTCTGGCTGCTGATATGGTTGTTGAATCGCTGGGCCGAGGTGAAGCAAACGAAGAGCTGGATCAGTTTGACAGCGCATGGCGTAATTCCGAAATTGGTAAGGATCTGTGGAAGGTACGTAATGTAAAACCTTTGCAGACCAGGTTCGGCAGCCTTCTGGGCATGGTCTTCGGCGGTCTGGATATGTGGACCAGCGAGCTGATGGGCTTCTCCTTCTTTGGCACCATGAAGCATAGCAAAACCGATGCTGCGAGCCTGAAGCCTGCGAAGGACTGCAAGAAAATCAAATACCCTAAACCTGACGGTAAGATCTCCTTCGACAAGCTGTCCTCTGTCTTCCTCTCCAACACCAACCATGAGGAAGACCAGCCGATCCATCTCAAGCTGCGTGATGAAACCTTGCAAAAGCTTTCAGAGCACGACGTTTATGATGGGCCTTCGAACCGTTATTGTCCCGCTGGTGTGTATGAGTGGGTGGAAGAAAATGGCAAGCAGCCACGCTTCCAGATCAACGCTCAGAACTGCGTTCACTGTAAGACCTGTGACATCAAAGACCCGAACGGCAACATCACCTGGACCGTTCCGGAAGGCACAGGCGGCCCGAACTACCCAAACATGTAAACTGCCGGATAAAGTCAGAACAGGAAAAGGCCCGGTCGTCAGATCGGGCCTTTTCCATTTTTACTTATCAAATACTCGATGTTCTAACCAGTCTCGATATCGAGACCCAGATCCAGAGTTGGAGCTGAGTGTGTGATCCAGCCGGACGAGATGATATCAACGCCGGATTCCGCCACCGCCTGAATGGTCGAAAGCGTAATCGTACCAGAGGCTTCCAGCACGGCCTGCCCCCTATTGATTTTAACCGCCTGCGCCAGAAGATCAGGCCCCATATTGTCCAGCATCACCACATCAGGTTTTGCGGTCAGTGCTTCCTTAAGCTGCTCCAGTGTATCCACCTCAACTTCAATGCACACAAGGTGTCCGGCAAAGGCACGGGCGCTTTCAATCGCGGGGATAACACCGCCTGCAATGGCGATGTGATTGTCCTTGATCAGGATTGCATCATCCAGCCCAAAACGGTGGTTCATGCCGCCGCCGCAACGCACTGCATACTTTTCGAAACTACGCAGCCCCGGAGTGGTTTTGCGGGTGCAGACCACTTTTGCGTTGGTATGTGAAATTTTGCGTTGAAATGCGTTCGTAGTGCTCGCGATGCCCGAAAGATGGCTCAGAAAGTTCAGGGCCACGCGCTCCGCTTCCAGTAGTGCGCGAGCAGGTCCATGAATGCGGGCGATGAGGGTGCCCGGCTCCAACTTATCCCCGTCCTGCGCAAGCACGGTAACATCAAGAGTAGGATCAACCTGACGAAATGCAGAAAGAGCCAGATCAATGCCAGCCAGAACACCGTCTTTACGAGCAGCAATCACGCCAATAGCTACAGTATTAGCTGGAATGGTCGCTTGCGAGGTGATGTCACCTGCACGGCCAAAGTCCTCAAGCAAGGCGGCTTTGACGGCATCATCAACCATGATCAGCGAAAGCGCGGGCAAAGAAGGCCGGCGTCTCATAACATATCGTCCTCTTCTGCGGCCTTCTGGCCAACATCACTGGCAGCAGTCTCGATCGCCAGCTTCTCAATTTGAGCAAGTTTCACGAAGGAACGCCTGGCCGCCTCCGCCTTCTGCGGGAAGTCAGAGCGGAAATGACCACCACGGCTTTCTTCACGAAGCAGAGCGGAACCTGTAATCAGCTTGGCTGCAATCACCATGTTGAGAATGGAGTCGCGGTGGCACAGCGTTTCAGCGTTCTGCAGGCGTGCAAGTGTCCTTTTCAACCCTTCCGCATCACGCACCACCCCAACATGGCGGGACATGGCAGCTCTGACCATCGAAACAACAGCACGCTCCTGCAGATTGCGCCTGGAGGCCTGATCTTCGCTGTCATCAATTTCTGCCCATGCATGTACGCGGTGATGGGGCATGAGAGCCTGAATGTCTTCTGCAATGCGAGCTGCAAATACAACAGCTTCAAGCAAGGAGTTGGACGCCAGACGGTTGGCGCCATGTGCACCGGTCGAGGCAACTTCACCGGCCGCCCATAGGTTGTCAACAGAGGTACGGCCAGAAGCATCGGTCAGCACACCGCCCATGTGGTAGTGCGCTGCCGGAGCAACAGGGATCAGACCATTGACCGGATCAATACCAGCCTTCTTACAGGCTGCGTAAACGCGGGTAAAATGCTCAGGGAAGCTTGCCCCAATGGCTTCCCGGCAATCCAGAAAGGCCCCACGGCCAGCCGCAACTTCTGTATGGATCGCGCGTGCAACAACATCACGAGGCGCCAGTTCAAGATCAGGATGGGTGCCATCCATAAAGCGATGACCGTCTTTGTTGACGAGGATCGCACCTTCACCGCGGATCGCTTCACTTACGAGCGGGGCGGGGTCCTGATCAACATTAAGAGCTGTCGGATGGAACTGAACAAATTCAGCATCAGAGACCAGCGCCCCTGCCCGGGCAGCCATGGCAAGGCCTTGTCCGTTGGCCTCACCGGGATTAGTGGTTGTTGAGTAAAGATGTCCAGCACCACCGGAAGCCATCACAACAGCCTTCGCAGGAATGGTAATGCGCTGCGTGCCACCACGGCGACGCGCAGTGATACCAGTGACATACCGACCTTCAGTGATAAGCTGACAGCCAATGTATCCTTCAATGGTGCGGATAGACGGCGTCTTGTAAACTGCATCCACAAGCGCACGCATAATGCCTTCACCAGCCATGTCACCACGAACACGCACCACACGGTGGCTGGAGTGGGCAGCTTCCAGGGAAAGGGCAAGCTTGCCTGCAAGATCTTTGTCAAAGGGTACGCCATAACCCAGCAGATCATGAATGCGGTCAGACGCTTCGCGTGTCATGCTTTCAACAATGGCTTCTTCGCAAATGCCATCGCCTGCTACCAGCGTATCTTGTGTGTGGGCAGAGTGGTGGTCACCCTCGGCCACAGCCGCAGCAATACCGCCTTGCGCCCATGCGGAAGAGCTGCCACCGCCAATTGGGGCATTGGTTACAATGGTCACTGGCCGTGGCGCAAGCCTGAGCGCACAAAACAGGCCAGCAAGGCCCCCACCTAAGATAACAACATCATCTACGCCGTTCAGAGCAACAGCAGGGGCGAGAGAAGAACCGAACTGAGACATTTCAGAGATTATTCCAGACTTATGTGGACCTTATCCAAACCTCCCGCTTCCGTAAAGGCAGCAGGATGCCCTGAATACTTTTCAGTATGCCAGCTACACGAAAGCCTCTAATTCTTCAAGTTGATCATGCGTTCTACGGAAGCACGAGCACGATCTGCCACAGTTTCACCAACAATCACTTCACCGGACATGTTGAGCAAACAGTCCAGAATTTTGGTGAGCGTTATGCGCTTCATGTGCGGGCACAGGTTGCAGGGGCGGATGTAGTTCACACCCGGAGTAGAGGATGCAACATTGTCCGCCATTGAGCATTCGGTGATCATCACCACCTTCTCAGGGCTGTTGTTCTTCACCCAATCAATCATGTGAGAGGTTGAGCCGGCAAAATCGGCTTCCGCAACAACTTCCGGTGGGCACTCAGGATGCGCGATAATCTTTACGCCCGGGTCGATGGCACGGTAGTCGCGCAGTTCTTCAGCCGTAAAGCGCTCATGCACTTCGCAGGAACCAGCATAGGTCAGCACATCCACATCGGTCTGGTTGTTCACATTCGCTGCCAGGTACTGATCGGGGATCAGCAGCACCTTGTCCGTGCCCATGGCTTCAACAACCTGAACCGCGTTGGAAGAGGTGCAGCAGATATCGCACTCAGCCTTTACATCAGCGGAGGTGTTTACATACGTGATGACCGGAACACCCGGATTGGCTTCGCGCAGCTTGCGAACATCTGCACCTGTGATGGATTCTGCAAGTGAGCAGCCCGCATCCATATCGGGGATCAGCACGGTCTTTTCCGGAGACAGGATCTTGGAGGTCTCTGCCATGAAGTGCACGCCGCACTGAACAATAACCTGAGATTCAGTCTTCGCAGCTTCTTTCGCCAGCTGTAAACTGTCGCCAACAATATCAGCGACACCGTGGAAAATATCCGGTGTCATATAATTGTGTGCCAGAATGACGGCGTCGCGCTCTTTCTTTACCTTGTTGATTGCAAAAATCAACGGAGCGAGAGCTGCCCATTCAATCGCAGGAATGAAATCCTTCACCTTTTCATAGGCTTCCGCTGTCGCTTCTGCGACCTCAGGTGTGTAGGCAAGGTCCGGACGCTCCAAAGGGGGGTATTGTTTGTGAGCCGGTGCACTGATCCGAACAGCAGCACCATCAATGCCAGCAGCAATCTCATTGACAGCAAGGCCGTCTGTTTCAGCGTATGTAGTCGCGGCGGACATGCGCTATCCTCTATTCTGCCGGTCCGAAACCGGATTGTACTCAATATGAGTATAATCGGCCTGTGAAAACACAGCTAGAAAGCCGATGTAAACCCTTATGCTCATTTTGAGTTTTATAAACCTCTTACTTTACGTCGACAACCTATTCTTTTGCGGGATGCATGTGATTGATGCGTTTGAACTCGAATTAGACTTACTTAGTAACGACTTAATTATCTTAAAATATAGGGTACAAATAACAGTGACCAGGTATTTCCACCTACCTGGAAAGTGCCTGGCTCAAATCAATTGAAAATAGAAAGGGTATTACCTGGCAGGGACGTAGCTGGCCGGGTTACCATCAGCGCCCTGATTGACCATGTAGTATTGGTTCTCACCAGTATCGAACAGGAGAAAACCATCCTGATCAGCGGGTTTGGTCTGTGTGCCCCATGGAGACCGGATGGTCACTTCCGAAGATTGCGCATAGCCGATAGCAGACATGCGAACCATCTCGACAGGAACGGTTTTTAGCGCGCCGGTCAGGCCAGCGTCTTTTGCGTTAAACAACGCCAGCACTTCCGGGGCCATTTCCAGGCGCTTTATAAGTCGGGTGTTCCTGGCAGCCACTTCGTCCAGACCAACCATCTCATATCCGGAGGTAAAGCTCTGTTTACCAATCACGTAAAAATCAGGACCGGAGTTGCTCATCTGCAGGGCTACAACAGAACCGACGTTCTTTGCGATGTAAGCATCATCATAGCCGGTGGTATCCACAGAACCAAGCGGGCCACGGATCGCATCTGGCAGGTCTGCCAGTTTGTTACCAATGATCTTCCAGCCAAGGATCGGACGGTCTTTGATGTAAAGCTCCTTGGCAGGCGCATGCTTTTCAACGCGCTCGGTCAGCTCAGTCTGACTCTGTACATCATCGCTTGCAGACGCAGGCAAAGGTGCGCTTACAGCAAAGGCAAGCAAGCCTGCAGTGAGTGTTTTTCCAAAAGAAAATGAGTAGGTCATGGTCAGCCCTTAAATGTAGACGGGAGAATTAGGTCAAGGCCGAAATCAAAGTCAAGAGACTCCGCAGGGTTCGTTAGAAAATTGAAATATATTAGTATCCGTACATATGCCGGTGTTTAAATCTGAAGATGCATTAAGGTAAAATACCTTAAGGACAAAACTCATTTCAATTGCTGATGGGTGACCTGAGTACCTTCAATTATTCAAAACGGCAAATGGGATTAAACCTGACTACTCCCCTCTGCCCCGGCAGCTGACAGCTCTGCCAGTCCGCAGGACAATATGACCCTTTCTCAGACATTGGGTCTGGTCTTCAGAACCAGAGATTACGTTCTGCTGATTTTCGGCTTTTTCGTCTGTGGCTTTCATTACCATACACATGCCAACCTTCATCGTAGGTCAGGGTTTGATGTCTCCGTTGGTGCCTGGGAACTGGTTTCGTTTGGCCTGTTCAACAACGTCAGTTCCATGTCCTGCGGTGCTTTGGGGGCACGCTGGCCTAAGCAGTATAAGCTCTCCGTCGTCTACATTGCCCGTTCCATCACTATCACGTTTTACATCGCATTGCCGATGTCAGAAATGTCCATGCTGATCTTTGCTGTCACCATGGGCCTCCTATGGCTTTCCTCCGTGCCGCAAACGTCAGGTCTGGTCGCTGTGATGTTCGCTACGTGCTTTATGGGAACACTGCTCGGCATCGTATTCTTCTCCCACCAGAACGGGTCCTTCCTGGCAGCCAGACCTGCGTAGGACACCTATTGGATAAACTATCCAGGCTTGTCAGTGTGTTACCCGCAATACTGCCTGGAGTTATTTCCTTGCCTTATGGCCAGCCTTCTGCCAGCTTTCATGCAACAAAAATTTTCAGGAAGGATTGGCCATGCGCGAATTTAATGCCCTTTGGATTGAAGCAGATGAAAGTGGCCGCAAACCACTGCCTGCCAGGTGGAACAAAGTCACCGTTGATCAGCTCTCAGAAGGAGACGTGACGGTGAAAGTAACGCACACTACCATCAACTATAAGGATGGAATGGCACTGGCAGGCACACCGGGCATCACCCGCAAGTTTCCGATGGTGCCGGGCATCGACGTGGTTGGCGAGGTACTCACCAGCGAAAGCGCTCGCTTTAATCCAGGTGATCAGGTCCTCCTCAACGGCTATGGTGTTGGTGAAGTCCACACAGGCGCGTATGCGCAGGTCGCCCGCTTGAAGTCCGAATGCCTTCTGCATCGCCCGGAAGAAATCTCTGCCCCTCGTGCCGCTGCCATTGGTACAGCAGGTTACACCGCCATGCTCTGTGTGATGGCGCTGGAGAAATACGGACTGACCCCGGATCATGGCCCGGTCGCGGTCTCAGGTGCGTCTGGCGGCGTTGGTTCTGTTGCCATCAGCCTGCTCTCCAAACTCGGTTTTGAGACTATAGCTTTCACCGGGCGCACAGAAGAAGCAGATTTCCTGAAAAGCCTCGGTGCTACCGAAGTTCTGGACCGTGCAGAGCTGGTTGAAAAGGGTAGGCCATTTGGCAAAGAACGCTGGGCAGGGGCTGTTGATGTAGCGGGCAGCCATACACTTGCAAACCTGTTGGCGCAGACCAGATACGGCGGCGCTGTTACTGCTTGCGGTCTGGCCCAGGGTATGGACCTGCCAGCCTCCGTCATGCCACTCATCCTGCGCGGTGTAGCTCTGCTCGGTGTGGACTCCGTTATGGCACCTATGGCCCTGCGCGAGCAGGCATACCGCCGTCTTGTGCAAGATCTCGACCTTGCAAAACTGGACACCCTGTCTGAGACTATCAAGCTGACAGATGTCGAAGAACGTGCTGCCAGGCTGCTGAAAGGGCAGGTGCGCGGGCGCACCATCGTGGAAATTGAGTAAAGCAGGCACGCGCTGTCAAACGCACAAAGAAACCCCGCATCAGCCACGCGCTGGTGCAGGGTTAAAAACCGGAGCGGCCAGGCTGCCAAACTCCTATCACATATGAGGTTTCGGATGAGAGCCTGTTACGTTCACATGCGTTCACGCATCATACTCTGACTCCTTATGTTCTTGCGTATTCCTGTCCGCAACCCGGAGTCACTTTTGAGGAATACGCTCTAGCTCCACCCGCCTCGGTAGGTTTTGTAGAAGATGTGCCTGCCAATGCGCTTCTTACGCTGCATGGTGGATGCCCAGTTCGGGTGGACATAGGTTGCATGGTAATGGGTGGAGGCATCCACAGCCGGAATGCTCACTTCACCATTTACAATCTGTTGTGCGATCTTCCTGGCTCTGGCCCAGGGCCCGGCCTCAGTAACACGTTCTGGAATGCCATCACACGCGAAGGAGAACTGGCAGGCGTTCTTCATGCCCTTGTTCTGATAAACTACACCACACACCGTGTTCGGGTAAGCTGGGTTCTTAAGGCGGTTGAGCACAACCTGTGCAACAGCAATCTGCCCGTCGCGTGGCTCACTGCGGGCTTCAAAATAGATCGCTTCAGCCAGGCAGCGCATTTCCTTCCTTGAGTTCTTCACAGAGTCTGGCAACCGGCGCATGTACCACCAGTGCGGATTGCTCTCAGAATATGAGGCCAGCTCCTTGTTTGAAAGGCTTGGCTTTCCGGAAGGCGTGATCGAAACTTCAGGTTTGCTCAGCAGTGCATCAAACGGGGCCTTGTTGGTCTTCGATGTTGCCGGAGCATAAGCGGTTGCCAAAGCAATTTCGTTTTGCCTGGCGATGGAAAGCACTTCTGGTTTGTCTGTTTTTTGCGCAATCTGTTTGCGGGCAGCCAGCGCTGCGCGGCGCGCTGCCAGGCCGAGAGGAGAAGTGTCAGTCTGCCCATTATTGTCAGTAAGACCAGCCAGCACATCTCCACCGTAATGACCGTTGAAAGCCATCTTCGGCAACTGTGAAACAAATCGATCGGAGCTTTTAGGTTTACCTGCATTCTGGATGAAGGCCACAACACTGCTCGGCAGAGTAGTGACGAGCATGTCACTTTTACCGGTGCGGTTCACCGCATGGCGTTGTGATGTTTTCTTCTCAGGAAGCAAGAAATATTTTGCAAATTTGTGGCTGTCACGCGCGGAGACAAACTGCATCCACCGCGGTGTGTCCTCATCAAGGTTTCCGGTAAGTGCCGGAATATCCTGCACCGCAACTGGAGACGCAGCAAAGGCTCCAACTGCAAGCCCTGCAGCCAGAACAGGGTACTTAAAGTGCATGAGGACAGCACGGCGTCCTGCACCCTTCTTCATCCCATTGCCCGACATATGCTATCTACTCCAAATCAATGCCCCAAAACTCAGCGTTTCTCAGTCCCTGAAAGGGAACCAAAAACTCTGGGATCGACGGGATGAAGAAGCCCGATAAAACACCCCCACCCGTCAATTTTCCGGATAAGTGCATTTTTCGCTTTTAACCTTGATATAAAGTTAAGCCCGCCAAAACCTCAGATTTTGTGCCACAGTCACGCCGCTGGCAGTCAGCATATGGTTAATATGCAGGCAGGGTACCCACCAAAAAACCAGGGCTATTTCATGTCTGGGTGGATTATTCAGTGGGCTAAAATCATAGGATACAAAAGGCGTCATGGAGGAAACGACACCCGTGATATCTCTGTGTGGTTGTAGGATATCAACACATTCAAAATCTTAACAAGATTAACTATAAGGTTCTCTGATAAATCTACAAGTTCATTTGTACTATGAAATTTTGCTGAGAAAAAACTCAAAAAAATGTAGATAACTCACGTTATTCAGAGCGAAAATGTGAATCAAAGCAGACTGACGCGCAATCCCGGAGCAGGGCGTTCCTTCAAAATGTCTCTTCTGAACCGATAAAGGGCCGCTGGACGCCCGCCCGTCGCAGTTGAGGTTCTTCCCGTTTGCTTAACCAGTTGCCCTGTTTCCACCAGACGGCGGAAATTCTGTTTATGGATATGGTGGCCAGAAATAGCCTCTACCGTCTGCTGCAGATCAGTCAGGGTAAACTCAGGTGGCATCAGCTCAAAGACAACGGGCCGGTACTTCAGTTTTGCCCGCAGTCGCGAAAGAGCGGTTGCCAGAATACGGCGATGATCGTGGGCAAGGCCCTCGCCAAGGTCAGGCAAAGTACCGCGTTCCAGTGCCGTTGGCTGCTTGTCCCTTAGGGCTTCATGCATAAGACCGGAGCCATAAAGCAGCTCATACCGGTCCAAAACACGTTCCTCATCCCATTTCAGGGAGCCCACACCAAAAGCGAGCTGGTAACGATCTTTACGGCTCAGTTCATGAAAGGTCCCGGGTTCGTCACCTGGCGCCTTACTGAAGGCCCCCATGCCGGGGTGGATGATTGCTTCCAGCATCTTCGGCCGACCACCACGCCAGTCTTCCCAGGGAAAAAAGTCATACCACGGACGCCAACGGGCACCTTGTCTGGCAAGCAGCTTTTCAGATTCGGGTGTCTGACGGGTCAGGGCCAGATAGCCGACAGACACCATATGCGGCTCACCAACCTTGGCCAAGGAATACCTGTCACGATCACCGAAGGTGTAAAGCTGTTCCACATGGCCAATATGAAGGGCAGTCTGTTCTTCAACAAACGCACGCAGCCCCAGCTCAAAGGTGCGGTGCACACGAGGGTCAAACGGGCCGGAAGGCAAACCAGGCAGCTCGTCCGGCACTTTTTGCGACACCGTCAGAACAAAGGGGACTTTGTCTTTTACGGAAACAATGACAGCACTCAGGCCAATGCCAAGCTGGACAGGCTCCATGTCAGCACCGCGTCGGGCTGAACTTCCTGTTTCCACTGCATTGCTCATAAATGTTTGCTCCGTATCCGTCATGCCAGTTCAATAAGTGCGGCAGGATCAAGAGAGAACTGGTTGCCCTCAAAGGTGTCTGCACCGCGACCAAGCTCATTGATCGATTGTATCATGCGCCCATTTCGATGCAAAAGTGTGTCTGCCAAAGAGATAAGCAGCGGATTTGGCGTGGCTACAGGCGAAACCTTGCGCAAATGTTGGGCAAGCGCACGTTCATCGGTATTGGGCAAAGTTGAACACGCGATGACGTAGGCAGCAGCTGTAGACCGACTGACACCGGCCCAGCAATGCACCAGCAAAGAGCCTTTGTGCGCAACATCACGGGAAAAATCCAGCATTCGCTCAACATGCGTCCTGTTGGGAGCAAGCAGACCGTCACGCGCTTGCGCAATGTCATTGAACTTCAGTACCAGATGGTGAGCAGGCTTTGTCTTGGCAGGCAAGTTCACCTCTGTTCCCGGAGAAACGAGAGAAAGCACATGGCTCGGGCTTGCCGAGCTTAACGTGTCTTCCAGCCTGGACAGTGGACAGACATGCAACATCAGCGACCTCCGGCAGTCCTGCGAGCTTCATTAAGCTCAGTAAACCGCGCCAGAAATGCCTCCTGTGCATTTCTGGTTGGCAGCGGCTCAATGCTTGCCGCCAAGGCGTTCAGTTGCTCCGTTGTAACCTTTGCAGGCTTTCCGAAAATCCTGTCAGCTTCTTCCTGTCTGAAGCCCGCCAGATGGATTGCTTCCAGATAGGCGCTGATAATGTCGGCCTTCTTGGAAAGTCTGGCAATGCTGACTGGCAGGTCGGGAGGCAGATTAAACGCTCTGTGAATAGCGTGGTGCAGCCCCTCTTCAACAGCCTTGTAGGTGCCCCCCATCACGTTTTTAAAAGGCGAGATCATATCCCCGATCACATATTCAGGTGCGTCATGCAGTAAGATTGCCATGCTCCATTGAATATCAAGATCAGGCTTAAGTATCAGCGCAATCTGTTCCACCATCACACAGTGCTGAGCAACCGAGAATGCATGATCCCCAATCGTCTGCCCGTTCCACCGTGCAACCCGCGCAAGGCCGTGCGCTATATCAGAAAGTTCCACATCCAGCGGAGACGGATCGAGAAGATTAAGTCTTCTGCCAGAAAGCATTCGCTGCCAGGCACGTGGGGAAGATGAAGAAAGCTCAGCGCACATTAGTCAATCAAACCAGTCGTCAAGGTCGGGGTGGTTTCTGCCGGTGTCTCTTAATCATATGAAGGCCAGGTGAAACTTGCCCACTCCTGAACAGAAGGCGACAGAGCAACACCCTCACATGTCAGCGGCACGCCCGCATCCAGCGCAGTTTTTACCCGGTCCAGGCGCAGCAGTGCAAGCCCATTGGTATCCTGAGAAGAACCCATCTTTCCAACGCTCTTTTCTCCGGCAAAAACATCACTGCCAGCGGCAGGCAGCGCACTCCCTGCGGAAACCTTGATGATACGCTTGCGCGCAGTGCCACGGTGTTTCATGCGGGAAACAACCTCTTGTCCGATAAAGCAACCTTTGGAAAAAGCCACTCCATTGAGACTGTCCATATCCGTATCATGCGGAAATACATCTGCCAGCTGAAAATCAAGCCCGCTCTGCGGAATGCCAAGCCTGATACGGTGCGCATGATAAGCAGTTTCCGAGGCTGTCTTTGCAACGTCTGCTGAAGAAACATAACGTACACCCATATCAGGATGGCGAGGATCGCGCGGTTTGTCTGCTGGCAATTCATCTCCCCATTCTGCGATCACATGTGTGGTCTCACCTACAGGTTCCACAGTCACTTTGGCGCGAAGCTTGTAAAAGCTGAGACGCCTGGCAAACGCATCCAGTTCATCAGCGCTTACATCAATCAGGAAGCCATTCGTGTTTTCCTCTGCGAACACAATGAAGTCCCAGAGGATCTTACCCTGAGGCGTGAGAAGGGCGCCAAAACTGCTGCATGCTGCATTGACCCCACTGACGTCACAGCTGACGAGATTTTGCAAAAACTCCATGGCATCTTCGCCAAAAACCTTCACGAGCCGACGTGAAGTGAGAATGGTACGTTGTGAGGCCATGGGTCCGTCCTTTTAATGAATAAAACAACAAGAGTGTTTCATAACCCATCAGCTATGCGCACACCATGGAAAAAGAATAGTTTCTGTGGGTGAAGTGGGAACGTACGGCCTGTGTCCCTGTGACTGTCTGCATGTGGAGCGAAAATCACAAAACATGAGGCAGGTAAATAGAACGGCACGTACCTTGTGTTGTTTACCAATACATTCCAGTACGTCTTTTTTCCGAAATCTTTCTGCAAATACCCTCGATGTTTCTACGTCGCAAAACTGTCGTGGGCGTAAACTAACTCTTTCTCTGGATTTATTTCAGTTTTTGATTCTGGAGGTGCACGTGACATCAACTATCAGGTCGTCAAAGAAACGTTTGGATCGTGCAGTACATCGTTCCAGACTGAATTCCATGGAAGGCGTACTGGAGCGTCTGTTCACCTTCGCATTTAAGGGGCTGGTTTATCCGCAGATCTGGGAGGACCCGGAGGTGGATATGCAGGCCCTGCAATTGAGGCCGGATTCTAAAATGGTCACGATCGCTTCGGGTGGCTGCAATGTTATGTCCTATCTCACCGCTAACCCGCAGCAGATCACCGCAGTCGATCTCAATCGTGCGCATGTGGCCCTGACCCGCCTGAAACTGACTGCACTGAAAGAGTTCCCGGACTATGAGACGTTCTATCGGTTTTTCGGCGAGGCCGATGAAAAAGCTAATATTGCCGCCTACGAGAAGTACCTGAAGCCTGCTGTCGATCCGGAAACCATGACGTACTGGGAGGGCCGGGACATGACAGCGTGGGGCCGCAAGCGAATCACCCTGTTCTCACGGGACTTTTACCGCCATGGCATACTCGGCTACTTCATCGGTCTGGGACACTTTGTCGCTAAGATCTACGGGGTAGACCTGAGCAAAATGGCCGAGGCGCGGGATCTGAAAGAACAACGGTCTTATTTCGACAAGGTTCTGGCGCCACTCTTCGATAAACGACTGATCCGATGGGCAGCCTCCAGGAAAGTGTCACTCTATGGCCTCGGCATCCCGCCAGCACAGTATGACAGCCTCGCTGCAGAAAGCGGTGGCAACATGGCGGGCGTTCTTAAACAGCGCCTTGAAAAGCTGGCCTGCGACTTTCCCATGCAGGAGAACTACTTCGCCTGGCAGGCCTTCACCCGCGGATATGCGCCGGCACAGACACACAGTGGAACCGGTTCACTAGGACCGTTGCCACCATATCTGAAGCGGCAGCATTTCCCGGAAATTCGGAAAAGAGCCTCCCGTGTGCGCGTTGTTAATCGGTCTTTCACAGAGCATCTGGATAATCAGGATGCAAACAGCCTTGATGCTTACGTCCTGCTGGATGCGCAGGACTGGATGACTGACAGGCAGCTTAACGATCTGTGGGCAGGAATATCCCGAACGGCACGACAAGGAGCGCGCGTGATCTTCAGAACGGCTGGCGAGCCAGGCATTCTGCAGGGGCGGGTCAATAACGAAATACTTGGGCAGTGGACCTGTGAGGCGGCGGAGAGTGCTCGCCTCAGCAAGCTGGACCGCTCCTCCATCTACGGTGGTTTCCACCTCTACATCTATAACTGAACAAGAAAAAGCATGTGAGGGAAGTGAAATGGCGAATGTAAAGTCCTCAGCCTTGCTGATGGATAAAATTTACAAAAACCAACGGCATTTTTATGATCTGACCAGAAAGCACTACCTTCCTGGCCGGGATCATCTCATCAGGCATTTAGCAGCACCGCGCGGCAGCACGGTTCTGGAACTTGGCTGCGGGACCGGCCGCAACCTGATTGAAGCTGCACGCGCCTACCCAACCTGCCAGCTCTTTGGCGTCGACATCTCGGCAGAAATGCTGAAAACCGCAGAGGCAAACATTCATAAAGCAGACCTGTCTCACCGGATCCATCTGGCTGAGGGCGATGCAACGAGCTTTGATCCGTTCGGGAAGTTCGGCATCGACACCTTCGACCGGGTCTTCCTGTCCTACTGCGTCTCCATGATCCCGTCATGGGAAGGAGCTTTGCGCAACGGTACAAAGCTCCTGGCAAAGGGTGGGCAGTTATCTGTGGTGGATTTTGGCCAACAGGAGAAACTGCCCGGCCTGTTCAGGCTGATGCTCAGAAAGTGGCTGGCCAGGTTCCACGTCATTCCGCGTGCAAACCTTAAAGATGTCCTGCATGACATTGCGCAGGACAAGCGCGCCAAAATGCGCTTTCTGCCGCTCTATCGGGGATACGCTTACTATGCGGAACTTGACAGCAGTTTTTACACCCGTTTCATGGAAAAGTCCGGGCAGATAGACCTGCTGAAAGCGGAGAACGAAAGCCACCGCGAAATCCGAAAAGCTGGCTAGCCGGAAATGAAAAGCCCGACAGAGTTTCTGAGGGGCTTTCATCAACCGGTCATCGCAGATGGGTTAGTCTCCGGCAATAAAGCTTCGCACATCTCCATTCCTGGAAATGCCAAGGTGATAGAAGGTCCATGTGCCATAATCCAGCATATCAAAGTAATCGGCTGCAGTGACGATCTGGTACATTTCAACCTTTTGAGAAGGGGACAGGTCGTGCAAAGGATAGCGGGCAAAGTAGGGCCAGATATAAATCTCTTCTTCTGTTCCCTCATTGAGTCGCACATACCCGGCTGTCACAATATCGAGCAGGATAGCGAGGATCTCGTGCCCTTCACCGTCACCAGAGCTGTCTTTCAGAAAGCTGACAGGATCACGCACGGGTGTAAACGAGA
Source organism: uncultured Pseudovibrio sp. (assembly GCA_947502585.1). Lineage (GTDB taxonomy): Bacteria > Pseudomonadota > Alphaproteobacteria > Rhizobiales > Stappiaceae > Pseudovibrio. Next base: position 87,167 of record CANNAV010000001.1, read on the forward strand.
GTTCCGGTGGCTGCTCCTGCCTGGCAAACAAAGGTGCCAGCGCGGCAACATCGCCACTACGGGCAATCCTGATCAGCGCAGCACGAGTTGCTCTGACGGCCTCCGGCAATTCTGTTTCGTCATAAAAGATGTCCAGCTTTGGCAACGAAGGATCCTCCGCAAACTCACTGTCCAAAGCATCTTCAAGGGTGATCTCTCTGTTGAAACCTTCACCAAGCAGAGGAAATTGCTCAGCGCTGGGGCGTTGGATGCGAATCGTTTCGGTCTTGATTGCCTGTGTTGCAGCCAGAGTAGGAGCTGTAGTGCAAAGTAACCCTATAATGAGTAGAGGAAAATACATGAAGTGCTCCGAAACGGATGTAGGGCTTGCGTTGAGATATTGTCAATTCTGGTGTATGAGCTTTTGCTTAAGCAGCTTTTTGATCGGGTTCTGGCTGTTCAATTCCATCCTTGA
>CANNAV010000002.1 GCA_947502585.1 uncultured Pseudovibrio sp.
AGCGCAGAGGAAAAGCTGCCATTTCAGGGCTGATTGAACTACTTTTGAACTAACTCCCCGGAACCCATAAAGAGCCAATCGCATTTATGTGTTACTTATTGTGCGGACAAATTAACTGGCTAAATAACCATTTTTTCTTACATCACAATTCCGTTGGTTAAAACTCCTCAAAACCACCATTTAATTAGAATTTATAATATTTATATCATTGATTTTTTATTTGATTATATGGGCATTTAAATAAATTTCGCAATAATACACCCCGTCCTGAAGGGAGGTACATTTATAATTGCATAATATATAGTTTACACGCTATACGTGCTTATGGTGTCCTGTGATGAGAAATCCGAAGCAATTTGCTTTAATATGCTCCCGGATTCGTCTCTATCCAAAAAAAAGCGCTTTCTGTCATGCTGCACTCGATCTCGGACCGCTTCCTCGTTTCCCGCTTTGGAATTTCTCCCTGGTCATCTTCCAGAAATCGTAAAAGTGACGCTGTTTACCTTTACCTTGAAGAACAGATCATCGTCGGAGCGCTCAAGCCAGGTGATGCAATTGCGGAGCAGACAGTTGCTGATGCTTGTGATTGCGCACAGGGAACTGTACGGGAGGCTCTGCTCAAACTTCAGCAGTCGGGACTGGTGGTGCGGCACGATTACAAAGGCACGCGCGTTGCGGGAATCAGCCGCGCTGAAGCTGTGGAGATCGTCAAAATCCGCATGCAGTTAGAAGCGCAGGCCGGACGAATGATTGCCTCTAAGATTTCAGGCGAAACCCGCGACCGTCTCTTTGAAATCCTGGATGCTATGTGCCAGGCAGCAAATGATAACGAGGTGTTTCTCTGCAGCGCTTATGACCGCCTCTTCCACGCAACCTTGTTTCGACAGGCGAACTTGCGTGGACTAGAACCTATTCTGGAGCGGTGTGCGCTCCATATGCACCGTGTGACGCTATCTCACCGAGATATTCCCCTCAACGGTTTTGACATTCATGAAAAGCATATTGCGATCATCAATACGCATTGTAATGGCACACCCGAAGATGCTGCAAACGCCGCACGCGAACATGTGAGCCGCCTGTTTGAGTGCTGTATGTCAGAGCACACTTTCCTCAGCCTTTCCACTTAAGCTTTGTACAGCTTTCAGCTGGAACAGCACATGTAAAAGCCGGAGTGCAGAAGCATCCGGCTTTTGCTGCTTTCAATCTTGAGTGCGCTGCTTAAACGTCCAGGTTTGCAACAGAAAGCGCGTTGCTCTGAATGAACTCGCGGCGCGGCTCAACTTCGTCGCCCATCAGTTTAGTAAAGATGTCATCAGCAGCATCCGCTTCTTTGATCTTCACCTGCAGCAAAGAGCGGGCATTCGGGTCCAGCGTGGTTTCCCAAAGCTGCTCCGGATTCATCTCGCCCAGTCCTTTATAGCGCTGCATGGAGATGCCGCGACGCCCTTGCGCATATACCGCTTCCAAAAGGGCTTGAGGGCCGCGAATTTCGACAGATTTGTCTTTACGCACCAATGATGCAGCCTTGTGATAGACCTCATCCAGATGTCTGAAGTGGCTGTCAAGACGACGTGCATCAGCAGAAGCGAGCAGAGCAGCATCGATTGTGGTGACTTCTTTCACCCCGCGAACAACACGGCTGAAGATGAGATCACCCTCTTCAGTTGCTTCACCTTCCCAACCACGTTCAAACTCGTCAGCCATAATATCCAGACGACGCGCAATGTAAGCGGCAGCTTCCTGGGCTTTTTCGTGGTTGTGCAGGTTGTCGGAGTTGAGCGCCCCGGCAATTGCAGCCTGTTCGACAACGGCTTTGTCGTAGCGGGAATGTAGGCCGTTGAGAACGTCGGAGACTTCGCGAGCTTCGTTCACCACATTGCGCAGGTCTTCTCCCATGCGAACTTCACCACTTGCAAGGCTGAGTGAAGTTTCATCAAGACCACTGCCGACCAGGAATTCTTCAAAGGCAGCTTCGTCTTTCAGGTACTGCTCGGATTTGCCGCGCGTAACCTTGTAAAGCGGAGGCTGTGCGATGTAGACGTAGCCGTTTTCAATCAGATCAGGCATTTGACGGAAGAGGAAGGTCAATAACAGGGTACGAATGTGCGCACCATCGACGTCCGCATCGGTCATGATGATGATTTTATGGTAACGCAGTTTTTCGAGGTTGAATTCCTCGTTGCCGATGCCTGTTCCCAGTGCAGTAATCAGCGTACCAATTTCCTGCGAGGAGATCATTTTATCAAAACGTGCGCGCTCGACGTTCAGGATCTTACCTTTCAGTGGCAGTACAGCCTGATTTGATCGGTCACGGCCCTGTTTGGCAGAGCCACCCGCGGAATCCCCCTCCACGATGAATAGCTCAGCTTTAGAAGCATCGCGCTCCTGACAATCGGCCAGCTTACCGGGTAGAGACGCGATATCAAGTGCGCCTTTGCGGCGCGTTAGCTCACGGGCTTTACGAGCAGCTTCACGAGCGCTCGCAGCTTCCACCACCTTGGAAATAATGGCCTTTGCCGGAGCCGGGTTTTCTTCCAGCCATGTAGAGAGCGCTTCACCAACCAAGTTTTCAACCACCGGCCGGACTTCTGAAGACACCAGCTTGTCTTTCGTCTGGGAGGAGAACTTAGGATCCGGAACTTTCACAGAAAGCACACAGGACAGCCCTTCACGGCAGTCCTCGCCAGTAGGGCTTACTTTCTCACGCTTCAGGACACCTGATGAATCCGCGTAACCGGTTAGCTGACGTGTCAGAGCCGAGCGGAAACCCGCAAGGTGCGTACCACCATCACGTTGTGGAATGTTGTTTGTGAAGCACAGAACATTCTCGTGATAACTGGAGTTCCACCACATCGCCACTTCTACAGAGATTCCGTCTTTTTCGGCCAACATTGTAACAGGCTCTTCGATGAGCGGATGCTTCGCGCGGTCCAGATAACGGACGAATGCTTCCAGACCACCTTCATAGTAGAGCTCGTCAACGCGGGACTCAACGCCACGATTGTCTGTCAGGATGATACGGGCACCGGAGTTCAGGAAGGCCAGCTCACGCAGGCGGTGTTCAAGGGTGTCGTAATCAAACTGAATATGGGTGAAGGTTTGTGGTGACGGAGTGAAGGTGATTTCCGTACCGGTTTTACCCGGAGCATCACCGACAACCTTCAAAGGAGCTTCAGCCTCGCCATGATGGAAGCGAAGAAAATGCTCTTTGTCATTGCGGAATACACGCAGCTCCAGTGTGGTGGACAGTGCATTTACTACAGAAACACCCACACCGTGCAGACCGCCGGAAACTTTGTATGAATTGCTGTCAAACTTACCACCAGCGTGCAACTGGGTCATAATAACTTCAGCCGCAGAAATGCCCTCTTCCGAGTGGATATCTACCGGGATTCCGCGCCCGTTATCGGTTACCGAGACAGAACCATCAGCGTTCAGCGTAACAGTCACATAATCAGCATGACCGGCCAGCGCTTCATCAATGGAGTTGTCGACAACCTCATAGACCATATGATGCAGGCCCGAGCCATCATCGGTATCACCGATATACATGCCAGGGCGTTTACGTACAGCATCCAGGCCTTTCAGCACTTTGATGGAATCTGCACCGTAATCACCTGCGCCATTTTCCTGCTCAGGTCCGCCATTTTCAGGGGTCGACGTTTCGTTCATTCGAATCACTTCACACAACGGTTTTCATTAAGGTTCATGTTATAATTGGTTGGGCAAATGGTTCAAGCAATCTGGGAGTATAACCGTTCGTAAACCAAGGGAAATATTACAAAAACGCTATTTTTTAGGGGGGATAATTTCCTTAGCGTGTATCCCATTAATTTGCTTTCACAAATAGCCCTCCAGGTTTTCATTCCTGCGCCCGGCATTTTCCGAAAAACGGAACGACTTATTGGTGATATTGCTGCCGCACAATCATAAGCCCCCGAGGCCTGAGAGCCCCGGAAAAACCAGTTGTCTAATCAGGTACAGCGTCTTTTCTGAACTCAGAAACCATCAGATATCCACCGCCAGAAAGGATCTGGCACCGTGGACGGTGAGCAGGGTAGCTCACAGCACAGCGGCGGCTTCAACAAAGCCCACGGTTTCATTTCCCAACACTGACCGGATTTGGCGTCGGCACGAAACAGACATGATCGCTCTGGGGTCTGACAGGTTGAACAGCAGCTCAGCAAACAGGGTAAGACTGTTACATCCATAGTACTGCAGCAGTTCCTTCGTGATGTCAAACATCTGCAGTATACGGTACCGCATTCTTCCGCAAGCGCCGTATAAAGCGCTGACTGGTCAGCGCGTCACCATGGTTGCTGCCACACCGATCATTACCAGGCTGGAGCTTCTGTTTAGACGCTGGAATGTCTTTTGCGAAGAAATCAACTCCCTTGCAGAGACCGCCAGACAGGCATAGATGCCAAAGACAATGAACAACACGCTGGTCATGGTTGCAGCCAGCTCCCAATAAGCCAGCAGATTAATCCTATCCATGGGCACGATGTTTGGCATCAGCGCCATGTAGAAAATCACGACTTTTGGGTTAGACAGGTTCATGGAGAGACCCGCAAGCAAGGCCATCAAACGTGAGGAAGCTTTAACAGCGGCATCGCCGTCCTGCCTTGGAGTAACGCCTTTTGAGTTCCACATACCCCACGCCACGTAGAGTAGGTAGGCGGCACCAATCCATTTAAGCGCTGCGAAAACAATAGCATAGTTGGTCGCAATGGCGGCCAGCCCCATAACAGCCAGCGTAAACCAAAACAGATCACCACAGATCATACCGACAACGAACAAGGGTGTGCCACGCATGCCCTGCCCGAAAATACGGGCAAGCAAAGCGGCGACACAGGGACCCGGTGTGATGGCTGCAGCGAACAAGGTTCCTGCAAAAAACAAAATTACTGCAAATTCCACCTTATTGCTTTTCCTATCTTGCGACGATTGCGCAGCGGTGACAAACATCGCGACACTCGCGCTCCTATTCAGTCTTGTCACAGCTTATTTTGATGTCAGGATGGTTCGTGCCCGTACGGTCATACCAATATAGATTGCAAGGACGAGTGACAACAAGGTAAGCATAACAAACATCAACTCAACCAAGCCAATGATCGTGGTGGTTTCCATGCGTACCACGCCTTATATAAACGCCGCATACAACAGCAGGTAAACGGCGCTTGCATACCTGACGTTGGTGAACGCCAGCACATAGGTGCTTGCCAGCTTTGCCAGGCTGAGGATTGCCCGAATTAACAGACACTTGCTGCCAGTCAACATGCCTGAGAAAAATGTGAGCGTGCCTTACAGCCCGAAATCAGGGTCGAAACCAGAGCCGTAATAGCACGGCCCAATGTGAGGGCGACAACAACAAACTTGCTTCGAAAAGAGGAGAATTTGCAGGCCCATGGGCGCCACTCAGGTCAGAGATAAGCGTTCAGGGTAGTTTGCGTAATTTCATCAGAAAGCATGTCTTTGTTTTTCAGAATACCCGCAAAAACTGATCGCAGGGATATTTCTCTGACAAGCGAGATTAAACGGTTTACCTTCTGGCCAGCTCAATCATGTTGGTTTAGCTTAATGCAATGCCGCCGTTTGCAACCTCGAAGATCTGAGCCGCGCCTGGCAGGTCTTTGAAGAGGTTTTCGTCCGTTCCAGTCATAAAGACCTGACCGCCCAGAGCTTCCAGCCGGGCAAAGAGAGCCTCCCGGCGCCCCGGGTCCAGATGAGCGGCGACTTCATCCAGCAGCAGGACTGGGGTCATGCCAGAGATGGACGAGGTTAAGTCGGCATGCGCCAGAACCAGGCCAATCAGCAGCGCTTTTTGCTCTCCGGTTGAGGCCTGAGCGGCGGGCATTTTCTTTTCGTTATGGACCACGTAAAGATCCGAACGGTGCGGGCCGTCCAATGTTCGACCTGTGGCGCGGTCCCGGAAGCGACCTTCCACCAACAGGTCGCGGTAACAATCTTCCCGATCTGACGCGCTCATGCCGATGGTTGCGGTTTCGAATGCGCCTTGCAGATGGATTTCCGCAGACGGGAATGGGAGGCGGAGTTGCTTTTGGACTTCAAGCGTTTTGGACAGAAGGCTGACCGTCTCACTGCGAGCCAAAGCGACAGCCGTTCCTAATTCAGCAACCTGCGCTTCAATGGCATCCAGATACTCAGGCGTTCCACCTTCGGACAGCAGGCGGTTTCGCTGACGCAGTGCTTTTTCAAAACTTGCGACCATTCTTCCATGAGACGGATTGAGGGAGAGGACCAGACGATCCAGGAATTTACGGCGGTCAGAGGCTGAGCCCGTGAACAGGCCATCCATGGAAGGGACCAGCCACAACACACGGAGGTATTCCAGGAGAGCTTCTGAGGAACGGGCTTCTTCGCCATCAATGCGGACGCGGCGCCCTGGTTCTCCGGCGGTTAAACCTGTGCCAATACGGTTTTCGTCAAATTCTCCTTTCAAAACCGCGCTAACGGCCCAGCCACCAGCACCATCAGCACGGGCGATATCACCCAGTGTCGCGCGGCGAAGGCCGCGACCAGCAGAAAGAAAGGAGATTGCTTCGAGAATATTGGTTTTTCCTGCGCCGTTGTTGCCGACAAAAGCGGCCATTCGGCTGTTCAACTCAACGCTTGCTGCGTTGTAGTTTCGAAAATCCGTTAGCACGAGGCGAGTGAGCGCCACAGGCACTGGATCCGACATTCAGGCTCTCTTTGGTTACATGAATTTTGAGCATACTCCCAAAAACCGACTGCCATTATACGGGAGTATGTACCAGAAGAAAAATGCCCCCGGCTTAGGCCGAGGGCAAAACACTTAAACGCGCATTGGCATCAGAACGTAGAGCGTCTCGTTACTGCCATCATCGCTTACGAGGGTTGGAGAACCGGAGTCTGCAAGCGTAAAGAGAGCGGAATCTGCTTCCAACTGAGCTGCAATATCCAGCAAATATTTGGAGTTAAAGCCAATATCGAATTCTTCGTTGTCGTACTCAACCGCCACTTCTTCGGTCGCTGAACCTGAGTCCGGGTTGGTGACAGTCAGAATGATCTTGCCTTCACTCAGGGACATTTTGACTGCACGACCACGGTCAGAGGCGATGGTGGAGACACGATCAACGGCTTCCTTGAAGGCATCGCGGTCAACACGCAGTTCCTTATCGTTTCCTTTTGGAATAACGCGCTCATAATCCGGGAAAGTGCCATCGATGAGCTTAGAGGTCAGGATAATGTCACCAATGGTAAAGCGGATCTTGGTTTCGGAGATTTCAACTCTGATCTCAACTTCAGGATCATCCAACAGCTTCTGAATTTCGCCAACGGTTTTGCGCGGCACGATGATTCCCGGCATACCTTCTGAACCTTCCGGTGCCGCAAGCTCGGCCTGAGCGAGGCGGTGCCCGTCGGTTGCAACAGCGCGAAAACGCAGGCCTTCACCTACATCCAGAGAGTGCATGTATATACCATTGAGGTAATAGCGGGTTTCTTCTGTAGAGATCGCAAACTGGGTGCTGTTAATCAATTTGCGGATGCTGCCAGCGGTCATCGTGAAGCTATGCGAAAACTTACCTGCGGTCAGATCGGGGAAGTCGGTGACTGACAGAACCTGCAGCGCGAAACGGGACCGTCCGGTGCGGATTTCCATGGTGTTGTCATCACCGGAAGTTTCCAGAACGACCTGAGAGCCATCTGGCAACTTACGTACGATCTCGTAAATCATGTGAGCTGGTACTGTGGTTTCGCCCGGCGTTTCGACCATTGCCGCGATGCTTTCCACGACCTCAAGATCCAGATCTGTTGCCTTAAGCTTCAGGTTGCTGCCCTCAGCCTGCAGCATGACGTTAGAGAGGATCGGAATGGTGTTCCGTCGTTCAACCACACGGTGTACGTGGGTCAGAGACTTCAAAAGCTCGGTCCGCTCAAGTGTCACTTTCATGCGAAACGTCCATTCTTCTGGGCGGCCAGCACGCCGATGCAGCGAACTCCGCGAATTACTAATACAAATTTCCCGGTTCCCGTGCACAGACCCACCTGGTCTGCACACGCCCATTATACCGAATTTAATCTCGTGCAGGGTCGTTTAACCTGCACGTTTAGCTTTCAAAATGCAAGAGGGGCGCTGCAAGCAGCGCCCCAATAGTCACCAAATTCCTGCAGAGTGTCTATACACTCCAGAGAAGTGAACACCAATCAGGCGTCCAGCATACGCTTCAACAGCTCCAATTCTTGCGCAAGACCGTTATCTGCCTTGGAGAGTTCTTCGATTTTACGAACTGCATGAAGCACTGTTGTGTGGTCACGATTGCCGAAGCGACGACCGATCTCTGGCAGAGAACGTGGTGTCATCATCTTAGCGAGATACATAGCGATTTGACGAGGGCGTACGATAGTTCGTGTACGACGTGCAGAAAGCAGATCTGCTTTTGTGACGTTATAATGCTTGGAAACGATGCGTTGAATGTCTTCAATTTTAACGCGGCGCGGTTCGGCTACACGAATGAGGTCCCGCAGGGTGATTTCAGCCATTTCCAGAGTTACCGGAGAATTTGTCAGCTGATTATGTGCAACGAGACGGTTCAGGGCACCTTCAAGATCACGACCTGAAGAGGTTACGTTGCGTGCAACATAGTCCAGAACGGCTTCCGGCACCGTGAAGTTCGGATATGAGCGCTGCTGAGTACGCATACGATCTTCAATGATAGCGCGACGAAGCTGGAAATCCGGTTCGGAGATATTTACAACCAGACCACCTGCCAGGCGGGAGCGAACGCGATCATCCAGGCTTTCCAGTTCAGCCGGAGCGCGGTCAGCTGCAACAACAACCTGACGAGCACCATCAATCAATGCATTAAGAGTGTGGCAAAACTCCTGCTGCACCTGCTTTCCGTGAAGGAACTGCATATCATCGATCAGGAGAAGGTCGATAGAACGCAGAGTATCCTTGAATGACATTGCAGACTGCGCCTGAAGCGCTGCAACGAAGCGGTACATGAAATGCTCTGCGGTAAGGTACAAAACGCGGCGACCAGCCATACGGGCCTGATTTGCAATCGCCTGCATCAGGTGCGTCTTACCAAGGCCTACAGAGGCATGGAGGTAGAGTGGGTTAAAGGTTACAACACCGCCGCCTGCAACTTGCTTAGCTGCTGCAAGAGCCAGTACGTTGGATTCACCTTCAACAAAACTGTCAAAGACGTATTTCGGATCGAGGGAAGCCCCTTCGAGTACGTCTTTTGAGGAAAGATCGGAACGACCACCCCGACCACCCATCATAGACGGTACCGGGGACGCTGCGCGCAGACCAACAGGATCGTTTACCTGAATTGGACGCATATCAGTCTTGCCACCCAGTGCCGCTCTTGCAGCTGGCTTAGCCGCTGCAGGACGGGGACGAATGGCTCCGCGCACGGTGAGCTCAATCTTGTGAATATCATCACACTCATTTTTCCAAAGTCCCATCAGACGCTCTGAATAATGAGACTGAATCCATTGCTTCAAAAAGCGCGTAGGAACAGACAAACGAACGGTGCCGTTGGTGTGTCCTTCCATATCTACGCGTGCAAACCAGCTGGAGAATACATCTTCACCCAGTTCGGCACGCAGACGTTTCTTAACGCGATCCCATTGCTCCGGCCCTGGAGCTTCCTGAACGTGCATGCTCGCCTCCTTGCAGCCGTTGAGTACTCCGCCACAGATACTCAACCATCAAATCTATTGCGCTCATTTCGAGCTTTGTTGAACAAGACGCTTCTTTATTTCGTTGCCATTAGACAAATACATCACTGCGGTGTGGCGCCCGCACACCGCTGCCAAATTCAAATATTTCCTGGGAGCTATCCCTGGCTCCACGGAAGACCCTGCGCCTTCCACCCGGAAACTGAGCCCCGATGACCTCTACCATCATGACCGCCTTCAAAGCCGTCTGCCACATTATAGCAGTTTTTATAGCCCAAGGCTGTCATCGTTACCGCTGCTGCCTTACTCCGAACTCCGGAGCGGCACAAAAAGAAGATTGCAGCGTTTTGGTCAAGTCCTTTTTGCTTCAGTTCATCAGAAAGTTGACTCGCAAAGTCCTCATGAGGACCACTGGATGGGAAACCCTGCCATTCTGCGAGGATGACTTCCTTCTCCAATTCAGAAATATCCGGAATGCCTACGAAGGTCCATTCTGCTTTGGTTCTCACATCTACAAGCACTGCAGAACCATCAGTTTTAAGGCTCTCGAAAGCTTCCGTTGCGTTTCGATCACCTGCATAGGCCTCATGCATAGATACTTCCATTTACTAACCTAGACGCATTACGTTAACTCATGCAAATGAGTAAGCCACTATAAAAAGAATCAAAATCGAAATACAAGAAAAATCAAAAGGAGAAGTAACAACAGCAGCAAAATGACGCATCGACTTCAGTAGTCCAGATTGCAATTACTATAAAATGCAACGTATAAACTTTACGTCATCTGACCAGCTTTGCCCGACTCTGGTTCGATTCTTCCAACTTGTACACTGGGATTGGATAGTAACCCGACTTCTTCTTGACCATACACAGCCGATTTTGGTCCCGCAATAGCGGAAAGTTTACAAAACGCAAATGCCCTTTCTGTGACCCAAAGTTCAGCTCATATGTCGTCAACGGTTAAGTTCGGCAAAAAGTAGTGAACTCAACAACTTTCTCTATATGCGCCTTGTTTATGGCGGGGCCGGGAAGCGAATAAAAAAAAATTATCCGGCTATCACTTGACTCGCCAAGAATCTGCCCATTTCAACTGTGACAATTTTAACCTAGAGTCAAATCTTTGTTTTTTAAGGATTTTCTCTGACAGGCTCCAAGACTATTCCACAGGCTATCCGCCGCGAAAATGCCCCAGTTTTATCTTAGGGTAAGCTTATCCAGCTAACAAAAAACCCGGCCATACGACCGGGCTTTTTTAGTCAAAAATTGGATTAGGCGCCGAGTGCCTTAATGCGGGCATTCATGCGGGATACTTTGCGAGACGCAGTGTTCGCATGCATAACGCCTTTTGTAGATGCACGCATGATTTCTGGCTGTGCAATTTTGAATGCTTCGTTAGCAGCTGTCTGGTCACCCGCGACAATTGCTTCTTCCACTTTACGAACGTAAGTACGAACGCGGCTACGGCGAGCCTTATTAGTGGCCGTCTGGCGAGCAATTTTACGTGCCGCCTTCTTGGCCGAAGGAGTGTTGGCCATGGGCTCTGTCCTGATCTGTCAGTAAGAACTGTTTTCAAATCGCGAACGAGGCCGCCCAGAGCCGCCCCGGTCAAACGAATTCTGTGACGACAAAAGCCGCCACTGGTTGTGGGGCGCTTATAGTTGGGAGTCTTAGCCCCGTCAATGAAAAAAGGTGTAGACCTGCCTAAAAATGGCTTACCCGTCTTCGAATTCGGGTTTTCTCTTCTCAATGAACGCCTTCATTCCTTCTTTTTGATCGCTGGTTGCAAACATGGAATGGAACAGGCGACGCTCAAAACGAATGCCTTCAGCAAGTGTTACTTCGTAAGAACGGTTTACACTTTCCTTTGTCATCATAACAATTGGACTCGAGAAACCAGCAATCCTTTCAGCAGCTTTGATTGCTTCAGAAACCAGGTCTGCATTTGCAACCACACGGGAAACCAGACCGGAACGCTCAGCCTCCTCTGCATCCATCATACGGCCTGTCAAGCACATTTCCATTGCTTTTGACTTGCCAACAAGCCTCGTTAGTCTTTGTGTGCCACCTGCACCTGGCATAACGCCGAGTTTGATCTCTGGCTGGCCAAATTGCGCAGATTCTGCTGCCAGGATGAAATCACACATCATGGCAAGCTCACAGCCACCGCCCAGCGCGAATCCTGCAACGGCTGCAATGATCGGCTTACGCTTTTGCGCGATCTGATCCCAGCTGGTGATGAAGTCCATCAGATATGTCTGCGGATAGTCGTATTCTGCCATCACTTTAATGTCAGCGCCCGCTGCGAAGGCTTTCTCAGAGCCGGTGATCACTGTCGCTCCGATTTCAGCGTCACGATCAAATACGTTCAGCGCTTCATCCAGCTCAGCAATCAGGTCGCTGTTCAGAGCGTTCAGTACTTTCGGGCGATTTAGCGTAATCATGCCAATTTTGCCGCGAGTCTCAACAATAATATTCTCGTAGGACATCTGTCCCTCCCAATAAAATCAACCTGGATTTCTGTACTAGCATTGAAGAGTGATGGTTTGGCGGCAAGGTATCCGTTTGTCGTAGTCCTGTCAGGCGTCTGTGTTCGCTCGCTCCGGGAACAGGGCAGCCAGCCCTTCCTTACTCGCTGCACAAACGCTACGCTCGGTGATCAGGGCGCTGACGTAGTTTGATGCGTCACATCAAACGCGAAGTTGGACAATGGGGTCTCCGGCGGGCAAATGCGCACCTTCTCGACCCCCCGCAACCGCAAGCATCCCTAACACTGAGAACAATCAGGACAATTTGGTCAACTATCAGAAGAGGCAGGCAGCAGGCCTACCATTTACCAGTAGTTTAGCTGAGGTCTCGATAAATTGCCTGATCTTCGTTCTTCAGCAAGACATGGAAGCAGGACCGGGCTGAGGCTCAAAACGATATCTATAAAAAGGCTGGATAATAAGGACGATAACAATGTAATTTGACTTTAAGTGATTTTCTGAAAAAAATGTTACAAATTCAGCAAAATAAATCATGACTATAAAACTCATGATAATAGACTGCATATTCTTGCGTCTGGATCAGGTAAAACCTGCAAAATTTACACCACTAAATCTTATCAGTTCGGTCAATTTTAGGGGCAAACCCAATAGAAAAAGTGGTTAGTCGCATAGGATGCTTTGACGCATCTCGAAACTGAAGGTATTAGAACCTCATACAACGCCTTGCTTTATTACGTTTACGCAATCGTAACTGTGAACAGGGACGGGAGAGAGATTTATGGCGAACGCTGACCTCAAGGCCAACCGGCCATTATCGCCCCATCTTCAGATCTATAAGCCGATCATGACGATGGTGATGTCCATTCTACATCGCATCACCGGGGCGGCGCTTTATTTTGGAACGATTTTGATGGCATTCTGGCTCATCTGCGCAGCAGCAGGTCCTGAGTCCTATCAATTTGCAATGGACGTGTTCGGTTCCTTCCTGGGCCGTCTGGTCCTCTTCGGCTTCACTTGGGCACTCGTGCACCACATGATTGGCGGTCTGCGTCACTTCATCTGGGACATGGGGTATGGCTTTGAATTGTCTGCAGCGAACTGGATGGCTCGCGCAACGATCGCAGGCTCTGTTGCTCTTACCGTGATCCTCTGGATCATCGGCTTCATCGTAGCTTAAGGAAAGATCAATGACCGATATGCGCACTCCGCTCGGGAAAGTTCGCGGCCTTGGCTCCGCTAAGGACGGAACGTCACATTTCTGGCGTCAGCGTTTGACCGCTGTAGCGAATGTGTTCCTCATTTCCTTCTTTGTTGTCCTCGTCATCGCGCTGCAGGGCGCAGATTACGCGAGTTTCACTGAAGCACTTAAAAACCCGATCATCTCCACCCTGCTGCTTTTGGTGATCCTGGTCGGCTGCCTGCATATGAAGCTGGGCATGCAAGTCATCATCGAAGATTACTTCCATTCAGAAGGGCGCAAGCTGCTGCTTCTTATAGGAAACACTTTCTTCGCTTCTTTTATCGCGCTCGCTTCCGTTGTTGCAGTGCTTAAAATCAGCTTCGGAGGCTGATCTAAATGGTTGAACAGACCGGTGTATCGACAGCGCCAAGCCAGAGCGGCAAGGCCTATGAGTTTGTAGACCACAAGTTTGACGTTGTGGTTGTTGGTGCTGGTGGTGCTGGCCTTCGCGCAACGCTCGGTATGGCTGAGCAGGGATTGAAAACAGCTTGTATCTCCAAAGTGTTTCCAACTCGCTCCCATACTGTAGCAGCGCAGGGTGGTATTGCAGCAAGCCTGAAGAACATGACGCCAGACTGCTGGCAGTGGCATATGTATGACACTGTTAAGGGCTCTGACTGGCTTGGTGACATGGATGCGATGGAATACCTCGTCCGTGAAGCGCCAAAGGCAGTTTATGAGCTTGAGCACTACGGCGTGCCTTTCTCCCGTACAGAGGAAGGCAAGATCTACCAGCGCCCTTTCGGCGGCCACATGCAGAACTACGGCGAAGGCCCTCCGGTACAGCGCACCTGTGCTGCTGCTGACCGTACCGGGCACGCGATCCTGCATACGCTGTATGGCCAGTCTTTGCGCCACAATGCTGATTTCTTCATTGAGTACTTCGCGCTTGATCTGATTATGTCAGAAGAGGGCGTTTGTGAGGGCGTTATTGCCTGGAACCTCGATGACGGTACGATCCACCGCTTCTCTGCAAAGATGGTTGTTCTGGCAACTGGCGGTTACGGACGTTCGTACTTCTCTGCAACGTCTGCCCACACATGTACAGGTGATGGCGGCGGCATGATTGCTCGTGCGGGTCTGCCCTTGCAGGATATGGAGTTCGTTCAGTTCCACCCAACCGGTATCTACGGCTCAGGCTGTCTGATCACGGAAGGCGCGCGCGGTGAAGGTGGTTATCTCGTGAATTCTGAGGGTGAGCGTTTCATGGAGCGTTATGCTCCGTCCGCAAAAGACCTTGCATCGCGTGATGTTGTTTCCCGTTGCATGACGATGGAAATCCGCGAAGGCCGTGGTGTTGGCAAAAACAAAGACCACATCTTCCTGCATCTGGATCACCTTGATCCCGACCTGCTGGCTGAGCGGCTCCCTGGTATCTCCGAAAGTGCACGCATCTTCGCAGGCGTTGATGTGACTAAGGAACCGATCCCGGTTCTGCCAACGGTTCACTACAACATGGGTGGTATTCCGACTAACTATTGGGGCGAAGTGCTGAATCCGACCAAAGAAGATCCAAACGCAGTTGCGCCGGGTCTGATGGCGGTGGGTGAAGCTGGGTGTGCGTCCGTTCATGGTGCAAACCGCCTCGGCTCAAACTCCTTGATCGATCTTGTTGTGTTCGGTCGTGCCGCTGCTATCCGGGCTGGTGAAGTTGTTGACCGTGAAGCTCCAATTCCTGCCCCGAACGAAGCATCCAGCCAGAAAATCATGGCTCGTTTCGACAAGCTGCGCTTTGCAAAGGGAACGCTCCCAACAGCTGCGCTGCGCTTGAAGATGCAAAAGACCATGCAGGAAGACGCCGCAGTGTTTCGTACTCAGGAAAGCCTGGAGCAGGGATGCAGGCGAATCTCCGCGATCTGGGATGAAATGAGCGAACTGCGCGTTTCCGACAGCTCCATGATCTGGAACTCTGATCTGGTCGAGACGCTGGAGCTTGAAAACCTTATGGCCAACGCAATCACCACTGTTTACGGCGCTGAAGCGCGTAAAGAGAGCCGTGGTGCACATGCTCGTGAAGATTATAAAGACGGCCCTTTCGGTGGTCGTAACGATGACGAGTGGCGCAAACACACCATCTCCCACCTCTCTGAGGATGGCAAGGTGACCTTAAGCTATCGTCCGGTTGTTCTTGAGCCGTTGACTACCTACGATCAAGGCGGAATCGACATGAAGAAGATCGCACCGAAAGCCCGCGTCTATTAAGGCGCCGAAACCTGGAGTAACAGTTATGGCTGAATTCAAACTGCCAAAAAACTCCCGGATGGGAGAGGGAAAAGTCTGGCCGAAGCCGGAAGGCGCCACGAACACCCGTGAGTACCGCATCTATCGCTGGACTCCGGATGATGGGCGCAATCCACGCATCGATACCTATTATGTCGATGCTGACGATTGCGGCCCGATGGTTCTGGATGCGCTCATCTACATCAAGGACAAGGTCGATCCTACCTTGACCTTTCGTCGTTCGTGTCGTGAAGGAATCTGTGGGTCCTGTGCAATGAACATCGACGGAACCAACACACTGGCATGTACAAAGGGTGCTGATGAATGCTCTCACGAGATCGTCAAAATCTATCCTCTGCCGCACATGCCGGTTGTGAAGGATCTTGTGCCGGATCTGACACGTTTTTACGCGCAGCATCGCTCTATCGAGCCATGGCTGAAAACTACGACACCAGAGCCTGAAAATGAATGGTTGCAGTCCTATGAAGATCGCCGGAAGCTGGACGGTCTTTATGAATGCATTCTGTGTGCTTGCTGCTCCACCTCTTGCCCCAGCTACTGGTGGAATGGTGACCGCTACCTCGGCCCTGCTGTCCTTCTGCAGGCTTATCGTTGGTTGATTGACAGCCGTGATGAGGCAACCGGCGAGCGTCTGGACAATCTGGAAGATCCATTCCGTCTGTACCGCTGCCACACCATCATGAACTGCTCTCAGGCCTGTCCGAAGGGGCTGAACCCTGCTAAGGCAATTGCTGAGATCAAAAAGATGATGGTAGAGCGCCGCGTTTAGCGAGCGTACAAACACTTTCTAAAACCCAGAAAAGCCGCATCACCAAAATGAGGCGGCTTTTTTCACTTAGGAATGGAAGCCTAAAACTTATAGGAAACACCGATCCGGATGGCGTCGCTGTCAATGTCTTCCTTGAAGCGCACTCCCCCAACCGTAAAGCTCCGGCCAGGAAAGGCGATGTGTTCATAGTCCAGACGCACAATCACTCTGTCGGTGACAAACATCTCAACGCCAGCACCACCAACCCAACCAAGCATTGTGCTACTGTCGGAGCCGGGACCGAAATTCGGGTTTGAGACACGGAAGGTGGAAACAGCACCACCACCGGCTACATACGCCATAAACCAATCGTACGTAAGGCCAGCACGGATCTTAGCAGCGGCGAAGTAATCAGAGCGCAAAGACATATCACCCCGAGAACGCTCACCAAAAGACCAGTAAGCGCCCTCACCTTCTACGCCGATCAGAATGTTCTGGTAGGTATAGTTGTAACCTCCATATAACCCAATCGTCCCCCCATTATACTGTGTACCACTGTTGTTGAAGCGGTTCGTGCCATGAAGGCGCGCCCAGCCGCCCTGAACGCCGAGATAAAAGCCATCCCAATCATATTCAGGTGAATCGATGAGCCCATCGACAATTTCTTCCTCATAAACCTCGTAGGGTTCTTCCACCTCAACACCGGGTGGGTATTCAGCACCATAGGAATGGCCGCCGAAGCCGAGCAATCCCAATACCGCAAACGCAAATACTCTTAAGCGACTCATTGGTTCCCCCAAAATACGCAAGAGGACGACACGGCTAAAAATCAGACGTGACAGGTGACTTGATACAAATAAGTCTAGAGCTGTAACCTTTATAAATATTTGATTTTTAAAAGGAAAATATTCGTTAAAGCTAGTTGGAATTGACAGGCAGCGATATGATCATTTACACGTTTCAGGGGTGAGATATCTGCAATACCTACGAAACAGTCAATGAGCTCATGGCGGGTTTACGAATAGTAAGCAACTCTCTAGCGTCGCTCAACACCCCTCAGAACCAGCTTGATTATGCCAATACATTCTTTGCGCTGTATCTCATAGACTTCATGACTATATAGCTGAGGGAATCGGAACTTCATCGTCGCAGCGTGAATGTGTCTTGCTACCTGCCCGACTTCCCTTAGGTCAAATTCTTCTGCAAGGTTTCCGGAATGCAAGATGGTGTGCATTGGTTGCCGTACGAACCGGAACAGTTCTTCAAAATCATCCGGACGTTTCTGTTCCAGTACCTGCAAGCAGTCTGCCAGGCCCCGATTGAGTTCCAGCAGGCGATAAGTCTCTTCAAATTCCATCATGAGAAACTTGCTCAGGCGGGCAGATGCACTGGCGTTCGGGTCCGTTGCTGTTTCAAGGCGCGCAACCAGCTTCACCACCTCCGCAGCAACCACCGCACACGCAAGGTCAATCTTGCTTGGGTAGAAATTATAGATATGTGCCATTGAGATACCTGAGGCATCTGCAATCTCGCTCACCGAAGTCCTCTTATAACCTCGGGAGAGGAATGCATCACGGGCGGCAACGAGCAGGTCAGCAGCACGGCCCTTTGCAGTCAGGATTTCTGCGATAGACATTTTATTTTCCGAAAAATGAAGAACAGGGAGTTTTTTCAATAATCATAGCTGAGGAAAAATTGCAATGACGGAAGCGGCACATTAGCCGGAAAACTATGTAAATATAAGAAAGAAATTAATGCGTTAATTGTGGTTTCAATGACTTTAGTCAAAGTTGGTTTCTTTGCAGATTATTAGAATTAGTAATATCTAATATAAAAGGAGTCGAAGCATGGCTGTAGAAAATTGGCAAGAATTCCTCACACAGACAGACGATCGCCTCGCTGAACTGCGCCTAGGTATTCCTGGCGTTATGAAGGGATTTGGGGAGATTGCAAAAAGTGCGATCAGAACTGGCACCCTTGAAGCGAAGACAAAAGAGCTGATTGCACTTTCCATCGGCGTCGCAGCGCGTTGTGATGCTTGTTTAGGCTATCACGCCAAAGCCTGCATCAAGTATGGTGTGACACGTGGGGAAATCATGGAAGCACTTGGTGTTGCAGTTTACATGGGTGGTGGGCCCTCCCTCATGTATGCTGCGGAAGCACTTAGTGCCTTTGACGCCCTGTCTCAAGAAGCAAAGTAAAAAGTGACGTATCTCTTCACTCAAGCTCACAGTTTTCCTAAAACTCAGAGAGCAAACTAGCCCTAGTTTCACTTGCCCTGAAACGCGTTCAAGGGTAAGTGCAACAAGGGGTAGCCTCTTAGATTTCAGGTGGGCAATATTGGTGGGTGCACCTTTACAGGCAGGTTCGGAAAGCTCTTCCGTTTTTTTAGAGTTGGAAAAGAACTTTCGTGATTTGGAAAATGCGAGAAATCTGCGTGTTCTGCACGCGGGCGATCTTTCGCACCTGTATCTTCATAATAAGTCTGAAGCTCACTACTCCAATTGTCGGTTCATCTACATTCGATCAATTGAGCACTACCTTTCCCTTTTTCCAGTTGATGAGACGGTGGACGTTGACGTGAATGTCCCGGCAAACGTGTCTGGATGGGACTTGAAGAAAACGCTAATAGCGCTGCTGAGTGGTAATCCTGAGCCGCTGGACTGGGTCCAGTTGAAGGACCCGTATGTGGGACATGACGAGTTTCCGAAATCTTTGATTTCCTTCGCTCTTGAGCATTGTGATCCGGTCCGTTTTGCGCTTTATCATTACAACCGGATTGAACGGCAGAAGCACAGATTTGACGGTGTATCCCTCGGCGAGATTGTGCCTGAACGCCTGTATGACCTCATCCGCTCTTCACTTGTGCTACGCTGGTACAGCCAGAACCGATATCAGGGTGTCCCGCCTTCTCGTCTCTCTGATATTGCGGAGGCGACTTTTATTCGGCCCGTTCTGCGTGGTGAGATCGAAGAATTGGTGGAGCGCAGCGAAGCGGGGCTGATCAAGGACGTCATCCGTCCTGCTGGAGCTGTCAACGATCTGATTCTGGCTGAACTTGAGGCAGGCCCTGCGCTACTTGCTCGCCGACGTCGCCAATTTACTCAGGAGACTGCAACTCAGGCGGATAGATTCTTCCTGAAATGGGCGGTCATCCCTAAAAATTAAGTGCCTCACCAAGCCTTCTGTTTACTTCTTTCACCTTTAGCTCAGCAGAAACAGCAGAATTATGCCGATTTGCGTGAGAAAGATCTGTACCTTTCTCACAATACCTCGAAATCGCGGGGATTATGGCCCCCAGCGCTTGCTGTTAAGACCACGCCGGAGACGTGAACAGCGCAACAGAGCAAATCAAACCAACGAACCAGACAAGAGAACGCAGAGTGGCGCGGTTAAGCCAGTAGCATGCGACGAACAACACGCGCATTGCGATGAAAAGGCCGCACAATCTTTCAATCCAGTCCGGGTCACCGCCATAGGCGAGGGCAACGAGTACAGATACTGCAAAAAGAGGGAAAGCTTCGAGGCCGTTGATCTCAGCGGAGCGGGCACGCAAGCAAAATCCCTCCTTCCAGTACTCTGGGTCTCTTGGGTTTGAGTTGTCGAATTTGCGGGAAAATTTGGCAGGAAGAACAGAAACCCACGGCATCAGGCCGGCAATCAGTATGGTCCATAAAGGGAAAGACATTGTGCAGCTCCGGATAAACTCAGTAAACCAGAGCCTTTATACAGGCATAAAGTAACAAAGTGAACAGGGTTCACTTAGGCTCGAAGCATCAACTACGACTATTTTCGCGTTGGCTTCGCTCATTTCAATTCTACTCGTAATTATTTAAAGCGCCATTTTTGGTTGTCATCAATCCGAAGGAAAAGGGCACTATGAAGTGCTGGAGTGAAGTGACACCGAAAGACTGGACTTTGTCCTGCGCTCAAGTGGAGACGTGCCTATGACTAAGGCAAATGTATTGTTTGTCTGTGTAGATAATTCATTTCTGAGTCTGGCAGCAGAAGCCTATTTAAATCATACCTCTATGGGAGAATTGCGCGCCTTCTCCGGTGGCCCTCTGCCAAGAGAGGAAATGGTTTCGCTCACCAGAAGAGTTCTTTTCTCCAACGGTATGGATGAGGGCGGATTGCATCCGAAGGCCTGGACGATCTTTTCGCTACCCCATGCCCCACAACCCGACTACATAATAAGACTTCAGACAAGTACGCTTCTTGACAAGCAACCAATGTGGCCCGGAAATCCCGTAAAATTGAACTGGGACATCTGCCTGGATGAAGATCTTCCCCGGAACATAAATGAGGCAACACATACATTCCGAAAGATTAAAGAATCTATTGATCTTGCAGTCTCCTCTAAGAGTTTTTCCAGTGATTCTCTAAATTGGAGCACGGCTTGTTGAGTTTGGCTGGGCCAGTGATTTATGGGAGTTGTTAGATTTTGTAGATTCCTGCGAAAACAGGGGTTTCAGTGGGAAACTCACATTTTTTTGAGTGGTAAACCTTTCACCTGCTTTGTTTTAGGGGCAGTTTCTTAAGGTCTTTATGGTTAATACGCCTTAATTCACAAGGCTGGGATGACACCACTATGAATCGTAGTTTGACGATTGCATTTGTTTCTGTAATTGCACTTTCCACAATGGCGTGCCAGCGGACGACGTACACACGAAGCTATGTCTCTCCGTTGCCTGCTTCTCCGATTTCACCAATAGAAGGGCAGACTCTGTCGCCGATCACTCCTGGTCTGCCAGGCTCTGAAGGCCAGATCTTAGTTGATGGTCAGGATGCGAACGCTAATTCGCAAATTGTTTCTGCACCTCCTGCCCCAAATGTAAATGCAACAGGCGGCTCTGTAGGCCGTACTGATTTGCTTGGCGGTTGGAGCGTCTCTTCAGGTGGCGACAACTGTAAGCTCTTCATGACGCTGACCAAGTGGAGCGGCGGGTACCGCGCGAACACACGCGGCTGTAGCAACGCAACGCTCTCTCAGATCTCTGCGTGGAACCTGAATGGCAGTCAGGTTGTCTTGAAAGACGCTGGCGGCGGAAATGTTGCGACCCTCTCGGGCGCCGGAACCAACTTTTCCGGTCAAACAGCGAATGGCGCTCCAATCAACTTCGCCCGTTAATCATGAGTTTATGATTTTATAAATTCCAAAGCATTGCGCCAAATCTGGTGCAGCGCTTTTTGTGTTTGTTTAAGTGTCCGCAGATTTTGATCAGTTTTGAGACGTGGGTTTTACGAATAAACCCTATTGTACTTGCGTCCGGGTGCCGCTCTCCTTTATCCCATGGGCAAATATGGCCCATCGGTCGGTGTGATTTGCCCTCAGAAATCCAGCAAAAGGAATGTGAGCTCAGTGCTTGAGAATACGTCTAACCTAACAACCGTCCTTGCCCACTACGAAGGGATGGTAGCGCGGGGAGATCTGGAAGCCGATCTGGCGCAAATTCAGGTGGCAAAATCTCTGGATGCTTTAACGGCGGAAATGACGCAGCGAAAGCCGGAAGAGAAAAAGGGGTTGATAGGGCGCCTGTTTGGAAAAGGCAAAGATGAGCCAGACTACATCAAAGGCCTGTATGTTTGGGGTTCTGTTGGACGTGGCAAAACCATGCTCATGGATCTGTTCTACGATCTAAGCCCTGAACCTAAAAAGCATCGGTCCCACTTCCATGAGTTTATGGAGGAAATCCATGATCGCATATTCATGGTTCGCAAGCAGATCAGTGCTGGAGCGATCAGGGACCGCGATCCGATCATTCCGGTTGCTGAAGAGATCATCAGTACAACGCGGCTTCTATGCTTTGATGAGTTCACTGTGACTGATATCGCCGATGCAATGTTGCTTGGTCGGCTTTTCAGTAAATTATTTGAGGCTGGCGTTGTTGTTGTTTGCACCTCTAACGTAATGCCGGACGAGCTCTATAAAGACGGACTGAATAGAAATCACATTCTTCCATTCATCCGTTCTTTGAATGAGAGAATGGATGTTATCCATTTGGATGCACCGATAGATTACCGCCTTGAGAAGCTCTCCGGCTCAGATACGTATCTTGAGCCGCTCGGCTCTGAAAGTCTTCATAAAATGGAGAAACTTTGGGCCAGTATGACTTATGGCCTTCAATACCATCTTGTTGAGCTGGAAAATAAAGGCCGGAAAATACCAGTGAGCCGGACCTGTAGCGCTATTGCCTGGTTCACATTTCAGGAACTGTGCTGCACCCCGCTGGGGCCCTCTGATTACCTGCGTATTGCACATGCTTTCAACACAGTTTTCATCGAAGGTGTGCCAGTACTGGACAAAGCACGCAGGAATGAAGCAAAGCGATTCATTAACCTGATTGATACGCTCTACGACAATCACGTTCATCTCGTGATCCAGGCAGACACAGAGCCACAGGAACTGTATGTTGCCTCATCTGGAACAGAAGCATTCGAATTTGATCGGACAGCTTCGCGTCTGATCGAAATGCGCTCTGAGGAGTACTTGATGCCTAAGCATAATACCCAAAAATGAAAAATTTTAATATTATTCAGAAGTGACGTATTGAGAGCTTATCCAAACTGCTAATAAAACGCCATTTTAAGGGAAATAACGCGGATGTGTGCTTCATTTGGGTTGCGCACATCTGTCAAAACCGCTACCCACTGCGACAAATAGGCACCATATATCATGGTTCTATGTTACGTAAAGGGGAGAACCTCATGGCGCGCAGCAAGATTGCTTTGATTGGATCCGGTCAGATTGGTGGCACACTTGCACACCTGGCTGGTCTGAAAGAGCTGGGTGATATCGTTCTGTTCGACATCGCTGAAGGTATGCCTCAGGGCAAAGCTTTGGACCTGGCAGAATCGTCTCCAGTTGACGGCTTTGACTCTGGTCTGTCTGGCACAAACACTTATGAAGGCATCGCTGGCTCGGATGTCGTCATCGTGACAGCAGGTGTTCCTCGTAAACCTGGCATGAGCCGTGATGATCTGCTTGAAATTAACCTGAAGGTTATGGAGCAGGTTGGCGCTGGTATTAAGAAGTACGCTCCAGGCGCATTCGTAATCTGCATCACCAACCCGCTCGATGCGATGGTTTGGGCTCTGCAGAAATTCTCCGGTCTTCCAGCAAACAAAGTTGTTGGCATGGCTGGCGTATTGGATAGTGCCCGCTTCCGTTACTTCCTTGCAGAAGAGTTCAGAGTATCTGTAGAAGACGTAACCGCATTCGTTCTTGGCGGTCACGGCGATACAATGGTTCCATTGACACGCTACTCCACTGTTGCTGGCGTTCCACTCACCGATCTGGTGAAAATGGGCTGGCTTACAGCTGAGCGTCTCGAAGAAATCGTTCAGCGCACCCGTGATGGTGGTGCAGAGATCGTTGGTCTTCTGAAAACCGGTTCTGCGTTCTACGCACCAGCTGCATCTGCTATCGCAATGGCAGAGAGCTACGTCAAAGACAAAAAGCGTGTTCTTCCATGTGCTGCATACCTTGACGGCCAGTATGGTCAGAAAGACATGTACCTTGGCGTGCCAACAGTGATTGGCGAAAACGGCATCGAACGTATCATTGAAATTGATCTCAATAGTGATGAAAAAGCGATGTTCAACAAATCCGTTTCTTCTGTAAACGGCCTTGTTGATGCTTGTAAGAAAATCCAGCCTGCTCTGGCATAAGCCACGCAAGCTATGATCTGAAAGGCTGGCAGCGTTTTTGGTTGCCAGTCTGGCTCCCTGCTCCGGCAGGGCCCCTTAGAATGGGAAGGGCAGATGAACATACATGAATACCAGGCCAAACAGGTCCTGAAGGAATACGGTGCACCTGTTGCTGAAGGTGTTGCAATTTTCTCCGCTGATGAAGCTGAAGCTGCTGCAAAATGCCTTCCAGGCCCGTTGTGGGTTGTGAAGTCTCAGATCCACGCAGGTGGTCGCGGTAAGGGTAAGTTCAAAGAACTCGGCTCGGCTGCAAAAGGCGGCGTTCGTCTTGCATTCAACCTGGATGAAGTAAAGTCCCACGCTGCTGATATGCTTGGCAACACTCTGGTGACTGCACAGACCGGTGATGCTGGTAAAGTCGTGAACCGTCTTTACATCGAAGACGGTGCGGATATTGACCGCGAACTGTACCTCTCCCTGCTCGTTGACCGCACATGTGGTCAGGTTGCTTTTGTAGCATCCACTGAAGGCGGCATGGATATCGAGGAAGTTGCGCACAATACGCCAGAGCTTATCCTCACTCTGCCAATCGACCCGCTTCAGGGCGTGACCGAAGACAAAGCATCTGCTCTTTGTGACACCCTAAAGCTTGAAGGTGAAGCACGTGCAGATGGCATGAAGCTGTTCCCGATCCTCTACAAAGCATTTGTAGAAAAGGATATGGCGCTTCTCGAAATTAACCCGTTGATCGTCATGGAAAACGGTCGTCTGCGCGTTCTGGATGCGAAAGTATCCTTTGACGGTAACGCACTGTTCCGCCACGAGGACATTGTTGCTCTGCGCGATAAGACCGAAGAAGACGCAAAAGAGATCGAAGCTTCCAAGCACGACCTCGCTTACGTTGCTCTCGACGGTAACATCGGCTGCATGGTGAACGGTGCTGGTCTTGCGATGGCGACCATGGACATCATCAAGCTGTATGGTGCTGAGCCAGCAAACTTCCTCGACGTTGGTGGCGGTGCGACCAAAGAAAAAGTGACCTCTGCGTTCAAGATCATCACGTCCGATCCGAACGTACAGGGCATTCTGGTTAACATCTTCGGTGGCATCATGCGCTGTGATGTGATTGCAGAAGGCGTTCTGGCTGCTGTTAAAGAAGTTGGTCTTCAGGTTCCTCTCGTTGTGCGCCTCGAAGGCACCAACGTTGAGATTGGCAAAAAGATCATCAGCGAAAGCGGCATGAATGTTATTTCTGCTGACGATCTCGACGATGCAGCTCAGAAAATCGTAGCTGCTGTGAAGGAGGTCGCATAATGTCTATCCTCGTCAATAAAGACACAAAAGTTATCATTCAGGGTCTGACCGGCAAAACCGGCACATTCCACACTGAACAGGCACTGGCTTACTTCGGCACCCAAATGGTTGCTGGCGTACACCCTAAAAAAGGCGGCGAAACCTGGTCTTCCGGTTTGGAATCCGCTGCTGAACTGCCAATCTTTGCTTCTGTTAAAGAAGCTAAAGAGGCAACCGGTGCAAACGCTTCTGTTGTTTACGTCCCACCGGCAGGTGCAGGCGCAGCAATCATCGAAGCGATCGACGCCGGCATTCCTTTCATCGTTTGTATTACTGAGGGTATCCCGGTTGCAGACATGGTGAAGGTTAAGGCGCGTCTCCACGCATCTGACAGCCGTCTTCTCGGTCCAAACTGCCCGGGCGTTCTGACACCTGAACAGTGCAAGATCGGCATTATGCCAGGTTCCATCTTCAGGAAGGGCTCTGTAGGTATTGTTTCCCGCTCAGGGACACTTACTTATGAGGCAGTCTTCCAGACTTCGCAGGAAGGCCTCGGCCAGTCCACCGCAGTCGGTATCGGTGGTGACCCAGTAAAAGGCACTGAGTTCATCGATATGCTGGACCTGTTCCTGGACGACCCGGAAACAGAATCCATCATCATGATCGGTGAAATCGGAGGTTCTGCAGAGGAAGAAGCAGCTGAATGGCTCAAAGAACAGACTGCAAAAGGTCGTTCCAAGCCAATGGTTGGCTTCATTGCTGGTCGTACAGCGCCTCCAGGCCGTACGATGGGTCACGCAGGGGCCGTGATCTCTGGCGGTAAAGGCGGAGCTGATGACAAGATTGCAGCAATGGAAGACGCGGGCATCCGTGTGTCTCCATCTCCGGCTAAGCTTGGCAAGACCCTTGTTGCTCTTCTCGAAGAAT
Source organism: uncultured Pseudovibrio sp. (assembly GCA_947502585.1). Classification (GTDB taxonomy): domain Bacteria; phylum Pseudomonadota; class Alphaproteobacteria; order Rhizobiales; family Stappiaceae; genus Pseudovibrio. The sequence goes on from CANNAV010000002.1 coordinate 26,261, forward strand.
TGAAGCAGTGCGCTTAAAAAATTACACCTCCTATACTGTTTAGGAGGCATACTGAATCGACTGTCGGTGGATCACTTTGCATCGACAGTCCTGAGAAGGCAGTGAGTTCCCAGGCTTGCTGTCAGTCGCGGGACCCAGGGGTATGTGGTGTGTGACACCCGCCCAAAGAAAGTAGGGCGGATCAACAGTCCGCTTAAAAACGATGGCTCGGCAGGACGCGAACAACGTATTCGCGCTGACGTCGTTTCTTTACGGCGCCAACGCTCCTTATATTGAAGAACTTTATGCTCAATATAAGGAAAACCCGAATTCACTCGATCCCGAGTGGAAAGAGTTTTTTTCCTCGCTTCAGGACAATCCAGAGGACGTAATCAAGGAAGCTCGCGGAGCTACCTGGCAGCGCTCTGATTGGCCGGTTCCAGCAAATGGTGAACTGGTTTCAGCTCTTGATGGCAATTGGCCCGCTGAAAAAGAAGTCAGCAAAAAGATCAAGTTCACGACTAGGAAAAATGGTGTTGAGCTAACTGAAGATCAGGTGCTGCAGGCAACCCGTGACAGTGTGCGCGCGATAATGATGATCCGTGCCTACCGTATGCGCGGCCACTTGCATGCTGACCTTGATCCGCTCCGCCTTGCGGTTCCCGGTGACCACGAAGAGTTGCATCCCGCGACCTATGGCTTCTATGAAGCGGACTGGGATCGAAAGATCTTCCTTGACAATGTTCTGGGCATGGAATTCGCGACCATCCGTGAGATGCTGGAAATTCTGAAACGGACCTATTGCTCCACTCTTGGTGTAGAGTTCATGCACATTTCTGATCCTGCTGCAAAAGCATGGATACAGGAACGCATTGAAGGTCCGGATAAGCATGTTGCCTTCACACCAGAAGGCAAGAGAGCGATCCTCAATAAACTTGTTGAGGCGGAGGGCTTCGAGAAGTTTCTGGATGTAAAATACACTGGTACGAAGCGTTTCGGTCTGGACGGTGGTGAAGCACTGATCCCGGCGCTTGAGCAGATCATCAAACGCGGTGGCGCTCTTGGAGTTAAAGACATCGTTCTGGGCATGGCACACCGTGGCCGTCTGAACGTTCTGTCTCAGGTGATGGGCAAACCACATCGCGCAATCTTCCACGAGTTCAAAGGCGGTTCTTACGCTCCTGACGATGTGGAGGGCTCCGGTGATGTTAAGTACCACCTTGGTGCATCTTCTGACCGTTCCTTCGACAACAACAACGTTCACCTGTCATTGACTGCGAACCCGTCTCACCTTGAGATCGTAAATCCGGTTGTTCTGGGTAAGGGGCGAGCAAAGCAGGATCAGCTTGCCGACTGGAAAGAAACATCGGAAGTTGATCGCAGTACTGTTCTTCCGCTGCTTCTGCACGGTGATGCTGCATTTGCTGGTCAGGGTGTTGTTGCTGAATGTTTCGGTCTTTCTGCGCTCCGTGGTCACCGTACTGGTGGTTCGATCCATGTGATCATCAACAACCAGATTGGCTTTACAACCAACCCACGTTTCTCACGGTCTTCACCTTATCCATCTGATGCTGCGAAAGTGATTGAAGCTCCGATCTTCCATGCAAATGGCGATGATCCGGAAGCTGTTACTTTTGCTGCAAAGATTGCAACAGAATACCGTCAAAAGTTCGGGCGCCCGGTCGTGATTGATATCATCTGTTATCGCCGCTTTGGCCATAACGAAGGTGACGAGCCTGCATTCACGCAACCGATCATGTACCGCAAGATCCGCAAGCATGAAACCACCCTTCAGATCTATGCTGACAAGCTGATCAAGGAAGGTTTGATGACCGCAGGGGACGTTGATAAAGCAAAAGCTGATTGGCGTTCGCATCTGGATCTTGAATTCGAAACGGGCCAGACCTACAAGCCAAACAAAGCCGACTGGCTTGATGGCCGCTGGTCTCAGATGAAGGTTGCTAAGGAGCTCGATGAACCGCGTCGTGGGTCTACTGGTCTTTCAATGGATGAACTCAAGGAACTTGGCGGCAAGCTGACCAATGTTCCTGATGACTTTAATGCACACCGCACAATCCGTCGCTTCATGAACAACCGTTCCAAAATGATCGAGACCGGTGAAGGTATCGATTGGGCAATGGGTGAGGCAATGGCATTCGGTGCATTGCTGAAAGAAGGCCATTCCGTTCGTCTGTCCGGTCAGGATTGTGAACGCGGTACCTTCTCTCAACGTCATTCTGTGCTGTATGATCAGGAAAACGAAGGCCGTTATATTCCGCTGAATCACGTTGGTGAAAAACAAGGCCGTTACGAAGTCATCAACTCAATGCTTTCCGAAGAAGCAGTGTTAGGCTTTGAATACGGCTACTCGCTGACGGAGCCAAATGCGCTGACTATGTGGGAAGCACAGTTCGGTGACTTCGCAAACGGTGCGCAAGTGCTGTTTGACCAGTTCATTTCCTCTGGTGAGCGTAAATGGCTGCGTATGTCCGGTCTGGTTTGCTTGCTTCCGCACGGCTACGAGGGTCAGGGTCCAGAGCACTCCTCTGCTCGCCTTGAACGTTTTTTGCAGATGTGTGCGGAAGACAACATGCAGGTAGCGAACTGCACAACACCGGCAAACTACTTCCACATCCTTCGCCGTCAGTTGAAGCGTGACATTCGCAAGCCACTCGTTCTGATGACGCCAAAGTCTCTGCTTCGCCACAAGCGTGCAGTTTCAAGACTGGAAGACTTCGGTGCAGACGAAAGCTTCCACCGTCTCCTATACGACAATGCTCAAACGGATCCAGGTACAACTGTTGAGCTGAAGAAGGATGAAAACATCCGGCGCGTAATCCTGTGTACAGGTAAGGTCTACTTTGACTTGTTCGAAGAGCGTGAGAAACGTAACATCAATGATGTTTACATCCTCCGCGTTGAGCAGCTCTACCCATTCCCGACTAAAGCCCTGTGCGTAGAGATGGCACGTTTCAGGAATGCAGACGTAGTCTGGTGCCAGGAAGAGCCAAAGAACATGGGCTCCTGGTTCTTCATTCAACAGTACATTGAATGGGTTCTGGAGCATGTAAATGCAACAGTGCATCGCCCGCGTTACGTTGGCCGCCCACCCGCTGCTGCAACAGCAACCGGATTGATGTCAAAGCACCTGGCTCAGCTACAAGCTTTCCTCGACGATGCATTCGCCGAGTAAGTACCTCGTAATCAGGTAAAGTCCGACAGGCCTATCAGGGCCCTGAAACGAAAAGAGATAGAGACAATGGCGACGGAAATTCGAGTACCCACCCTGGGTGAATCCGTAACCGAGGCAACAATCGCTCAATGGTTTAAAAAGCCGGGTGACGCGGTGAATGCAGATGAGCCACTGGTTGAGCTGGAAACAGACAAGGTAACTGTTGAAGTGCCTGCACCTGTGGCCGGTAAACTGGACAGCATTGATGTGAGAGAAGGCGATACTGTTAAAGTCGGCACCCTTCTTGGGTCCATCGCAGAAGGCGCAGCCGGAGCTGTGTCCGCTCCTGCCGCCCAGGCTAAACCCGCTGTTAAAGCGGCGCCGGCTGCAGCTGCTGAAACAGTTGAAGTGCTGGTACCACACGCTGGCGAAAGCGTTACCGAAGCTGAAGTTGGCGAGTGGTCAGTTAAAGTTGGTGACGTTGTAAAGGCTGACGATATCCTCGTTGAGCTGGAAACAGACAAAGCTGCTCAGGAAGTGCCTAGCCCAGTTGCAGGTACTGTAGCTGAAATCGCTCAGACAACTGGCGCTACTGTTGAGCCAGGTAACCTGCTCTGCAAAATCACTAAGGGGGACGGCGCAGCTGTTGTCGCAGCGGCACCGGCAGCCGCCGCTCCAGCACCGGCCGTTTCTGGCACAAGCATGCCAGCAGCACCATCTGCAGCAAAGATGATGGCTGAAAAAAGTCTCTCTGCTGATCAGGTTGCAGGTTCCGGAAAACGCGGCCAGGTTCTCAAAGGTGATGTTCTTGCGGCTGTTGCTGCTAGCGCTTCTGCGGCTCCGGCTGCCGCTCCGGCCCCTGTTGCAGTGCGCGCCGTTTCAGCACCGACTGATGAAGCGCGTGAAGAACGTGTTCGCATGACCAGGCTGCGCCAGACTATTGCACGACGCCTGAAAGATGCTCAAAACACCGCCGCTATGCTGACCACTTACAACGAAGTGGACATGAAACAGATCATGGATCTGCGCAAGCAGTACAAGGATATCTTTGAGAAGAAGCACGGCGTAAAGCTTGGCTTCATGGGTTTCTTCACCAAAGCTGTTACCCATGCTCTTAAAGAGATCCCGACGGTAAATGCTGAGATCGATGGCACTGACATCATCTACAAAAAATACGCACATATCGGTGTTGCTGTTGGTACGCCTAAGGGTCTCGTAGTTCCTGTTGTCCGCGATGCAGACCAGATGTCAATTGCTGAAATCGAAAAAGAAATCGGCAAGCTCGGACGTAAAGGCCGTGAGGGCAAGCTTTCTATGGCAGATATGCAGGGCGGCACTTTCACTATCTCCAATGGTGGTGTTTACGGTTCCCTGATGTCCTCTCCAATCCTGAACGCACCGCAGTCCGGTATCCTCGGCATGCACAAAATTCAGGAGCGTCCGGTTGCGATCAACGGTCAGGTGGAAATCCGCCCGATGATGTATCTGGCTCTGTCCTACGATCACCGCATCGTTGACGGCAAAGAGGCAGTCACCTTCCTGGTTCGCGTTAAAGAGAGCCTTGAAGACCCTCAGCGCCTGATTCTTGACCTCTGATATAAACGTGCCCGGTACTGGCCGGGCAAATTTGTTTTAAGGGAAACTGGCGCACTTCTCTTCGTCGCAGCCTTCTCCCGTCTACTTACAGGGATTTGCAAATGTCCTACGATCTCGTCGTCATCGGTACCGGCCCAGGCGGTTATGTTTGTGCAATCAAAGCATCCCAGCTCGGTATGAAAGTTGCTGTGGTTGAGAAACGCAAGACCCATGGTGGTACCTGCCTGAACATCGGCTGTATTCCATCCAAAGCATTGCTGCATGCTTCTGAAATGTTTGAGGAAGCAAACCATAGCTTTGAAGCATTGGGAATCAAAACTTCCAGGCCGAAAGTGGACTGGAAGGCAATGCTGGCACACAAAGACAAAGTAATCGAAGGCAATGTGACCGGCATCGATTACCTCTTCAAAAAGAACAAGATCGACGTTCACACTGGCACTGGCCGTGTGCTGGGTGCTGGTCACGTAGAAGTAAAAGTTGAAGACGGCTCCACCTCCATTGTTGAAACCAGGAACATCGTTATCGCAACAGGTTCTGACGTGATGCCTCTGCCAGGTATCGGGATCGACGAAAAAAGCGTTGTTTCTTCAACTGGCGCACTATCTTTGGAGAAAGTACCTAACCGGCTGACCGTTGTCGGTGCTGGTGTTATCGGCCTTGAGCTCGGTTCCGTCTACGCCCGTCTCGGTGCTGAAGTGACTGTTGTTGAGTTCATGGACAAGATCCTTGGCCCAATGGATGCAGACGTTTCCAGGCAGTTCCTGCGCATGCTGAAAAAGCAGGGCCTCAAGTTCAAACTGTCCTCCAAAGTAACTGCGGTTCAGAAAAAAGGCCGTGCTCTGGAGGTAACTGTTCAGCCAGCGGAAGGTGAAGCCGCCGCCACAACTCTGGATGCAGACGTGGTTCTCGTCGCTATCGGCCGTCGGCCTTACACGGAAGGTCTTGGTCTGGCAGAAGTGGGCGTAGAGCTGGATGAACGCGGCCGCATAAAGACAGACAACCACTACAAGACCAATGTCGATGGTATTTTTGCTATCGGTGATGTGATTGCAGGCCCAATGCTGGCGCACAAAGCGGAAGACGAAGGTGCTGCAGTTGCAGAAATGCTTGCCGGTCAGGCTGGTCACGTAAACTATGAGGTCATTCCCGGCGTTGTTTACACTTCCCCGGAAGTTGCCAGCGTTGGTAAAACCGAGGAAGAACTGAAAGCTGCTGGTATCAAGTACAAGTCCGGCAAATTCCCGTTCTCCGCAAACGGCCGAGCGAAGGCAATGCTTCACACCGAAGGTTTCGTGAAAGTTTTGGCTGATGCTGAAACAGATCGCGTGCTCGGCGTTCACATCGTTGGCTTTGGTGCTGGCGAAATGATCCATGAAGCATGTGTTCTGATGGAGTTCGGCGGTTCTTCAGAGGATTTGGGTCGCACCTGCCACGCGCACCCAACAATGTCCGAAGCAGTTAAAGAAGCTGCTATGGCGACATTTGCAAAGCCAATTCATATGTAATCTGGAAGCTCTGGATTAAGAATAAGCCGCTTCAGAAAACTGAGGGGGCTTATTTACAGGTGTGTGTCTCCGAAAAATGGGTACCGGATTTCGGATAAGGATATCCATGGAAAAGCAGGAACTCAGTAAGCCCCGTTCAAAATACGAATTGTTTTACTGGCGAATCAGAATGTAGCTGCGGGTCTTGGTGGGAATCTCCGGGTCATGGTTTTCTGTGCGTACATAGGCCTGAATGCGCTGACCCATTGGCCGAAGCTCAATATGCTGTGCTTTGAAGAAGCCAATGAATCGGAACGTCAGAACACCGGAAAAACTAAGCTTCCCCGCCGCCCAGCCCCACTTGCAGTCACGAGGAGAGCAGCTGGTGAAAGCCCGGCCGCGCACAATCAGTTGTCCGTCGAGGCATTGGCCTTCAAGTTCAATCTGAGAGAGCTCTTTCAGGTGCGCATCGGGATTTTTCCACTCACCAAGCTCCGTCATCTCTGATTTGCGGACTTCACAAGCGGTTTGAGCTTGAGCGGCTGAAACAAGAAAAGCAACCGTGCAGAAGAACATGCACATAAATATTGTTTGTCTGGGTTTCATGACTAACAGCTCCCCGCCTAGTCTCCTCAAATATTAATGTAGATGGGCTCTGAGAGGAGTAAATGCGTGGTTTATCCGATCACCCTGGGTTTTTTACACTTTTAACCACTTCCAGAAGCTTGCGTGTCGCAGCAGATGGACTGGATGCCCCGCAGATTGCGGAAATAACTGCAACGCCATCAGCTCCAGCTTTGATGACCTGATCCGCGTTAAAAAGTGAAATCCCCCCAATTCCGACCACTGGAAGTTTAGATTGAGCTGTCAGAACGGCGAAGTTCTGCATGCCTACATCAGCCGCATCAACCTTGCTGTTTGTCGGAAAACACGCGCCAATGCCAAAGTAATCACAGGCCACTATATCTGCCGTATCAAGTTCATCCTGAGTGCTGACCGAGAGTCCCAGATGTTTCTCAGGACCGATCAGATCACGGGCCTTCGTCGCATCCATATCATCCTGTCCAACATGAACCCCGTCTGCATCAACGGCTAAGGCAACATCCACCCGATCATTGACGAGCAGCGGAACATTCAGTGGCCTCAACGCCTGTATAAGTTGTTCAGCCAGTTGAATTTGCTCACGTGTTTTGCCTGTTTTGTCTCTAAGCTGGACAGCCGTTGCGCCGTTTTGTGCTGCCGTAACTGCTATGTCGACGGGGTTCTGGCCGGGGCAATCTTGTGGCCCCAGTATCAGATAAACGGAAAGATCAAGCAACGGCTTCATGCATCTCAACCCGGGCTGTGGCTTTGATTACATCGCCGTTCAGATGGTAGAGGCCGTTGATGATATCCAGTTGCAAACTCGCAGGGCCCGCTGTGTTTTTGGCTGCAATCTCACCAACCACGCCGAGGTAAACCATCGCATAAGTAGCCGCATAAAAAGGCTCGTCACAAACTGCCAGAGTTGCCCCAATCAAAGCGGTAGCCGTACAACCAAGGCCGGTCACATAAGGCATCATTTCATTACCATTTGCGACTTCAGCTGTGCGGTTGCCGTCGGTGATGTAATCAACAGGGCCGGAGACAACAACCACAGCACCAGTCCGCTTTGCCAGCTCTGTAGCGCCTGCAAGGGCTGCCACAGAACTATCTATAGAATCAACGCCTTTACCACCTCTGCCCTGGCCTGCCAGAGCCATGATCTCTGAAGCATTGCCGCGGATAACACTTGGTATATTATCCAGCAAATCAGCTGCAAGTTTGGTGCGGAAGGTGAGTGCCCCAACGGCAACCGGGTCCAGCACCCACGGGCGGCCCGCTTTATGAGCTGCTGCTGTTGCCAGCTTCATCGCCTCTGCCTGCGCAGGGACAACCGTACCAACGTTGACCACTAATGCACCCGCAACACCTGAAAGTTCAGGGGCTTCCTCTGGTCCATCCACCATGGCAGGGGAAGCACCAATAGCCAACAGGGCGTTGGCTGTGGTGTTCGCCACCACAATGTTCGTCATATTATGGACGAGCGGACTGTTTTTACGAATTGCGGAAAGAGTTTCGCAAGCGCTTTCGACAGTACCCATTTTTATCCTCGGTCTTGTTGTGCGAAAGAGAGCTGGTGTCAGGGCCCTGGCAAACTGCCGGAAAATTTACCCCCCAGATGCGATGTTAGTTCTCCCTTCGCCGGAATTATCCAGAGCGGGTTCTTCGAGTATGATCTCAGCCACAACACGCATGATAGACACCCCGTTTCACCTCGTAGAACCTAGGGGATCTCCCGGGTGAGATCAAGATGGAGGATGGCAGGCTATCAACGACGCGGGTGTGTCTTGTCATATGCGTCGAGCAGCTGCCCACTGTTCACCTCAGTATAAATCTGTGTGGAAGAAAGGCTTGCGTGACCCAAAAGCTCCTGAATGCTCCTCAGGTCCCCGCCTTCTGAAAGCAAATGCGTAGCAAACGAATGGCGCAAAGCGTGAGGAGTAGCTGTATCCGGTAGTCCAAACGCGCTGCGGATTTTTTGCATAGCCAGCTGGATCAAACGCGCATTCAGCGGGCCACCGCGCACGCCGCGAAACAGCGGTGAGTTGGCCGACAGGTCATAAGGACATTGCTCTTTGTAAGCTTCAATCGCTTTTGTCACCACAGGCAGAACCGGAACAAGCCTTTCTTTGTTGCCTTTACCGCGAATCCTCAGCGACTTGTCCCCCACCTTCGGAGCAGTTGCCGGCGTCAGAGACAGCGCTTCGGAGATACGGAGGCCGCAACCGTACAGCAGGGTGAACACGGCTGCATTGCGAGATTCAACCCAGGGAGTGTCCTCGAAAGCAAGATCATTGCTGACAATCGCCCTTGCTTCCTCAACGGGGATAGGCTTGGGCAGGCTGCGGGGAAGTCTCGGCGTACGGACCGCCCCCGCACCAGCCGCATTTACCTGGCCGCGCTCCTCCAGAAACGAGAGGAATGAGCGGATGCCAGCCAGCCCGCGAGCAAGGGTGCGCGTCTGCGCTCCATCTTTGCGGCGGGTTGCCAGAAAGCCGCGAAAGTCCCTTGGTTTCAATGACTCCAGATGCCTCAGAGAAACGGGTTCACCCTCATAACTGGTCATAAACCGAAGGAACTGCCGGACATCGCGTTCATACGCCTCCAGCGTCCGTTCAGCCAGTCGCCGTTCGGAGCCCAGGTAATCAATCCAATCTTCAATCGCTGCGGTAATATCTGGTTTGCAGATGATGAGTAAGTTTTTGCCGCTATCTGATGAATTTGCCATTCGTAAAGTGTAAGCACCAAATCTGGCTGAATGGTTACCAAAACATAAAGATACCCGCCTTTACAAAATGCCTGAGAAAATTTAGTTGATGACAATCGGTTCACCATGGTTATTGATGATCCGGTCAATCTCCTGCCGGGCTGCCAGCGCAAACCGTTTCTGGTTATCAGTCGGCACCCGCGAGTCCCCCAACACTACGATATTTTCGTCGTTAAACCGGTTTGCCGGGCCGGTATAGTTGAAGCTGCCGACAATCATGATACTATCATCAATCACCATAAGCTTATGGTGTAGCTTGCCTATTCGGCTTGACTTGCGCACGTAATGTAAATCTGCGCCAGCCTCCGCAAGCGGCTGCGTTGCCGCCCAGTCCTGCCCGCCCTGCAGTGCATCAAGGGCGCCACGCACCTTCCGCCCGGCCTCCATCAGCAGCAACATGGCATCATCAATGCCGGAGCTTTTGGAGAAGGTGAAAATAGCAAAATCCACCCGTTCCTTAGCTTTTGTCATCTGCTTGGTGACTTCCATCTCCGGCGCATGGTCCGGTGCAAAGCAAACCTTCACGCGGATGTCATCGACAACCACTTCTTTCGGCGTGTTCTCAGCTTCGTTCTCATCAACGCTATATCGGCCAAATCGACCGCGTTTAATCTCCCTGAACTCCCGTTCAAAGATATCGGCAACCTTCTCATTCTTGATGATGAGAAGGTGGTTGAGATTGCGATGCGTGCCGGTTTCAGTGAAGTTTGTAGAGCCTGTCAGAACAGCGCTGCCATCCCGAATGATGAATTTCTGATGGAATATCCGTGGGTTAAAGTCTGTCCGTACCCACACCTTAGAGCGTAGCAATGCCGCATGAAGCTGTCGGTTCACCTCATTCTCAACACGGGGGTTACTCGCATGTGGGTCGTCAGCAGGCTCATCCACACTTAAGTAATCCGCCTCGGATACCACCCGCACCCGCACGCCGCGCCGCTTTGCGTTGATAAGTGCGTTGGTTATGCGTTTATTGTCTATTTCCTGAATTGCTATGTCGAGCGAGCGCTCTGCAGCATCAATAAACCCGATAATCTCGCCCTCAAGATCATCCAGCGGATTATCCGGTAAATGATCGAGGACTGTCTTCGGACCAACGAGGAATTTCAGATTCTCAGTTTCAACTGCCATTGTACCTCCCACCGTCATAACACCTTACCTAAGGGTAGATGTTGTATCGGTACACAATTATGACGTCAGGGTACGAAATTGGTGGCGGGTTAGAAACCAACGGAGATAAGGGGATTGGTGTTACCCTGAATTTCTAAGATGCGCGCATCCCGCAACTGCTCTTCTTCTGAGACAGGATCCTCTGCCATCCACTGGCTGAACATCTCCACCTCAGTCTCCGTCAGCGGCATGTCATAGCTGGACTGCATGTACAGGTAGATCCGCGCGATATCTCCGCGCGTCTCAGCCATCGGCTCGGCAACTTTCCGGCTGCTGTCAATCTCAAAGTCACAAGCACCGTAAGTCCGGTCTTCGCCAGTAATAACGGCCATGCGATAATTGGAGCGGTCTCCGTTTAACTCACCAACAGCCGGAACGAGGTTATGAAGATCAGCTTCCATACGCTTGAAATCTGCATCAACTTTGGAGCAGCATCGACGGCCCTTATAGGATTTGCCCTTTTTGGTGGTGCAGGCCGGGTCGCCCTCTGTCCAGCAAGCGCGTGTTTTGCCAAAGCGAGAGGCTGGAACAATGTGCTCCCACTCAATCCGTTTGCCTCGCTTGGTGTTTTTGCGAGGAGTGTATCCGCAGCTGTCTGCATCAACTTGCTTATCTCCATTGTAGGAGCAGCCACAATAGAAGGTCTCACGATACTCTTCTGACGGATAAATATGCTTCTCCAACAGTCGCTTGGCCTGAGAAAAGCTGGTTGGTGGCGCAGAAAAGGCTGCAGTTGTCCAGATGCAAGCCAAAAGGGCAGCAGAGAAAACGATGAGGTTACGCATGAAGAAGTCTTTCGCAAGCGTATCCCTGAAAAGTGGTATCCGGTTTTCAGGTGAGGATACGCATTAATAAAGATCTTGAATGAGGCGCGTGAATGAAATGCACGCGACATATTCAAGATCACCATCAGAAATTGGCGAGGGAGAGTTAAAAAAAAACTGCCAACACTGTTTGACGCGGTGGATACTGGTTTGTGCCAGTCCACTCTGCCCGAATGAATGGGTGTGAACCTTGCCAAGAGTGATAAAAAGGAGAGAGAATTTGAGGGGGCAACTTAAATTCTAAGAGCGCAATCGCGCAGCCAATGCACGGATATGATGTTGTGCATAGACCTCAATGCCATTCTTACGCAGATCAGCAGCGACGACACCCAGACCTGAACAGGTTTGCCCGTCATGATTGCCACTGTAGATAAAGGTGCTCCCGCAAGAAGGGCTGCCATCAGTCAGCAACGCAAAACGGCACCCTGCCTTAATTGCAGTCTGTACGGCAATGCTTGCGCCAAGGCAAAGCAGCCTGGTAACATCGCGCCCGTTGTCTTCAAAGATGCGGCCATGACCTTCAAGAACATCTGTGCCTGACCGATTCTTTTCGATTTCTACTGGTGGGCGTGGAGTGTGAAACCCTGCCGCAACTTCAGGGCAAAGGGGCACCAGAATACCAGCTTCCTTCCAATCAGCCAGGATGCTGCTTTCAAAGGGCAAACCGCTGCCGTTGTAGCGTACAGGTACACCCAGCAGGCACGCACTTATCAGGATTTTCTCTGGCATCATGTCCGGCACTTAAGTTTGATGGTAGCCAGCCCTGTTCAGGCCTGCCTGCATAAGAAAGCAAAAAAGCGCAGACCGTACGCCCTGCGCTTGCCGGTTTCACATAGTGTGAAGCTGAATAGCGTATTCCCCAAAAGTGCGTAGCGGTTTTGGGGAATACGCACAGAACAAGCTTAAACGATGCTCTGACCGGTTGCTGCCCAGTCCTTCATGAAGGCTTCCAGACCTTTGTCGGTCAATGGATGCTTCACAAGGCCCTTCAGTGTTGAAGGTGGGATAGTTGCAACATCAGCGCCGATAAGTGCGCAATCTTTCACATGGTTTGCACTACGGACAGAAGCTGCAAGAATTTCGGTGGTAAAGCCGTAGTTGTCATAGATCTGGCGGATTTCAGCAATCAGGTCCAGACCTTCAATGTTTATGTCGTCCAGACGCCCGATGAACGGAGAAATGAAGGTCGCGCCAGCTTTTGCAGCCAGAAGGGCCTGGTTTGCAGAGAAGCACAGGGTCACGTTGGTCTGAACGCCTTTGTTCGCCAGCACGCGACAAGCTTTCAGACCTTCCAGAGTCAAAGGCAGCTTGATGCAGATGTTGTCTGCAATTGCGATCAGCTCTTCCGCTTCTTTCAGCATGCCTTCAGCATCGGTTGCGACAACTTCAGCAGAAACAGGGCCATCCACAAGCTCGCATATCTCTGCGATGACTTCTTTCATTGGACGGCCAGATTTCATGATAAGAGATGGGTTAGTGGTAACGCCATCGAGAAGACCGGTTGCAGCCAGCTCTTTAATGTCGTTGGTGTCAGCAGTATCAACGAAGAATTTCATGCCGGAAAGGTTCCTGATTTCGTAGCGGCCTCTCGTAGGGTGCCGGAGGCCATGGGGAATTTCGGTATGTGTTTAGCCCAGAGTCTATGGGAACAACAAGAGTAAAACCCGCTAAAGCGTGTTCCCGAAAATTGGTCTCCGGTTTTATGATAGGAAAGCCCCGTAAATTCAGCAAATGCGCAACAGGACCAGTTGTCGTTCAACAAGGAATGGAGTTTCGTGAGTCAGCAAGAGGAATTTTTTGGCAGCGGCCTGATGTGCAAGGCAGAGGTGATTGTTCCAGTGTTGGTTCCTGTCGCTGTCGCGGGTGCTTATTCTTATAAGGTACCGCCTGACATGGACGTGCGCCCCGGCTCCATCGTCCGTGTGCCTCTTGGCCCGCGTGAGGTGATTGGCACCGTTTGGGATGGACAACCGGACACAAAGGTTAACCCCAGGAGGCTGAAAAGCATCCTGCATGTCTATGATACGCCTCCGGTTGCTGAAGATCTCAGGAAATACATAGACTGGGTTGCAGCCTGGACGCTAGGCGCTCCGGGCATGGTTTTGCGCATGGTACTGCGCTCAGAAGAAGCTCTGGAACCGGAAACACTTCTCTCAGGTGTGCGCTATATTGACGGCATGCAGCCTGACCGCATGACGCCTGCTCGCTCAAAAGTCATGGAGCTGGTTGAAAATGGCGTGGCGTGGACACGGCCCGGCCTGGCCAGCGCCGCGGGCGTCAGTTCCTCCGTAATTGATGGTCTTAAAAAGCAAGGTGTGCTGGAAGAAGCGATGCTGCCGGCAACCCCGCCATTGCCCGACCCTGATCCGTCTCTCCCGGGCAAAAAGCTTACAGAACTGCAGCAAGGCGCTGCGAGCGAGTTGTGCGAGGCCATCGGAAATGGGTTCAAAGCCTTCCTTATTGATGGAGTGACAGGCTCAGGAAAGACGGAAGTTTATTTCGAAGCCGTTGCCCAGGCACTTAAAAACAACGAACAGGCTCTGGTTCTCATTCCGGAAATTGCGCTCACTAATCAGTTTTTGGATCGGTTTGAGCAGCGATTTGGGGTCAGACCAGCTGAATGGCACTCGCAAGTGCCCTCAAAACGACGCGCCAGAACATGGCGTGGGGTCGCAAATGGCGAAGTGAAGGTCGTAGTTGGTGCGCGTTCTGCACTTTTCCTTCCTTTTCACAGGCTAGGTTTGCTGGTCGTGGATGAAGAGCATGATACGGCCTACAAACAAGATGACCGCATCCCTTACAACGCCAGGGATATGGCCGTTGTAAGAGGGCATATCTCTGGTTTCCCCGTCGTGCTTGCCAGTGCAACACCATCTGTGGAAAGTCAGGTAAATGCGAAGCTGGGTCGATACACTAAAATCGTACTTCCGGTGCGTGCTTCCGGTGCGGAAATGCCAGTAATCAAAGGCATCGATATGCGCTGTGACGGGCCTGAGCGGGGCAAATGGCTGGCGCCTGCGCTGGTTAATGAAATAAAGGAAACCCTGACCAGCGGTAACCAGGTTCTGCTCTTTCTGAACCGTAGGGGTTATGCCCCACTGACCCTGTGCAGAACCTGCGGCTATCGGTTCCATTGTGAAAACTGCTCAGCTTGGCTGGTGGAGCACCGCTTTAAGGGTAAGTTGGTATGTCATCACTGCGGCTATTCACAGCCTGTGCCGGATAAATGTCCCGAGTGCAGCAAGCCCGATACACTGGTTGCATGTGGTCCTGGCGTGGAGCGAATTGCTGAAGATGTCTCTGCGTTATTTCCCGAGGCACGCCTCCTTGTTCTCTCCTCTGATTTACCGGGCGGAACAGAACGCATAAATCGCGAAATGAAGCTCGTTGAAACGGGTAAAGTTGACATTGTTATCGGCACGCAATTGGCCGCAAAAGGGCATAACTTTCCTTTAATGACCCTTGTCGGCGTGATTGATGCTGATCTGGGCCTCGCTAATGGTGATCCAAGAGCAGCAGAACGCACGTTCCAGCTATTGGCTCAGGTGACAGGCCGCGCTGGCCGAATATACGGAAAAGGCAGAGGATTGCTGCAAACTTACAACCCTGAACAGCCGGTTATCAGGGCACTTCTCTCAGGAAATCCCGAGGAGTTTTATGCTGCGGAAATCGAGTCGCGGGAGAACGCAGGGCTCCCTCCGTTCGGAAGACTTGCAGCATTGATAATCTCTGGTGCCGACAGATCTCTCACCGAAAAGTTTTCCAAAACTCTTGCGGCAGGTAGTCCTGGCTCGCAAGGCGTTCAGGTCCTCGGCCCGGCAGAGGCTGCAATGGCTCTGGTGAGGGGCAGATATCGGTTCCGTCTGCTCGCGATCGCGCCCCGGAGCGTTGATTTACAAGGTTTTCTGAGAAACTGGTTGTCTGCCACCCCAAAGCCGACCGGTGGCATCAGAGTGCAGGTTGATGTTGACCCCCAAAGTTTCATGTAGTGCCGTGCAGAAAGTTTACCATCTCAATGTATGTGTTGGAATACTTACGCTATATTGCAAGGCGTTCAAGCGTGTGCTATGCGAAGCGCGGCTTTATCGGCACAGTTATATCTAATTGTGCCATTCAAATTGAATTAGACGCGACTTATCAAGGATTTGGATTTCCGGCGAGCCAGCCGCCAGAATCTTGTATGCGCGGGAGAGCACGGATCCAGTGACTGACAACGTATCTCTCATTTCAGGCGTGGCCTTGCGTTATGCTTCTGCGCTGTTGGACCTTGCTGAGGAGCAGGGTGCGACGGCAGAAGTGGAAATAGGTCTCGACCAGTTTGAGGCGCTCTTAAACGAGAGTGCTGATCTTGATCGTCTTATCAAGAGCCCCGTTTTTAGTGCAGACGCTCAATTAAAGGCGATCTCTGCTATTTTGGAAAAGGCCGGTATTTCCGGCCTGACCGCAAATTTTGTGAAGCTGGTTGCCCAAAACAGGCGCCTCTTTGCCGTTCCAGGCATGATTCAGGGTTTCCGGGAGCAGCTTGCTGCAAAACGTGGAGAAGTTACCGCTCTGGTAACCTCCGCAACGGAGTTGAACGCTGAGCATGTCGCTGCTCTCCAGGAAGCACTCAACGCTTCTACGGGCAAGAATGTGAAGATTGCAGTGAAGGTGGACTCATCCATTCTTGGAGGTTTGATCGTGAAGATCGGCAGCCGGATGATTGATACGTCACTGCGAACCAAGCTCAACTCTCTTAAGTTCGCGATGAAAGAGGTCGGCTGATGGATATTCGGGCCGCGGAAATTTCCGCTATCCTCAAGGACCAGATCAGGAACTTCGGCAAGGAAGCTGAAGTGACTGAAGTTGGTCAAGTACTTTCCGTAGGCGACGGCATTGCCCGCGTTTACGGCCTGGACAACGTCCAGGCGGGTGAAATGGTTGAATTCCCAGGTGGTATCCGGGGAATGGCATTGAACCTTGAAACTGACAATGTCGGTGTTGTTATCTTCGGTAATGACCGTGACATTAAAGAAGGCGACACGGTAAAACGTACCGGCGCTATTGTGGAAGTTCCGGTAGGTAAGGGTTTGCTGGGTCGCGTTGTCGATCCACTCGGCAACCCAATCGACGGCAAAGGTCCGATCGAGTCTGCTGAACGTAAACGCGTTGACGTGAAAGCACCAGGCATTCTGCCTCGTAAGTCGGTTCACGAGCCAATGTCTACAGGTCTTAAAGCGATTGATGCTTTGATTCCGATTGGCCGTGGTCAGCGCGAACTGGTGATCGGGGACCGTCAGACCGGTAAAACCGCAATCATCCTGGATACCTTCCTCAACCAGAAGCCTTTGCACGCATCTGACAACGAACACGAGAAGCTTTACTGCATCTACGTTGCCGTTGGCCAGAAGCGCTCAACTGTTGCTCAGTTTGTGAAAGCTCTGGAAGACGCCGGTGCTCTGGAATATTCCATCGTTGTTGCAGCAACAGCGTCCGATCCTGCTCCATTGCAGTATCTGGCACCTTTTGCAGGCACCACAATGGGTGAGTACTTCCGCGACAACTCCATGCACGCTGTGATCGGTTATGATGACTTGTCCAAGCAGGCTGTTGCTTATCGTCAGATGTCCCTGCTGCTCCGCCGTCCACCAGGACGTGAAGCATACCCGGGTGACGTGTTCTATCTGCACTCCCGTCTGCTTGAGCGTTCTGCTAAGCTGAACGACGAGCACGGCCTCGGTTCTTTGACCGCGCTGCCAGTGATTGAAACACAGGGTGGTGACGTTTCTGCGTTTATTCCGACCAACGTGATTTCCATCACCGACGGTCAGATCTTCCTTGAAACGGATCTGTTCTTCCAGGGCATTCGTCCAGCGGTAAACGTTGGTCTGTCAGTTTCCCGTGTGGGCTCTTCCGCTCAGATTAAAGCGATGAAGCAGGTTGCTGGCCCGGTTAAGGGTGAGCTGGCTCAGTACCGCGAGATGGCTGCATTCGCGCAGTTTGGTTCTGATCTGGATGCAACCACTCAGAAGCTTCTGAACCGTGGTGCACGCCTGACCGAATTGCTGAAACAGCCTCAGTTCTCGCCGCTTAAAACGGAAGAACAGGTTGCTGTGATCTTCGCTGGTGTGAACGGCTATCTGGACGATCGTCCTGTTGGTGAGGTTCGCGAATTTGAAGCTGGCCTGCTGCGCTTCCTGCGTGCAGAACATGCAGACCTTCTCTCCGCTATCTGGGAGAAGAAGGCACTCGACGCCGATTTGACAAACAAGCTGAAAGCTGCAGTGGAAGCTTACGTCAAGACCCTCGGTTAATTCGAAGCAACGGGATAAGGAACAAGAGCGCCCATGGCGAGCCTCAAGGACCTAAAAAACCGCATCGCTTCGGTCAAAGCGACGCAGAAAATCACCAAAGCCATGAAAATGGTGGCCGCGGCGAAACTGCGTCGTGCCCAGGATGCTGCAGAAGCCAGTCGACCCTATGCTGAACGCATGGGGACAGTACTTGGCAATCTTGCAGCTGGGTTCGAAGGTCGGGATGATGCGCCGAAGCTGATGACGGGTACGGGGCAGGATCAGATTCATCTGCTCCTCGTCTGCACGGCAGAGCGTGGCCTCTGCGGTGGTTTCAACTCGTCGATAGCACGTCTGGCACGTGAACACGCAGACAGACTTCTTTCCGAAGGTAAGACGATAAAGATCGTCACCGTTGGTAAGAAGGGGCATGACGCCCTGAAACGTGGTTACGGTCAGTACATAGTAGAGAACATCGAACTGCGCGGCCTGAAATCTGTTGAATTCAGCGACACAAAGCACATCGGCGATCTCGTCATGGAAATGTTCCAGGAGGAGAAATACGATATTTGCACATTGTTTTACGCGCAGTTCCAATCGGTAATAAGTCAGGTTCCGACCGCCAGGCAGCTTATCCCAGCTCAGTTTGAAGCGAAAGATGAAGCTCAGGACGGTTCCACTGAGGACGCGCTATATGAATACGAACCTGGTGAACAGGAGATCCTTGAAACTCTCCTGCCACGTAACGTCGCTATTCAGATTTACAGCGCAATCCTTGAAAACGGTGCCTCAGAGCAGGGCGCGCGCATGGCCGCTATGGACAGTGCAACGCGTAATGCCGGTGAGATGATCGACAAACTGACAACGACCTACAACCGTCAGCGTCAGGCTCAGATCACGACGGAACTGATTGAAATTATAGCGGGCGCGGAAGCGCTCTGACCGGGTTGAGACGAGGATTTAAGTGATGGCTGACACGAAAGTCGGACAGATCACGCAGGTAATCGGCGCTGTTGTCGACGTTCACTTTCCAGGTGAACTTCCTGCAATTCTGAACGCTCTGGAAACTGACAACGGCGGTAACCGTCTGGTTCTCGAAGTTGCACAGCATCTGGGCGAAAACACAGTACGTACAATCTGCATGGACGCGTCCGAAGGTCTGGTTCGCGGTCAGGAAGTGCATGACACTGGCGGCGCTATTACAGTACCAGTGGGTGAAGGAACTCTCGGTCGCATAATGAGCGTGATCGGCGAGCCAATTGATGAAGCTGGCCCAATTGTTCATAGCTTAACACGCGCGATCCACCAGGAAGCTCCTGCATTCACGGAGCAGTCTACAGAAGCTGAAATTCTGGTAACAGGAATTAAGGTTGTTGACCTTATCGCTCCCTATGCAAAGGGCGGTAAGATCGGCCTATTTGGTGGTGCAGGTGTTGGCAAAACGGTTCTTATCCAGGAACTGATTAACAACGTTGCAAAGGCGCACGGTGGTTACTCTGTTTTTGCCGGTGTTGGAGAACGTACCCGTGAAGGGAACGACCTTTACTGGGAAATGATTGAATCCGGCGTGAACAAAGAAGGCGGAGGTGAAGGCTCTAAGTGTTCACTGGTTTTCGGTCAGATGAACGAGCCTCCAGGAGCACGTCTGCGTGTTGCCCTGACTGGTCTGTCTGTTGCTGAAGAATTCCGTGACCAGGGTCAGGACGTACTGTTCTTTGTGGATAATATCTTCCGCTTTACGCAGGCTGGTTCTGAAGTGTCTGCACTTCTCGGTCGTATTCCCTCTGCCGTGGGCTACCAGCCTACTCTGGCAACCGACATGGGTTCCATGCAGGAGCGTATTACGACAACAAACAAGGGTTCTATCACGTCCGTTCAGGCCGTTTATGTTCCTGCGGATGACTTGACCGATCCTGCACCAGCTTCCACATTTGCTCACCTGGACGCGACAACCGTTCTGAACCGTGCCATCTCAGAAAAGGGTATCTACCCTGCTGTTGATCCACTGGATTCTTCCTCTCGTATGCTTGACCCGCGCATTATCGGTGACGAGCACTACGAAGTTGCGACCCAGGTACAGGAAACACTTCAGCGCTACAAAGCACTTCAGGACATCATCGCCATCCTTGGCATGGATGAACTTTCTGAAGAAGATAAGCTGGTTGTTGCTCGCGCACGTAAGGTCGAGCGCTTTATGTCTCAGCCGTTCTATGTCGCTGAAGCCTTCACTGGTACCGAAGGTAAGCTGGTTGCGCTCGAAGACACCATTAAAGGCTTTAAAGGCCTCGTTGCTGGTGAATACGACCACCTGCCAGAAGCTGCATTCTATATGGTTGGCTCTATTGAAGAGGCAATCGAGAAAGCGGCTAAGCTGGCTGAGGACGTCGCTTAATCTCGGTTCTTTTGAACCGGTGACTTCTTTGGGTGGCGCATCTGGCGTCACTCCTGGAAACGGATAGAGGATGAGCTAAATGGCTGAAGCATTTCAGTTTGAGCTGGTTTCACCAGAGCGCCTTCTGCTCTCGGCAAAGGTTACGGACGTAACTGTACCCGGTTCTGAAGGTGAGTTCGGTGTCGGCGCTGGTCACTCGCCGCTCTTGTCAACCATGCGTCCGGGTGTTGTTAAAGCACTCAGCGAAGATGGTTCCAGGCACGAGTATTTCGTGCGGGGTGGTTTTGCTGACGTTTCCGTGTCTGGCATGACTGTTCTGGCGGAACAGGCGATCCCGATGGCCGATCTCAATGCAGGTTACATCGCACAGCAGATTCAAGATGCAAGTGAAGATGTAGCGGATGCTAAGGACGAAGATGCACGGCAGGCTGCGCGGCTGGTACTTTCCCGGCTGCAAGAGCTGCAGGCAGCTATCAAAGCTTCCTGATTCGGCATCCGATGCCAAAAAACAAAAGCCTCGGCACTGCCGGGGCTTTTTATCTTTGAAGGAGGCGTATACTGAGAGTGCATGGACTGCGGTTCTTCAACATCATCTGCATTATTGCCGGAACCTCGGGTGATCGTCACCATAAAGGTTGCAGTCAAATCGCCTCCAACTCTGTTATAAAGCAGTTTGCTCGCTGAAATCTCCAATTACCTCAGGTAATCCTGGCGAAATTCTGAAAGGTCTGTGTTGCTCAATATCCGCTGGAAGGCGCAGCTCAGTGTAATATGCACTCTTATCCGGAAACCGGGCCACTTTTCGGAAACAGCCCGAAACCGCACCCTGAATGGGGACAAAAACAAAAGCCCCGGGGAGTCCGGAGCTTTTTGTATCTGCCTATGCAAAAAGCAGGCTCTTTAAACCGTTAAGCGGGAGAAAAGAGCGCCGCAGGTACTGCAGCCCGTTGACTAGGCTGCAAGACGCTTTTTATTTGCTGCTGCGTTTGCAGCGCGCACTTCCTCAGCACGCGCTTTACGCTGCTCAGGTGTTTCGTAAACAATTGTGCGATGGTAATCGCAGTAAGAGCCATTTTCAGCGCGGTTCTTGCAAGGGAATGTATAACTTCCGCTGTCACCTTCAGTCCACTTACACTGGCCTGCCCTAGGCATAACTGGTGCTTTCATTTACCAACCCTTGTTCTTTGGAGCCAGTCAATCAACATTTGCATTCATGCGGGAGGAGCGTGAATACCATTCTCGCAGTTGGATCGTTGGAACCATTTTTGATTTTGGGATCACCGGAATTTTCTTTTGCAGGATTAAAAGCAAATAAATTTACCGGATGGCAAAAAGATTATCTCTCCCCTTTCCAAAATGCCAGATATTTTTAGCTGTGTAGAAATGCTTATACAAGAAAATTTGGGGAAAATATTTTTCTTATTTTTAATAGTGCAACTAAAACAGCCAGATAGGCGGGTCTATGTGTATGCACCAATAATAACCCCCACGTGAATTCTGCTGGGTCATTGTTGTTGCTCCACATATTTCATTCATCAATTGTGGCGAATTATTGTTTTTCAGAATGCTTTCCCAGCACTCCACCGGCGCTGTGAAGTGCTTCAGCGTCATCCAGATCAAATCGCGCGGCTTCTCCCAGCTCTACGGTATACACCACCGAAGGGTTCTGCTGGATGATTAGTTTGCCACCAATATCACCTCGCAGGTTGAGGAGATCTTCAAAGAACGCACGATCCCATAGTACCGGGTTACCCTGTTTGCCGAGCGTTGTAGAGACACCGATCAACTGGTCCTGCATAACATCGTAATGGTTCAAAAGCTTGTTGATGTCTTCTGCGGAGACGAAAGGCATATCTCCAAGAAGAATGAGCGCGGTGTTTGATTGTTCGCTGACGCTCTCAATTCCCTTTTTGACAGAAGATGAAATCCCTTCATCATACGCCGCATTGTGTCTGAAACGAATCGGTAATCCGGAAAGTACCTCTCCCACCTCACAGGCCATCGCCCCCGTTACCACGATGAGTTCATTTAACTCACTGGCAAGCGCATGTTCGGCCACATGGCGTACGACTGGCTTCCCATCAATAAGCGCCAGCAGTTTGTTATGATCTCCCATGCGAGAGGAGTTGCCTGCTGCCAGCAGAATACCGCTGCATATGGCCCGGTCAACCTCGTCAGTAAGAGGATGGCCCCTGGGCTGAGGACGACTGTGGATTTCTTTCAGGAGCCCGCCAACCCCCATAGACATGATATCCCTGCCGGTCACGCGTATGTCGGCCAGCAGGCGCTGCAGGATCCAGTCAAAACCATTCTCTTGCGGGCTGCGTGCGCATCCTGGGGCGCCAACAACCGGCGTTCCCTTAAGCTCTCCCAGCACCAGCAAATTACCTGGATCAACCGGCATCCCAAATTGGATGAGTTCACCACCGGCGGCCAGAAGGGCGGCAGGGATAACATCCCCCTGATCCACCACTGCTGAAGCCCCGAACACAACAATCAGATCAGCGTTCAGCACTTGCTCTTTGCCTAGGGCATGTGTGAGAGCGCCTTCCTCATGGGGCACACGCAGATCCGCAGTGACAGTACTTGCGGCAATGTCCAGCCGCTCCTGCAAAACGCGAAGGCTCTTCGCAATGACGGTCTGTTTCAAATGGGCGAGCGTGGTGGAGATGACCGCAACTGACTTAGGCGTATACGCAGCCACCGAGATAGCCCCGGAGATCTTGTCAGCAGCGCTCTCTGCCAACGCCCGGTCAACGGCTAACGGAATAATCTTCGCAGTCGCAAGCATGCGTCCTTCACGCACTTCTGTGAACGGAGGCAAGCAGGCAAACGTAATTGCCGGATCAATCAGGTTAGCTTCTGTCACCTTTTCAGCATCTACCTGCAAAATGCCGCTTTGTGAGGCGTAAAGATTGGATCTGCCGGTAAACGGAGCAGAAGCAGAAACAGCCGTTCCGCAAGCATGTTTGGCCAGCAAAGCAGCGGCTTCATCTTCGTGCAGATCTGTTGCTTCAACTTGCGCGACCGTAACCATAACAACCCCTGCTGCAATCAGCTGGTTCACATCCGCATCACTGAGTTGATGTCCTTTAGAAAAGGAGAGGCCGTTCTGTTTGATGGAATGAGCGAGGTAACACCCCGCACTCTCTGCGGCTGATCTGCTTCCAAATTGCACGTCAGCCCACCTTCTTCTGGTCTGCCCTGGTTCCGCGCAGGCTCACAATGATCTCCGCAAGCACTGCTACTGCAATTTCGGCCGGATTTGCAGCGCCAATATCAAGACCAATTGGCGCTTTGATCCGGGCGATGTCCTCTTCGCTCAGACCAGCAGCCACAAAACGTTCACAACGCTTTGCGTGGGTCTTTCGGCTCCCTAACGCGCCAACATAAAAGCAACCGGTTTTCAGCGCTTCCATCAATGGCACGTCATCAATCTTCGGGTCGTGGGTCACAGCAACAACGGCAGTGAAAGGATCGAGCTTCAGTTGCGCCATCACATCCTGGGGCCATTCAGTAAGCAGCGGCACCTGAGGGAAGCGCTCTTCAGAGGCAAATGCAGTGCGTGGATCAATAATCGTAATGTCAAACCCCGCTGTCTGAGCAATCGGAACCAGCGCCTGAGTAATATGAACAGCGCCCACCACCACAATGCGTGTAGCGGGGACCTGCATGCTCACAAAATACTCTTCACCACCCAGCGCCTGAACCCGTCCGGATTTGCCACTGCGAACACCGTTTTCAAAGGCAGTTGCCAGGGCTGCATCTTCCGCGTCATCTCCATACAGCATTACAGAGGACATGCCAGTTGCCAGATTGGTAAGCAGGGCCGCCGGCTGGCGTCCGGCTCTTGAAGCGTTCAGCAGACGGATATGCCCGCGATCCACCTCCGACGTCAGGGGCTCCAGATAAACGCCAATCCTGCCTCCACAGGAAAGGCCAACGCGCCACGCTGTTTCATCGGCGACGCCAAACTCAATCTTGCGCGCTTTGCCATCGTCCAGCACGTCCATGGCTTCTGCAACCACAGCGCCTTCCACACAGCCGCCGGATACAGATCCCTCGAAGTCTCCACCCTCATCAATAATGAGATGGCTGCCAACCGGGCGCGGCGCAGAGCCCCACGTCTCAATAACCGTTGCCAGCACCAGCTTGCGCCCCTCAGATTGCCAGCGTTCAGCAACTCCAAGGACATCCAGTTTTTCGGAAAGCTCATGAGGCAGAGTGGCAACTGGCATAGCAGACTCGCAATTGATTGGGCCCGGACTGAATGAGGATTCTAGCCTGCTTCTTGAGCAGGACGCAACAACAGAACAGTGTTCAGTAAAACAAAAAAGCGCCGGAACTTTCGCTCCAGCGCTCTGTTCGGGGGGCTGATGATTACTATTCAGCAGCAAGCCTAGTGAACGGGCCTGCATTGAGGACCAGATCATCAACATGATTCTGGAAGATCTGGAAGTTCTCAGCGAACATCTCGATAAGCCTTGCAGCCTGCGCGTCATATTCAGCCGTTTTGCTCCAGGTACTCCGTGGATCAAGAATGCTGGTATCAACACCTGGCACAGCAACCGGAACCATGAAGCCGAAGTTCTCATCCCTGCGGAACTCAGCGGTGTTCAAAGACCCGTCCAATGCCGCGCGAAGCAGCGCACGGGTTTCCTTGATTGGCATACGGTGACCAACACCATATGCGCCACCGGTCCAGCCGGTGTTGACGAGCCAGCAATCAACACTGTGCTCGCGAATCAGATTCTTCAGCAACGCGCCGTATTCTGATGGATGACGCGGCATGAATGGCGCCCCGAAGCAGGTGGAAAACGTCGCCTGGGGTTCAGTTACACCGCGCTCTGTGCCAGCAACCTTCGCGGTGTAACCGGAAAGGAAATGGTACATCGCCTGTGCATCAGATAGCTTTGCGATCGGAGGCAGAACACCAAACGCATCAGCTGTCAGCATAATGATATTTTTCGGGTTCGGAGCACGGCCACTTTCACTTGCATTGGGAATAAAGTGAATAGGATAGGAACAGCGGGTATTTTCCGTTCTGGACCCGTCATCAAAGTCTGGAACACGAGCATCATCCAGCACAACATTCTCTAAAATGGTGCCGAAGCGCTGCGTGGTCGCAGAAATCTCGGGCTCCGCTTCTGCAGAAAGGCGAATGGTTTTCGCATAGCAGCCACCTTCAAAGTTGAAGATGCCCTCTGGCCCCCAGCCATGCTCATCGTCACCGATCAGCGTGCGGGAGGGATCAGCGGAAAGCGTGGTCTTGCCGGTGCCGGACAGGCCGAAGAAAACAGCTGCATCGTCATTATCGCCAAGGTTCGCGGAGCAATGCATTGGCATCACACCGTCTTCTGGCAACATATAGTTCAGCATGGAGAAGACGGACTTCTTCATTTCACCGGCATAGGCGGTACCGGCGATCAGAACGATCTTATTGGTCAGATCACAGGCAATAACCGTCTCGCTCCGGCAACCATGACGTTCCGGGTCAGCCTTAAAGCCTGGCAGATCGATGATGGTCATCTCTGATTCAAAGCTTTTCAGGCCTTTGCAGGATGGGCGAAGAAGCATGTTGCGGATAAAGTGGCTATGCCATGCCAACTCGTTATAAACGCGAACGTTCAGCTGATGCGCAGGGTCAGCGCCTCCATAAAGGTCCTGTACATAAAGGTTCATGCCTTCAGCATGGGCCAGCATGTCTTGTAAAAGAACATTGAAGTTCTCTGGACTCATCGCTCCACTGTTGTCCCACCATATCGTGTCTTCGGTCCTGGCATCACGAACAACAAACTTGTCTTTTGGGGAGCGTCCTGTGTGAGCACCTGTTTCAGCACACAGAGCACCGCCAGCGGCGATCTGTGCTTCGCCATTCCTGATAGCATGCTCATAAAGTTCAGCTTCGGTCAGGTTCCAGTACACACTGTTCAGGTTCTTCAGTCCGAAGGTGTCACACCCAAACGCGGAATTCCGTAGTCCGAACTCTATCATGTCCAGTAGTCCTTAATCGGCTCACTATTTACCTCGCGTCTTTCAATGGCACTGTGCCAGTGAATTTAGCGATAACGCCCCTTGGATGGAGCAGTCGTACTTAGAAAAGCAAGACCAGAATCCTTGCGTGTTTACATTAAACCGATTGAAATACGACCTTTTGCTGGCATAGATTTAATTTGCTTATAAAAATAAACTCGGCACAAACTTGGTTTTCACATTTAGGCGTTTAACGATACACTTCATGCAGAGCATGTGGCACTTGGCAGGCGAAACCCGTTTAAAGTAGCGCTAAATAAGGAAATTCTCCGAGTACCGTACAAAAACAGGGTTTTGCCTTATTTCAGGGTTAGGGATCGCACAAGTTAATCTAAAATCCCAACTGAGTAGCGAAACGTGCGAGAGAGGAACAAGGTCTCTGATATGCCAACGATTGCTCTGGTCGATGATGACCGTAACATTTTGACATCCGTCTCAATAGCTTTGGAGGCTGAAGGATATCGGGTACAAACCTATACTGACGGAACAGTCGCTCTGGAAGGGCTCCAGGCCGACCCGCCGGACCTTGCCATCTTTGATATCAAGATGCCGCGTATGGATGGAATGGAGCTGCTGCGTCGTTTCCGCCAGATGTCCGATTTGCCCGTGATCTTCCTGACGTCCAAAGACGATGAGATTGACGAGTTATTTGGGCTGAAAATGGGCGCTGACGACTTTATACGTAAACCGTTCTCTCAACGTTTGCTGGTTGAGCGTGTGAAGGCCGTTATGCGCCGTGCTGCACCACGCGATGCCGCAAACGCTTCGACTGAAACCTCCAAGCTGCTGGAGCGTGGCAACCTTGTCATGGACAAAGAACGCCACACCTGCACATGGCTTGCAAAGCCGGTCACTCTGACAGTGACAGAATTTCTCATTCTCTTTGCACTCGCGCAGCGCCCCGGCGTTGTGAAAAGCCGTAATGCACTCATGGATGCTGCCTACGATGATCAGGTCTATGTTGATGATCGCACCATAGACAGCCATATCAAGCGCCTTCGCAAGAAGTTCAAAGTGGTTGATGATGACTTTGATATGATCGAAACACTCTACGGTGTGGGTTATCGCTTCCGCGAGAACTGATCCTGAGCAGCCTGTAAAGGGTCGTCTGAGGGCTGGAAAGCCTGAGAACATACGTTCCTGAGAATTCGATAAGAGCGAATGCCGGAAATTAAAGAAAAGCAAAAGCGGAAAGACAGTGAAGCAGACAACATTTCTGATTCTCATGAGCCGCAACATACAGGTGTGTTCCGTTGGCTGGGACGCAGGCGCGTACGACAACGGGTCTTTACCCGCTGGATCTCTCTTGCTGGTATCTATGCTTTTTCTTCTTTGACCCGCCGCATTCTGGTGCTCAACCTTGTCGGTCTCCTGGCTATGGTGATCTCTATTTTGTACCTGAACCAGTTTCAGGCAGGTCTGATTGATGCGCGCGTTCAGTCATTGCTGGTTCAGGGCGAGATCATTGCCGGCGCCATTGCAGCTTCCACCACAGGCGACGGTCATTCTCTTATGGTTGATCCGGAGATGCTGCTGCGTCTGGAAGCCGGAGAATCAACCAGCGCCCGCTCGACGCTCGGGAGTCTCGACTTCCCAATCAACCCTGAAATTGTGGGGCCTATGCTCCGACGACTGATCTCACCCACCAGGACGCGGGCACGAATCTACGACCCGGAAGGCGTGCTGATGCTGGATTCACGCCAGCTCCACGCCCAAAATCAAATCTTCCGCTTCGACCTGCCACCTCCGGACGAAAGCAAAACCCCCTTCTTCCAAAAAATGTGGGAGGAGCTAAAGCTCTGGATTCGCCGTGGTGAGTATCCGCCGTATAAAGAAGTCGGACGCACGGAAGGTCGCGAGTACCCTGAGGTTAAGGCTGCTTTAGCTGGTTCTCCGGCCTCCGTTGTCCGTGTTGGTGCAAAAGGTGAGATGGTTGTTGCCGTGGCCGTGCCAATTCAACGTTTCCGCGGCGTTCTTGGCTCTTTGCTCCTGTCAACACAAGGCGGGGATATTGACAGTATCGTCGCTGCAGAACGCAATGCGATCCTGAAGATCTTCCTCGTTGCCGCTGTTGTGGTGGTGATCCTGTCCGTGCTGTTGGCCGGCACTATCGCAGGACCAGTCCGCCGCTTGTCAGAAGCTGCACAAAAAGTGCAGTCAGCGATCAACACGCGAGAAGAAATTCCCGCGTTTGAAGATCGCTATGATGAGATTGGGCACCTGGCGCGCGCACTGAGAAACATGACCAAGGCTCTGTATGGTCGCATGGACGCAATTGAGAGTTTTGCCGCAGACGTGGCGCACGAGCTGAAAAACCCGCTGACATCTCTCAGAAGTGCTGTTGAAACTTTGCCTGTGGCAAAGAATGAGCGATCACGCGAACGCTTGCTTGAAGTTATCCAGCATGATGTAAAGCGCCTTGATCGTTTAATCACAGACATCTCTGAGGCGTCACGAATCGATGCGGAGATGTCTCGCGCAGAATCCCGCGATATTGATATGGCAACTCTGCTGCAGGCTGTTGTTTCTATTGCCAATGAGCGCGCTTGTGATGATATCGCGCATGTCGAGCTGAAGTTTGAGCCGGCGAAGACAGACAAAAACTTCCAGATGCACGGCAATGACCAGCGTCTTGGTCAGGTCATCAACAACCTGATCGACAACGCCCGCTCGTTTGCACCAGAAGGCACAACGGTTAAAATTACCGCCACACGCATGAATGATCAGATCATCATCTGGGTCGAAGATTCTGGTCCTGGTATTAAAGAAGAGCTCCGCGAACGCGTTTTTGAGCGGTTTTACACGGACAGACCGGAATATGAGGGCTTCGGAAACAATTCCGGTCTGGGTCTTTCAATCTGTCGCCAGATTATTGAAGCACACCGGGGTGAAATTTTGGTAATGAACCGAATCTCAGAAGAGGACGGGCAAGAGCCGAAAGTGCTCGGAGCGCGGTTTGTGATTAAACTGAAGGCCAAAACAACCTCATGACCACACTGGATCAGAAGCAGAGTGCACAGGCAGCCGAAGGACAGGCAATACACGCGACTTGTCTGGTGGTTGGCACGAAAGG
Source organism: uncultured Pseudovibrio sp. (assembly GCA_947502585.1). Lineage (GTDB taxonomy): Bacteria > Pseudomonadota > Alphaproteobacteria > Rhizobiales > Stappiaceae > Pseudovibrio. The sequence continues at coordinate 55,602 of CANNAV010000002.1, forward strand.
CATTCTGATCCGCGGATATTCAGGAACAGGCAAGTCTGCCCTGGCGCTGGAAATGATACAGCGTGCCCGCCTGAACGGCAGTTTTACGGCACTTGTTGCCGATGATCGTGTCTGTATTGCTGAAAAAAATGGTCGCTTAATAGGGTCTTGCCCAAATCCAATCAGGGGAAAGGCAGAGCTGCGAGGCTATGGTATTGTCGGTGTTCCGTATCTTGATACTGCAGTAATCCATATAGTTCTGGACCTGAAAGCGCGAGAGGAAATTGACAGATTGCCGGAGGAGCGCCAGCTAACCTGTGAACTTTGCTCAGTCAAATTAATTCGGCAACAAGTGCCCAAAGAAGATCATTTAGCTGCTCTTCGGCTCGCCAATGCACTTATTTTTACTAATCCAGTGCACAACTATTAGCCCTCTGTGTATGAGTATGCTGATTCTTCTTGCACTGCAGCGTGTCCTTCAACAAAGTAGGATTGGAGTAACCACAGAGCAGACACTCTGTTAGTTCGCGGGAAATATATGATTGGTCTAGTTCTTGTCACCCATGGTCGGTTGGCAGAAGAGTTCAAATCGGCTCTTGAGCATGTTGTAGGTCCACAGGACCGGGTAGCAACCATCTGCATCGGCCCAGACGACGATATGGAACAACGTCGTCAGGACATCCTGCGTTCCGTTGAAGCAGTAAACGACAGCTCTGGCGTTGTTCTTCTTACCGATATGTTTGGCGGCACGCCTTCTAATCTCGCTATTTCTGTGATGGATGGCGGTTGCGTTGAGGTCATAGCTGGTGTGAACCTGCCGATGCTTATAAAGCTGGCAAGCGTTCGAAGTGATAAACCGCTCGCCGAAGCGGTAGAAGAAGCCCGCAGTGCAGGACAGAAGTATATCTCAGTAGCTTCGCAGGTTCTGTCCGGGCAAGGCTAAAGAATATGGATGAATGCACCGTGTTAGCTCGCGACCTGACCATCGTGAACACCAGGGGTTTGCACGCGCGCGCCTCTGCCAAGCTGGTCAAGCTGGTTGAGACGTTTGATGCTCATGTAAAAGTTTCCAAGGACGGCCAGACTGTTGGCGGGACCTCCATCATGGGGCTAATGATGCTTGCAGCCAGCCCAGGCTGCTCAATCCACGTTGTTGTCACCGGCAATCAAAAAGAAGAAGCCCTTTCTGCCATCGCACATCTGGTTGAAGATGGTTTCGGCGAGAGAGACTGAATAAGTCGAGCACCCGGAGGTTCTGATGAAAAAGCGCCCTGCTTCCCGCCTGTTGGTGGTTGATCCTCAAGACCGAATTCTCCTCTTTAATTTCAAGTTCGACAAAGGTCCTCTCAAGAGTCAGGACTATTGGGCCACTGTTGGTGGTGGTGTTGAGCCGGGTGAGAGCTTTAAAGAAGCCGCCCGCCGCGAACTTCTGGAAGAAACCGGAATCACCGAACCTGTCGGTGAGGAGATCCACGTCAGAAGAGCAGTCTTTCAGATACCATCCGGTGAAATGGTGGATGCCGAAGAACATTTTTTCTTTGTCACCGTTTCCGATCCGAAAATCGACTATTCCAACCACACGGAATTAGAAACGCAGGTAATGAGAGAGCATCACTGGTGGACACGTGAAGAACTCGAAACGACCTCTCTGACAGTCTTTCCTGAAAATATCCTGGAGATTCTAGCGCCTTACCTTCCCCAAAATGCATAAAGGATTTCGTCTGCCTTCATTTGCCTGCACCCTTATAAGGCATAAAGAAACCTTTATATCTTTATTGCTTTCTGCGTCTTCTGTCATGTATAAGAGCATGCAATGGGCGTTCACTTTACGACCACTCATCAACCATGCGGGAGAGGACTATGGGTCCGGGCATTCAGGAAGATTTAATGACTGCGTCTAACGATTACTACGTCAAAGACATCTCACTTGCAGAGTGGGGTCGTACTGAAATTGAAATTGCTGAAACCGAAATGCCGGGCCTGATGGCTTGTCGTGAGGAGTATGGTGCCAGCAAGCCTCTGAAAGGCGCACGCATCGCTGGTTCCCTGCACATGACCATCCAGACAGCGGTTCTGATTGAGACCCTCATTGAGTTGGGTGCAGAAGTTCGCTGGGCGTCCTGTAACATCTTCTCCACGCAGGATCAGGCTGCAGCTGCAATCGCAGCAGCTGGCATTCCGGTGTTCGCTGAAAAAGGCGAAACCCTTGATGAATACTGGACATATGCGGACAAAATTTTCGATTGGGGCGACGGCCAGACCGCAAACCTCATTCTGGATGATGGCGGCGACGCAACTTTGATGATTCTTCTCGGCGCGAAAGCTGAGAAAGACCCATCCGCCCTCGACAACCCGTCCAACGAAGAAGAAACCGCTCTGTTCGCAGCGATCAGGCGCCGCCTCGAAAAAGATCCGGGCTTCTACTCCAAAGTTAAAGACAACATCCAGGGCGTCTCCGAAGAGACCACCACGGGCGTAATGCGCCTTTACGAAATGCAGAAGAAGGGCGACCTGCCATTCCCTGCAATCAATGTGAACGACTCTGTCACCAAGTCCAAGTTCGACAACCGCTATGGCTGCCGTGAGTCTCTCGTAGACGGCATCCGCCGAGGTACCGACGTGATGATGGCTGGTAAGGTCGCTGTTGTTGCTGGTTACGGCGATGTTGGTAAAGGCTCTGCGCAGTCTCTGGAAGGCGCTGGGGCACGTGTGATCGTGACTGAGATCGATCCAATCTGTGCACTCCAGGCTGCAATGGACGGCTACGAAGTGAAGACGATGGAGCAGGCCATCGGTGAAGGCGATATCTTCGTCACCACCACCGGCAACAAAGACGTCATCACAGCTGACCACATGCGCGACATGAAAGATATGGCAATCGTATGCAATATCGGTCACTTCGACAACGAGATCCAGGTTGCTGCACTGCGTAACTACAAATGGCGCAATGTGAAGCCACAGGTTGACCTGATTGAGTATCCGGATGGCAAGCGTTTGATCCTTCTCTCCGAAGGACGTCTGGTAAACCTCGGCAACGCAACGGGTCATCCATCCTTCGTGATGTCCGCCAGCTTCACTAACCAGGTTCTGGCGCAAATGGAGCTGCACACTAAAGGCGACAGCTACAAAAATGAAGTCTACGTGCTGCCTAAGCATCTGGATGAGAAGGTTGCGCGCCTGCATCTTAAAAAGCTCGGCGCGACTCTGTCTGAACTGACGGACGATCAGGCCAACTATCTCGGTCTCGACAAGTCCGGTCCATTCAAGTCTGAGCACTACAAGTACTGATAAGGCTGAAGCGGGTTCCGGTTGACTGGATTCAGTCAAACAACGAAAGTTCGCTCAGACAAGAAGGTCAGAGCACGTCCTGCGAATATAAATGAACGCGGCGTGCTCTAAAGGATTTAGTGTTACCAGATCCATGAATTCTACCAGGCCTACCAAGCACACTTTCAATATATTGGGGGTACGCATGTTGGGCTTACTACAGATTGCAGTGGATGAATAATTCGCCCACAGAATTTGTTTACTTTTTGTAAAGATCCTCTTCTTCCCAAAAATCAATCAGGTTATGTTGATTATCGAATCAGTCGTTAAGTTAGGCAGTTGAACGACTTATTCGTGATTCGTGACACCAGTGCGGCGTGTGACATGAATCTAAGGCGGCGAAGAAAGGGGCACAACATGCCAGCATACTGGCATAAACACGCACGTGTTAGCGTGCTGTGGCGTAGAAGGTTTAGGCTTGTACTGAACCTGTTGGGCGTTGCTGTGTTTGCTCTTCTTGGTGCTGCTGGTTTCTCTCAGGCTATGGATATTCTGCCTGCTCTTTCAGGCAGTTCTGTTGACGCCTTCAAGGTTGTCTGGGTCGCGGCAACGGCTGGCATTGCCTTGTATGCAGTCGCAGCCTCCGTCGTGCTTGTCCGCATCCGCAGGAATGACTCTCTGTCCATTTTGCAACTGCGTCAGGACCGGGCCGATGCAATGGCGCGTATTGACCGCCTCGAAGCCTTGCTGGAAACAGAAGACTGCCTCCTTTTAGTCTGGAATGGTGAGGCGAGGCATCCTGGCGTTGCCGGACGCCTGCCGGAAAGTCTGGAACTTACTGGCGGCCTTTCTCAGCTTGTTGAGTTTGAGACGTGGCTGGACGTCAAGTCCGCTGAGGCCCTGCGCGCTTTTCTTGAGCATTTGCGCGGCCACGGCGAAGTCTTCCGGTTAACCTTAACGACTATCGACGGAGTCTATCTGGAAGCATCCGGCCATACAGCAGGTGGACTGGCAGTCCTGCGCCTGCGTGATCTGACCGGAGACCGTCAGCTCTGCGCCCGCCTGGCTGAGCAGAACAAGGAGCTGCGTGAGCAGATCTCTTCGCTTCACAGCCTGCTGGACGCACTGCCGGGGCCCGCCTGGCAGCGTGACAATCATGGCCACCTCGTCTGGGTCAACTCAGCTTATATGGATGCTGTCGAGGCCGAAAGCATCCACACTGTGGTTGATGAGCAGATCGAGCTGCTGGAAGCTAAAGGCCGCAGCAAACTCAACATGATGCGCCAGACTGACGGTGTTTATCATTCGCCAATGCCAGTTGTGGCTGCGGGCAAACGGCGCGTCTTTGAGCTCACCGATGTGAATTCTGATCATGGTAATGCAGGCCTTGCTCAGGATATTTCAGAGCTTGAGCGTGTACAGGGACAGCTTCGCCGCACACTGGAGTCTCATACGCGTACGCTCGATCAGCTTCAGACGCCTGTGGCCGTGTTTGGTGCCGATCATCGTCTCCAGTTCTACAACGCAGCCTATCGCTCCCTTTGGGATATCGATCAGGTCTTTCTGGAGACCAGGCCGGAAGAAGGCGAGTTGCTCGATGTCCTGCGTGCAGCCCGTAAACTGCCGGAACAGGCGGATTACCGCGGCTGGAGAACCAAACATCTGGAATGTTACCACACTCTGGATGCACAGGCATTCTGGTGGTACTTGCCAGATGGACGAACCCTGCGCGTGATCGCCAGCCCACATCCGCAAGGTGGCGTAACGTACTTTTACGAGAACGTGACCGAGCAGCTGGATCTGGAAAGTCGCTTCAACGCGCTCACCCGTGTACAGCGAGAAACACTCGATCATCTGACCGAAGCTGTTGCCGTGTTCGGCTCCAATGGACGCATGCGTCTCTCCAACCCGGCCTTTGCAGAAATCTGGGGCCTGTCGCAGGAGTTCCTCGATACTGACCCGCATATCAACGACCTGCTGGAAAGCTGCAAAGAGAGGATGGGAGGATCTGACCATTGGCAAGAGCTCGCCTGTGGCGTGACTGGCCTTTCCGACAATCGCACCAGCGTCTCTGGCCGCATGGAGCGGATCGACGGCTCTGTCATCGACTATGTCACCGTACCGCTGCCGGATGGAGGTACGCTGCTCACGTTCGTAAACGTCACCGATACGGTCAACGTGGAACGTGCCCTCCACGCCACCAATGATGCACTTCAGGAAGCCGACCAGCTCAAGAACGCCTTCATTCAGCACGTTTCTTACGAGCTGCGATCTCCGCTGACCACAATTATCGGTTTTGCACAGCTGTTGGGGGATGCCAAGTTCGGAGATCTGTCTCCGAAACAGGAAGAGTATACCGACTACATCCTGTCGTCCTCTTCTGCTTTGCTGCACATCATCAACGACATCCTTGACCTTGCAACCGTCGATGCGGGTATCATGGAGCTCGAAATCACCGAGGTAGATGTGGCTCAGACGGTATCTGAGGCTGTTGAAGGCCTGAAAGACCGTCTGGTTGAATCGGACATCACACTCCGTACCCACATGCCTGAGGGCATCGGTCATCTCAAAGCAGATGAGCGGCGGCTGCGGCAGGTTCTCTTCAACCTGCTGTCCAACGCAATCAGCTACTCCGATAAGGGGGGCCTGATAGACATCAGCTGCCAGCGTGAGGAAAACGAAATCTTCTTTCGCATCAAGGACCATGGTGCAGGCATCCCGCAGGAGATGCTGGATCAGGTCTTTTCTCGCTTTGTAGGCCGTGGTGCAGGTGGAAACCGTCAGGGCGTTGGCCTTGGCCTGTCAATCGTAAAGAGCTTTGTTGAGCTGCACGGCGGTACAGTAGAAATTTCTTCGGCAGAAGGACGAGGCACTACAGTGGATTGCACCTTCCCGCTTGAGCCGCATGTTCATTCGCTGGAAGCGGCGGAATAACTCATCCTTCAGTTTTCAGGAAGATTCATGCTTCAGGGACTTGAGTTCCCTTGCTGATTTTGGCAAGTGCTTACTCTTGAAGAATTCCGGGTGCATCGCACTCTGAAAGGATGGTGTGTATCCCTGGTATGTAAGTTGAGTCTTCCTTTGAGGATACGCCTGGACAGTAAAGACCAGAGCATTCAGCACGAACGTAAGTGAGTGTGGCAGCTCTTGAGGCGAAATGTATGAAGGTACTTCTCGACAATCAAATAGCAACCGAGCTCTTTGCTGCGGATTTGGCTGAGCTGCTGAAAGAGGGAGACGTACTTGCTCTTTCCGGAGAACTGGGCACCGGTAAATCAACCCTGGGCAGAGCACTACTCCGTTATTTGGCAGATGATCCCCATCTGGAAGTCCCAAGCCCCACGTTTACGCTCGTTCAAACCTACGATTTGCCGGGAATGTCTGTCGCTCATCTGGACCTCTACCGGATTGAAGAGCCTGAAGAGCTGGAAGAGATTGGGCTCGACGAGTATCTGGAAAACGGCGTAGCGCTGATTGAATGGCCCGAGATGGGCGACCCTTCCTACTGGCCGGATGCGCTGGACCTGAAACTGACAGAAGGCACAGAGCCGGACACCCGCGAAATCACCCTCACAGCCAACTCGGAAAGCTGGCAGAACCGCCTTGACCGCCTCGCTGCCCGTCGTGCCTTGCTAAAAAAAACCGGCTGGATTGATGCCGGGCGCGAACACGTGCAAGGCGATGCCTCCACGCGCACGTATTTTCGTCTTCACAAAAACGGTGAAACAGTCGTCTTTATGGATAGTCTGCCAACCGGGCCTGAGCCGCTTCTGCCCACTGGTAAAACATACGGCGAAACCGTACACCGCGCCAGGGACGTCACTGCCTTCTTCGCGCTCAGTAACGCTCTGGCTGATCACGGGTTTCGCGTACCAAAACGACTTGCCGCCGACCCGGAGAACGGATTGGCCCTACTGGAGGATTTCGGCGACCAGATCATCACCGAAAACGGTGAGGCGGTCAAAGAACGCTACGAGCTGGCCATTGATGGCATTGCCCGGCTCCACCGCTGTGAATGGGAGACTGAGCTGCTGGCTGATGGCAGACCGTATCAGCTAAAACCTTGTGATTTCGAAGTGCTGATCACGGAAGCTGACCTTTACCTCCAATGGTACCTGCCTTACGCCAGCGGAGAACCAGCAACTGAACAGCAAGGCCGGGACTACGTTGAAGCCTGGCAAGAGTTGCTGGAACCAGTGCTCCAAAGCGAACCAACATTGCTTTTGCGGGATTACCACAGTCCGAATATCATGTGGTTGCCAGAAGCTTCAGGCCTCAATAAGCTGGGTCTTATAGAATACCAGGATGCTATGACAGGCCCTGCTGCCTATGATGTTGCCTCGCTCATATATGATGCACGTGTGGACATGCCAGAAGATCTGCAGGAACATTTGCTGCACCGATATTGCGACTCGGCAAGAAAACATAAACCCATTTTTGATGAAATGGTGTTTCGAAATGCTGTTGCTGTGTTGGCGTTGCAGCGCAATGCTAAAATCCTGGGGGCGTTCGTGCATCTTGATAAGCGGCTCGGAAAACCTAAATACACGAAGATGCTTCCTCGCATACGCAGTTACGTGCGGCAGTGCTTTGCACAAGTGGGAGAAGTTAAACTCAAACCCATGTTCAATGTCATACTCTCGTCAAATGAGACGGGCCAAAGTGGTGAGTGACACAAGAGAACAGAACAACAGAGATAACGAGATGCCTGAAGAAACTTCCTTCCACCCTAAATCGGCAATGGTTTTGTCCGCAGGGCTGGGTAAACGTATGCGACCCCTGACAGCGACCACGCCAAAACCTCTCATCGAGGTGGACGGTAAGTCGATGTTTGCGCGTGCTGCATCGCGTTTGAAGGAGGCTGGCCTCGAAACATGCGTTGTCAACGTGCACTACCTTGCAGACCTTGTAGAAAAACATGCCCGCAGGTTTAAGGGTCTGGATGTAAAGATCTCAGATGAACGCGAAGAGCTTCTGGATACGGGCGGCGGCATAAAAAAAGCCCTGCCAATGCTTGGCACTGACCCGTTCATTTTGAAAAACTCTGACAGCTTCTGGCTGGAAGGGGTAAAGCCAAATCTGGATCTCCTCGTAGAATTCTGGAATGATCATCAGATGGATATGCTGATGTTGCTCGCACCAACCGTGAATGCAGTTGGTTATGACGGTAAAGGCGATTTCCTGATGGGCGATGAAGGTAAGCTGGAACGCAGAGACGAGCGTTCCGTTGCACCTTTCATCTATTCCGGCACTGCAATGGTCCATCCACGGCTGTTCAGGGATACGCCGGAAGGTCCATTCTCTCTTGATCTGCTGTTCGATAGAGCGATTGAGAATGGCCGTCTTTACGGTGTCGAAGGCGATGGCCTCTGGTTGCACGTTGGAACGCCTCAAGGCCTTGATGACGCCAAACGCGCCATAGCAAACAGCGCAAACTAGAGCGTATTCCATCTGATTGGATTTCAATAAAACAACAGAAATTCCCACACCTGGTGCAGGGTCCGGAGCCACACCCGTCACACCGCAATCGCTAGCTCTGGATACCGGATCTTCACTTAGTTCGTACGGCATGACGTCATTGAGGGGCTGGGCTGGACATTCAGCTGAGCATCAGCAGCGAAATGCCAACAACCCCGGACAAAAGGGAGGATGCATACGGCGCCCTCCCGGGTTACAGCCAGCTCAGTGCCAGACAAGCAGGCCATCACGATTACGCGAGCACAGTCAGGTCCTGTGCCAACATCATAGCGTTGCCGTCCGGGTCATAGAAGGAGGCTGTGCTAACCATGTCTTCAATGATTTGGGTTGCGCCATCAAACTTCACTCCTGCAGCTTCCAAAGCGCCGCGTGCACTCTCAATATCACCAATGCCAAACACCAGAACTGTGTTGCCGGGAGAAGGCTCGGTCTGCTCACCGAGACCGAGAGTAACGCCTTCTGTTCTGGTCTTCATTTCACTCCAACCTGCCTCATCCATGTGATGAATCAGCTCGAAGCCAAGCATTGAGCTGTACCACTCCGCACTGGCATGGCGGTCACGAACAGAAATGGCGAGGGTAATTGTATTTTCCAAAGAAACGAGCGACATTGAATTTCCTTTTTATAAAAAATAAAGTAACTATACTTTATGGACATAAAGACACTTGTCAAGCTCACATCCCGGGCCTGGTCTCTAAACATTCTGGCCCTCCTGGATTCCGGCGTTCCCGGCAGGCAAGCTCCGTTGCTGGCAGCATCGGGCGCAAGTCGCACTTCATTCGCAGCAAGCCTTGCGCACCTTGTGGAACTGAAGTTATTGGAGAGGAACCCGGGCCACGGCCATCCGCTACGCCCGGAGTTCCGCTTAACCCCGGCAGGCATCAAGGGTGCTGAGATCGCCGGCAAGGTTGTGATAGCAGTGCCGGATGAGAAGGAGTTTGCCCTGCTGCGCAAAAGCTGGACGGTCCCCATTCTGGCATTCACCGCCACCCCTCAGCGTTTTTCAGAGATAAGAACAGGCCTCGCACCAATCACCGACCGCGCACTATCGGCTGCGCTTGTTCAACTGGAAGAGCGGGAATGGGTAACGCGTGACATCGACACGTCTCACCGCATCCCGTTCCCCACGTACTGTGCCGCGAACGCCGGCCTCAGGATCAATCGCGCGATTGATCTGCGGATGTGAGTTAATTGCGCGAATAAGCTGTTACATGAACACCGCTCAGCCCAATCACGCGGGGATACAAAATGGCGGCGTGCTTTTTTGCTGTGTGATCCATTCAAAACTGAACTAAAAAAGAGCATCAGGTTCTTTTCAGGAGACTCCGGTGGTAGCCACCCCAAATATCTTCAGTGTCTCTCCATCCACGTCATTTTTGCAAGCAACTGTAGAGGCATTGCTCTCCGGCGAGCTGATCCCCGGCTTTCAGGCTGACGACGACCCGCTGGCGCTGGCCGATGTCACCATCTACGTGCCAACCCGCCGCGCTGCAAGAACGCTGCCAGAAGTCCTGCGCAAAGCCTTAGGCTCCAAAGCGGCTTTGTTGCCCAGGATCTTGCCATTAGGCGACGTGGACGAGGAAGAGCATATCATTAAAGGCCATGGAGACGGTGAGGCACTGCCACCCGCCATGTCCACCATGGAACGTAAGCTGGCGATGACCCGCCTTGTCTGGGCCTGGAAAGGTCAGCTCCGCCGCCAGATCCTTCAGCTTAAAGAAGATGATCCCGCCCGTGTTCCGGCATCCTCTGCTGATGCCGCATGGCTCGCTGGCAACCTGCTCTCGCTCATGGATGAGGTGCAGACAGAAGAGGCCAGCTGGTCCGAACTGGGCAGCCTGGTGCCGGATGATCAAGCCGAATACTGGAAAATCACGCTTGAGTTCCTGAAGATCGTCACTGACCTGTGGCCGGAGCACCTGAAAGCCATCGGCATGATGGACCCCAAAAAGCGCCGCTCTGCGCTTATCCGGGCAGAAGCTACACGCCTGCGATCAGCACCGCCACGCGGTCCGGTGATTGTGGCGGGTGCGACAGGTTCTTTCCCGGCCACCGCAGAGCTGATGAAAGCCGTGCTGAGCCTGGAGAACGGGGCGCTTGTCCTTCCTGCTCTGGATATGGGCATGGATGAGGAAAGCTGGCAGGCACTTGGCAGCCCGGCAGAACCGCACAACGTTCCCGGCCACCCACAATACAGCCTCCGCCAACTGCTCCTTGCACTGGATGTGAGACGGGAAAATGTCACGCTCTTAGGCACACCGGAAAGCGAAGCCCTGCGCCTGCGCTGCCAGATCGTCAACGAAGCGCTCCGCCCTGCGGAGACAACGGAAGAGTGGCAGAACTTCTTCACATCCGAGCTGGCTGGTCGCAGAGAGACCGCTTTAGCCGGTACGCAGCTGATCACAGCACGAAACGAGTCTGAAGAAGCGCTCTCCATCGCCCTGTCGCTGCGCGAAGCGGTGGAAGCAGGCAAATCAACCGCACTGATCTCGCCAGACAGAACTCTAGCCCGCCGCGTGGCATCAGAGCTGACCCGCTGGGGCATCATCGTGGATGACACCGCAGGCCGCCCGCTGGAGCAAACTCCGCCTATGGTGCTTGCTATCCTCACCGCAAAGCTTGCCCTGCAAGGGCTTGATCCCGTCAACCTTCTGGCGCTGCTCAAGCACCCCCTCGCCTTCCTCGGCATGAAGGCGAAAGAAGTGCGCTCCGCCGCCCGCGCACTGGAGCGCGGTGTCCTGCGTGGCCCGCATCCAAGACCTGGCCTGAGTGGTCTGCGTGAAGCAGTGACTGCTGCCCATGATCTGGTGATGGAAAAGGCAGACAGACCCGTCTCCCGCTGGCGCAAGCTGGTGGAAGAGGACTGGGACGCCATAAACACCCTGCTGAACCGCCTGGAACAAGCTCTCGGCCCGTTGGAAGCCCTGCTGCAAAGACCAGATGAAATTCCGGTTGAGGAACTCATCAAAACTCACGTGGATGCAGTCCTGCTGCTTGGAGCTGATGAGAATGGTTCGACCGAGGAACTGTTCCGCGGTGAAAACGGTCACGCCCTTGCCGTATCCCTGACGTCATTACTGGATGCCGACACTGCGGGCCTCTGCGTGCCTGCCAATGAATGGCCCGGCGTATTCGGTGCTCTGATCACCGGCGCCGCTGTCCGCTCCCGCACGCCTGCCGACCCGCGTATCCACTTGCTCGGCCCAATGGAAGCTCGCCTTCAGCGCTATGATTTTGTCGTCCTTGGTGGCCTGAACGAAGGCACATGGCCGCAGCGCACCCGCAATGACCCATGGCTCAACCGCCCCATGAAAGGCCAGATCGGCCTTGATCCGCCGGAGCGCAAAATCGGCACCTCCGCCCACGACTTCCTCTGGAATCTTGGCGCACGGGAAGTGGTTTTTTCCCGCTCTGAGCGTGTAGACGGCTCTCCAACCGTTGCCTCCCGCTGGCTCCAGCGCATTGTAACACTGGCAGGCCGGAGCGTTGAGCAGCAGATGCGTGCCAAAGGCAAACGCTACACAGAGCTGGCTCACGCGCTGGACCGCTCAGAAACACCCGTCCGCCCAGCCAGACGCCCGGAGCCTAAGCCACCGGCAGAAGCGCGTCCAATACAGTTGTCTGTGACTGCCATCGAAAACCTGATCCGCGATCCATATCTCATCTACGCCAAAAATGTGCTTAAACTGGATGAGGTTGATCCGATTGGCGGTAAGCCGGGAGCTGCTGACAAAGGCAACATCATTCATGACGCGCTGGCCAACTTCCTTGAGGATTGGGATGGCCCTTTTGATGAAAGGGCAGTCCGTGCACTGAAAACCGAAGGAGGCCGTCTGTTCCGTCCGCTGGATGCCTTCCCAGCCATCCGCGCCCTCTGGTGGCCGCGCTTTGAACGTATTGCAGAAGAATTCGTCGCCTATGAAGGCGAAATCGCACCCAAAATCTATGACCGTTTCCTTGAGGAATACGGCAAAGTAGAAATGCCGCGCCCGGAGCGCAACTTTACGCTCACAGGCCGTGCAGACCGTATCGACCAGATGAAAGACAACACCCTGCGCGTGGTGGACTACAAAACCGGCCAGCCGCCCTCTGCCAGACAGGTCGAAGCGCTGCTCGCGCCGCAGCTGCCGCTTGAGGTCGCCATGATCCGCCGTAAGGGCTTTAAGGATTTGCCTCACGACATGCCAATCTCCGACATGCTGTACATCCAGCTCAAAGGCGGCAACGATGCTGTAAAGCTGGAAAGCCGTGTGCCAAAGGAAAGCGCCGCCGAAGAACTGGCAGAAGAAGCCTGGAAACGGCTGGAACAGCTGGTCGCTGCCTATGAGAACCCACGCAAAGGCTACCTTTCCAGAGCGCGCGTGCTGAAGGAGAGGGAATGGGCCGCCGCCTATGATCATCTTGCCCGCGTGCAGGAATGGTCCCTTGGAGAAGACGGGGAGGATGCATAATGGATATTCCGGTAAAAACCCTCGATAGCCAGCAACGCGCCGCGCACCCTGAAAACTCAGCGTGGGTGAGCGCAAACGCAGGCTCCGGCAAAACCTTCGTGCTCGCCCGCCGCGTGGTTCGCTTGCTGCTGTCCGGCACCGACCCATCCCGTATTCTCTGCCTCACCTTCACCAAGGCAGCTGCAGCAGAGATGGCAACGCGCGTGTTTGATTCCCTCGCCAGGTGGACACAGCTGAGCGATACTGAACTGGCTGCCGAGATTGAGGATATCGAGGGGCGTCCAACCTCTGCCAAACAGCTGGCAAACGCCCGCCGCCTCTTTGCAAAAGCGTTGGAAACACCGGGTGGCCTGAAGATCCAGACCATTCATGCATTCTGCGAAGCGCTGCTGCACCAGTTCCCGCTGGAAGCCAATGTTGCGGGCCATTTCTCCGTGCTGGATGGTCGCCTTGCGAAAGAGCTGCTCAACGAGGCCCGAGCGAGCGTTCTGCACAGTGCAGAGATTGAGCCGGATTCCAACATCGGGTCAGCCCTGTCCCGGCTTATTGAGCTTTTACCGGATTCAGGCGTCGAGAAAGCTCTCTCCGAGTTGATCAGCCGCCGTGATGCGTTCTATCGCTGGGTTGCTCCTTATGGGGACCTGGAAAGCGCCATTTCCGCGCTATACGCTGATTTCTCCGTCATGCCGGGTGATGATATATCTGGCTTTGCATCTTCGTTGCGGCGGAATTCCTCTCTGAGCGACGACGAAGTAAAAGTGTTTGCAGAGGCCTTACGCATCGGCTCCAAAACAGATCAGGACCGCGCCAATGCACTGGATCAGGCAATTACGCTCAAAAGCGACGAAGCATGGCGCATTGCATGGCTGAAGATTTTCCTCACAGGCACACTGCTCCCACGCAAATCTCTTGCTACGAAAAAGGTAAAAACAGCCTTCCCGGATGTTGTTGGGCGCCTGTTAGCAGAGCAAACGCGTGTGTTAGAGGCTCTGCAGCACCTGAATGCGGTCATAACGGTTTCTGGTACAAAATCGATCCTCACCCTTTCTGATGCTGTTTTGCGGTACTACGAGACGGAAAAACTCCGTCGTGGCTATCTTGATTTTGAAGATCTGGTGGTTAAATCTGCTCAGCTTCTGTCCCGTGCCGAAGCCGCCCAATGGGTGCAGTACAAGCTGGACCAGGGTCTCGACCACATCCTTGTCGACGAAGCGCAAGACACCAGCCCGCGCCAGTGGGAGGTGATCCGCGCACTTGCAGAAGAATTCTTTGCTGGTGAGAGTGCGCGAGAGAAGGTCCGCACCATCTTTGCTGTGGGCGATGAAAAGCAGTCCATTTATTCCTTTCAGGGCGCTGTTCCTGCATATTTCGCCGAAATGCGCAAGTTCTTCTCCCGCCGGGCGGAGGAAGCGCAGAAAAACTTTGAAGGCATTGAACTCAACCTCTCCTTCCGCTCTACACCGGATGTATTGGGTGCGGTAGATAAGGTTTTTGGTTCACCTGAAACCTACAAGGGCCTGTCGCAGGACAACGTTGCACCCGTACATGAAGCCATTCGCCACAACGAACCGGGCCGGGTTGAAATCTGGCCACTGGAAGAGGCCGTTGAAACGCTGGAACCGGACGACTGGACTCAGCCGATTGATGCGATCAGCACCGGCAATCCTATGCTGCGCCTCGCAACCCGCATTGCCGGGCAAATCAGGGATTGGGATCGGCGCAAAGTCGCCGGTCCGGGGGATGTTCTGGTACTGGTCCGCAAGCGTGGCCAGTTTGTGGAAGCGCTCAACCGCGAACTCAAGCGTCTGGATGTACCCGCTGCCGGATCTGACCGCCTTGTTCTGACAGACCACATCGCCGTCAAAGACCTCGTCGCGCTTGGCCACTTCATTTTGTTGCCCGAAGATGATCTGTCTCTCGCCTGCGTCCTCAAAAGCCCGCTCTTCGGTTTGCTGGATGACGACCTCTTTGAGATCGCCCATGAAACACCCGGGGTGCCAAGACCTGGGACCCTATGGCATGAATTGCTGAGAAAGTCGGAAAACAGCGAAAAGTGGCAAAAAGTTCGCAAGCAGCTGGTTGTCTGGCGAGACCGTGCCGACTTCGTTCCACCCTTCGAGTTCTTTGCGAAAATCATGGGAACTGATGGTTATCGTCAAAAGTTTCGCGAGCGCCTCGGCACCGAAGTGGATGACGTACTCGATGAGTTCCTTTCATTGACGCTCACCTATGAAAAGAGCGGCACACCGGGTATGGAAGGCTTCCTTGCATGGCTGGCTGAAGCGCCAACCGAAATCAAACGCGAACTTAACGCTGCCAAAGGCATGGTCCGTATTATGACAGTCCACGGTTCCAAAGGGCTGGAAGCACCTTATGTTATCCTTGCCGATGGCTGCAATGCTCCGGTCTCCAGCCTGCATGCGCCAGTGATGGTTGAAAAGCAGCGGACAGGAGACACGGAAGCAGCGCCCGCTCTCGTCTGGCTGCCCAACAAGGCACAGCGCACCCAATGGCACGAAGAAGCGCTGGAGTTACTGGCTGAAGAGCAGAAAGAAGAATACCGCCGCCTGCTCTATGTGGCGCTGACCCGGGCAAAAGATCGGCTCGTGGTGTGTGGCTGGTCACCAAAGCGTGGTCCCCATGATGAATGCTGGTACACGCTTACCCGCAACGGTTTGATTGAGGAAGCGCGTGAGCAAACAGATGCAAACGGCGAAGTGTCAGCGTGGATCTGGACCAGAGGCGGCATTGAGAAGCCAGAGCCGGTCCTGCCGCACTCTGAAATGACTGAGACCCGGAAGCAGGCTGTCATGCCAGGCTGGGTCTCAACAAACGTGAGTGCGCCTGAACGCATCCGCCGCGTTAAACCATCTGCTGCCTTTGATGAAATGGAAGCAAAAGAGAATATCGGGCAACGAGACCCGAAAGATGCGCTGGAAGTCGCTCGCCAGCCAGAAGACTGGCCGCTGGTCCGTGGCCGCACCGTTCACAGGCTGCTGGAGTTTCTGCCCGATCTGCCCGAAGAGCAACGTGCAGCATCCGCCGGGAGATTCCTTGCCGGTTCGTTGCCGGAACGTTTTGCGGACAATAAAGAACGCCTGCTGGAGGATGTGTTCAACACACTGGGTAACCCGGAGTTTGTGGGGCTGTTCAGTGCCAATGGCAGAGCCGAAGTTCCAATTCAGGGTATAGTAACGGCGGAGGACGGTAAACCGGTCGAAGTATTCGGCCTGATCGACCGTTTGCTTGTCAATGACAATGAAGTGATCATTCTCGACTTCAAGACAAATGCCCGTGTTCCAGAGAGCGTGAACGATGTCTCCGACACATATGTTGCGCAGCTGGCTGTTTATAGAAAACTGCTTTCTGAGCTTTATCCGGATCGGAGAATAAGAGCGCTGCTCCTCTACACGTCAGGTCCTCATTTGATAGAAATACCAGTGGAACTGATGAAATCTTTTAAATTCTAGCCGAATGTTGAGAATTCGTTCGCTTGACGCTCGGCACTTGCGTTCTTAATTTCAGGGCAACAGAGTTTGCTCAGTCGGGGCGACTCAACCTGCACTATGAAAAGAGACAAAAATGGCCACTGTGAACGTTGAAGACGGTAACTTCGAAGCTGAGGTGCTCCTGAGTTCTACCCCTGTTCTTGTAGATTTCTGGGCGCCCTGGTGTGGTCCGTGTAAAATGATTGCGCCGTCCCTGGACGAAATCTCTGAGGAAATGGCTGGTGAGGTAAAGGTTGCTAAGCTTGACATCGACAGCAACCAGCAGATCGCAATGAAGTACGGCGTTCGTTCAATCCCAACCATGATCCTGTTCAAGGATGGTCAGCCTGCTGCAACCTTGGCGGGAGCGCTGCCTAAGGGCAAAATTGCTGACTGGATCAGGCAGTACTCATAATCCTGAGAGTACCTGCTATGAAATGCTGAGCAAAATCGGGCATTCTGAGGATCTCCGGGCACGGAAGTGAATGGAGGTCTTTTGTTTTTGTCAAACAACGACTAAATAAGGATCGGCTAGATTTTTGCGCGGGCACCTTTGGTAGCCCTGCTTTGCTCCCAGGAATAGGAGCAGATTTTAAGAGACGGGATAACGATGAGCGATCAAAATAAAACTCCGCAGGCAGAAGAGCAGATAAATCCGGAAGCTGTGGTTGACGAAACTGCAAATGAAGCAGAGCAGCCAGACGCCGCCGGGGAGGTGGATCCGATCGAAGCGCTGAGACAAGAAAACGCTGCCCTGAAAGATCGCGCACTGCGCACCATGGCAGAAATGGAAAACCTGCGTCGCCGGACCGAAAAAGAAGTCAAAGACGCCAAAGCCTACGCAGTCGCAAGCTTCGCGCGTGACATGCTGGTGGTCAATGACAATCTGGGCCGCGCCATCGAAGCTGTGCCAGATGACGCAAGTGAAAACGACGACAACCTCAAGGCGCTGGTTGAAGGGGTTGAAATGGTAGAGCGCGAAATGCTCAACCATCTGGAAAAACACGGTGTGAAGCGCCTTTCTCCGGAAGGCGACAAATTCAACCCCCATTTCCATCAGGCGATGTTTGAAGTGCCGAACACAGAAGTGCCAAACAATACTGTGGTTCAGGTTGTTCAGGCTGGCTACGTAATCGGTGAGCGCGTCCTGCGCCCTGCGATGGTCGGCGTATCCAAAGGCGGTCCAAAAATCGCACCGGTTGCCGACAAATCAGCAGAGCCAGGCTCCACAGTCGACAAAGAAGTCTGAAAACAACAGGCCTCATGACGATGACAGCTTCCTGAATGAAATCCAAACGGAGGTCGAAATTCGACCTCCGTTTTTGGTGGTATGCCTGCAGGAATGCAGGGCAGCTGTGAATTTTATGGAGCTGTCCCCAAAATCCTAACAGGATCTGCGGCTGTTTAAATCTGACAAATGAATTAGTGTAGTTACCCGGTTGCATTTTAAGTGTACCTGGCTAAAACCTCCGGACTCGAAATTAATGAACTTGCAGGCATAACGTAGATACAATCTGAGATCTTGCAGTACCTGGACTTTTTTGGAGTGGCCATTTTCGCAGTAACCGGCGGATTGGTGGCTGCGCGCCTGCGTCAGGATTTTATCGCTTTTATGATCTTTTGCCTGCTCACCGGTATCGGTGGCGGAACTTTGCGGGATACACTCCTTAATGTGCCTGTTTTCTGGATTGAAGATGAGAGTTATCTCTTTGTCTGCCTGACTGTGTCTGTCGGCATGTGGTTCTTCGCGCACAAAGTAGAAGCATGGGGCCGTCCATTGCGATGGCTGGATGCCGTCGGTGTGGCTTCCTATTCCGTTATGGGTGCTGCCAAGGCAATCTCACTGGAGGACAGTCCCGCCGTGGCGGTTCTGATGGGCGTTGCAACAGCGACATTCGGTGGAATCCTGCGAGATATCATCGCCGGTCAACCCTCAGCTTTGCTACAAAGAGAAGTGTATCTGGCAGTCGCGTTTGTTGGCGCGATAACATACTCTCTCACGCTTACAGTAAGCGGACAAAGTAACCTAGCTGCGGGCCTCGGTTTTTCTATGGCGATGATTTTACGCGGTGGTGCAATTGCAAGAGAATGGCACCTGCCCAGCTACGCGCCACCGAAGAAGAAAAACCTTTGATGAACCGGAGAAGGCTTGCAGCGTTCCTATACATTCACCCCTCATGCCCTAACTCCCTATTTTAATAGGTAGTTTATGCAAAACCGGAGCCACTTACCGGGAATAGGCTCCACAAATCATTCCGCTTGACTGACTTCAGAGGCGCAGAAAAACGTGTCCGGCAGCAGCGAGATCAGCCAGAGCTGTGCCTGTTGATTTGAAAAGCGTGATTTGCTCATAAAACCGACGCCCCGCACGAATCCCCTGGCACAAATGGCCAAGGTCAGAAGCTATATCCTGTAAGTTCAGAACACCGTCGGCAAGCGGCTCTTTGAATTCACCGGCGGTTGTTGGTGTGTTTTCATAACTGTCGAGAAATAGCCGTGCCTGCGAGATAACGGTATCATCGCACTCACGCTGACCTGCATGCATGGAACCAACCAGGTCCAGATGCATTCCTTCTTGCAACCATTCCCCCCGGATGAGCGGTGTATTCGTACTCGTCGCGCAGCACACAATATCTGCGCCTCCGACAGCTCCCCCCAAATCCGATGTCGCAGAAATCCTGAAGGCCTGCCCCTGCATGTGCTCTACTAGCTGCTGAGCAGCGGCTGGGCTTCGGTTCCAGACCAGAACCTCCATTATCGGGCGCACAGAAGCATGTGCCGCAATCAGATAAGGTGCAAGGCTACCAGCGCCAACCATAAGCAGGCGGGAGGAATCTTCCCGCGAAAGATAAGAGGAAGCCAGAGCCGATGTTGCGGCTGTACGCCAGTTGACAAGTGCTTTGCCATCAAGAAGCGCGAGCGGCGTCCCCGTCTTACCAGACTGCAAAAGATACACACCAGCTACAGCATGTGCATGGTGCTCCGCTGAGGTAGGGAGGCAGCTCTCTACGCGCGTCCCGATAAACCCGCGTTCAATGGTGTCCATAACCGCAAAGTCATGCCATGCAGAGGAGAGTATGAGAGAGCCATCTTCAAAGCCGACTGGACGTGCAATCCTTTGCGTATATGGAGACGGGGCCACTACGCCTACGCGAAATGCTCGTCTCAGCGTCTCAAGAAGATCGCGAAAGTTCATCACGGCGTCAATGTCCGGAGCTGTGATGATCCGCATTCGTACTACCCGTATTGAGGTGTCAGAGCAGAGTAATAAAGCGCTTAAGCTGCTTTCTTATTGTCTGGTGATGACAGTCCGGGTACGATATAACCCGGGGTCTCCCTAAGCTGTGAATCCGTTTCATATCTGAGTTTGTTCGTTTCCCGCCGCTGCGCACGAGCCTCCTGACGAAACCGCCCTTGTCGCAGCCAGGTCGCCGAACTGCCAAGAATCAGGCCCAGCCCAACGGCACCAAACAGCAACCAGAAAACCGGAATGCTGAACGTCAGCATCGGATCCTGTGAGCTGAAGGGGTTAAGCGAAATCAGGGTGGTATGCCGATTCGCAACAGCAAGCACAACGAGCAGAGCTGCTATAGGTATAAGCAGCAAATTCCGAAGGAAACGAGTCAATGTATTACTCCAGAATTCAGTCGTCTTCGCCGTGATCCGTACCGTTGTTCAATCGCTCGCGCATTTCTTTACCGGTTTTGAAAAACGGAACACACTTTTCGCCAACTTCAACTTTCTGGCCAGTTCTTGGATTGCGCCCGATGCGTGCCGGGCGGTTCTTCACTGAGAACGCACCAAACCCGCGCAGCTCAACGCGGTCGCTGCGCATAAGCGCTTCGGTAACTTCATCAAGAATGGCGTTTACGATATTCTCTACATCGCGTTGATAGAGATGCGGATTACGCTCCGCAATAGTCTGTACTAATTCCGATTTAATCATGCTTTGCCCCCCCAAGTGCTGAGACTGTTGCCGCATCCGGAGCCTGCCAAACAGACACGGGACCGTCAAGCGTTAGGCTTGAATCTACGACACTTTTTACTGTTTTGAGGAGTAAGAACACCAGTTTCTGGTTCTCACTGCCTAAAAAGCTTAATGAATTTGCAGGGAACGGGAGTATCCGCTCGTCTGATTCTGGTTTCCAGTCGATGACTTCCAAATCACTGGAAAGTCCCTTTTCCGTGATAAGCCACTGATGTGCGGCTTTCTCGCCACCAATCTCATCAACCAGTTTAAGGTCTTTTGCCTGGTGTCCGGTGTAAACTTGGCCGTTCGCCAACTGAAGTGCGCGCTCTTTAGACAGGCCTCTGCGTTCTGCAACAAGTCCAACGAACCACATATAGGTATCGTCGATCAGCTCCTGCATTGTTTCCTTCACTTCAGGCGTGGCTGGCTCATAAAAGTTCGGCTCTGCTTTTAACGGTGCGCTTTTAATGGCATCCATTTCAAGCCCAATTTTTTCGAGCAACCCTTTCGCATTGCCATACTGAAAGAGAACACCGATAGAGCCGGTCAAAGAAGTGTATTGAGCGACGAGGTGATCAGTTGCAATTGCCGAAAGATAAGCGGCAGAAGCACCGAGCGTCGTTATAGATGCCGTTACGGGTTTTTTTTCAGCAATCTTACGCAATGCATTGTAAAGCGCTTCACCGCCGGAAGTGGTTCCACCGGGAGAGTTTATGGAAACGATGACGCCCTGCACGGTGTCATCCCTGGCAATTGCTTCAAGCATCTCCAGCTGAGGCCGATCATAGGTGATCAGTCCGCTGATTTCGACGCGAGCAATATGTTTTTCAGAACGGACAAGGTCTCCAAGGCCGGTTACCTCGGCCCCTCCCCACAACAGCAATGCTGTAAGTGCTAAAAAACTAACGACACGCCAGAACGAAACTTTTCGTCTCAGGCGTCTGCGATCAATAACAACGTCACTGTCTAGGCTCATGGGGTCTTCCCGGTCAAACTCATTTAAGCGACTATAGAGAAACAATACCTAAGCTTTTGAATAAGCCAAGTGTTCTTTCTCTGCAGGCGGTAAAAACACGACCATAAATTAAGCGTTGTCACTGCCAAAAGGTTAATTTAGGGAAGTCGTTTCATAATTCCCCAAAAATTCTGGTGGTAATCCCAGTCGTCTAAGATGCCAGAGAAAATGGCGATACTATGTTATTTTGGGTTTTCCTCTGCTTCCATAAGATCTTCTTCGTGCGAAATTGCACTTTCCATCAACATGCGCCACATGGTTTCATAGAACTGTGCATTCAGACCGTGCGCACAGGCATGGGTTTTCACTTTGCTGGCAACTTCCTCAATCCGGCTTTCAATGCGGGCAGACAGTCCAATTGGTTTTTTGATTTCAGCGGCGCGTGTTATGTAAGTCCAGCGCTCTGCAAACAGGGTAATCAGCTCGCAATCAAGACGATCAATTTCTGCGCGGATCTGAGCCATGTCGTTACATTCGCTAGCACAGGTCTTCATTAGTTTCTTGCTGCCTATCGGATTAAAGGGGCTGCTGGAAGTTCCAGCTTCTGAGTTCTCATACCTGAAATAAATGCATGGACGCAACTGACATATTTTTTTCGCACAAAAAAACCGTTCCGTTCATCAGGAGGTGGGGGGAGCTGAGAACGGAACGGGATCTGTATGGCCAGGGGCCAGGTGGACTTTTCGTCTTTATTGGGCCACTGTTTTATCGATTGCTCTGAAAACCGATATACTCAGTGATCTTAATTCTTAGCGCAGAAACTAGGGGCGTAGTTCACCGCGCACTGTTGGAAACCCAAAGCCGATTGCTGCAAGGACGGCGTAAACGGGTTTCCGGTTAGCCCCGCGGTTTCGGGCGGACCGCCGGGGCATTCCGAAGTCCTGAAGCTGCCGGACCTTATTTTTGTTATTGGCCTCAACAGCGTTTCGGGACAAACAGCACAGTGGAGTTTGAGAGAATGGGATACTCTCTTGCTCTCCATACAAAGTAATATAAAGACATTACCTGAATATAAACAGAAATCAAAAATAGAAAATATATAACACCGACTCCATCTAAGGTAGTAAACCCAACTTAACCGTTAATTATTATTATTATTACTAATTTACTATTTCCTTATTGCTATATTTATTTCAATTAAGATGAATTAATATTTACATTAATTAATATTGAGATCATGTAAGTGCCGTGTATCACATAATTTGCTTTGTTTTTTGTGAGCGTGAGTTACGGGGCGCCAAAAAGGGCTGCCTCCGCCCCTTTTAGCGCGCCGGTTTATGGTCTCCAATTAATTCGGGAGAGAACTGCGTTACGCAAATTGCGAGGGCGGCCCTCGCAAAACTATCCAACTCAAATTGAGCGCGTTATACCGCCGTCAATGCGGATATTTTGTCCTGTCATGTAGCTGGAGGTATCTCCGGCAAGGAAAGCAATCAGATCAGCCACTTCCTGCGTGGTGCCATAACGTCCCATTGGGATGCGAGCCCGCAGCTCTTTATTTTCTGGCAAGCTATCGATGAAGCCCGGAAGAACGTTATTCATGCGAATATTCGAAGATGCATATTTGTCCGCAAACAATTTAGTGAAAGCAGCAAGGCCAGCCCTGAAAACTCCGGAAGTTGGGAAGGATTCCTCCGGCTCAAACAAAGCGTAGCTTGAGATGTTTACGAAGCTGCCTTTGCCTTGTGCCTCCATGACCGGAGTAACAAGGCGAGCGATGCGCACCACGTTCAGGAAATAGAAGTCCATCCCTCTTGCCCAGTCCTCATCGGTGAGCTCAAGGATTGGCCCCTTTGGGCCGTGACCGGCGCTGCTGACAACGGTGTCGATGCGACCCCATTTTTCCATGGCAACATCAACGAGGCGCCGGAGATCCGCTGTTTCAAGGTTGGATCCTGTAACACCTGCCCCGCCAAGCTCTTCGGCCAGTTTCTCACCTTTGCCTGAGGATGAGAGGACCGCAATCTTATATCCGTCCTCTGCAAGCTTAACTGCCGCATCGGCACCTATGCCACTGCCACCGGCAACAATCAGCGCTACTTTCAAATCACTCATGAAACCCTCCTGAATTAAATCAGGTGTATACCATTATCTGCAGGCAAAGAAAGCAAGTGATAACTTGTCATCTCCCTGAGATAAACCATAATGAGGGGAAGTATTTAAAGGATGACTCACCGTCGGAGCTGTTATAAATTCAATTTATCATATTACCATTAAATACCTTTATTTTTAACTGGTTAAAATTGCATTGTCAGGTTGCTTGGAGGTTCATAATTCGATAAAAGAATTTCA
The DNA here is from genome assembly GCA_947502585.1 of uncultured Pseudovibrio sp. Lineage (GTDB taxonomy): Bacteria > Pseudomonadota > Alphaproteobacteria > Rhizobiales > Stappiaceae > Pseudovibrio. Next base: position 79,542 of record CANNAV010000002.1, read on the forward strand.
TTATTTTTCCCGATACTTTACCTGCCCTGAAAGGTTACCGTTTCCCGCGTAGCATAATTGGTTATGCCGTGTGGGCCTGTCATCGGTTTGCAATGAGCTTGCGAGATGTTGAAGATATCATGGCTTCGCGTGGCGTTCTGCTGAGCTATGAGACGATCCGGGATTGGGTGGAAAAGTTTGGGCAGCTGTATGCTGGTAAAATACGTCGGGACAGGCCTGCGGCCAATGACAAGTGGCATCCTGATGAAATGCCTGTCAGGATTAGTGGCGTCACCCGCTGGCTTTGGCGTGCAGTGGACAGCAATGGGGATGTTCCTGACATTCTACTGCAGTCACGGCGT
>CANNAV010000003.1 GCA_947502585.1 uncultured Pseudovibrio sp.
CAAACCTAAAGAGAAATCCCACGATGGCTATCTCAATTTCTAAACCAGATAATTTACAGCACTATAGGGACACAATCAGAAGGAGGCACAAAGCAAAGGCTAGATCAGACAAGGTACCGCCCTTTTGAAGCTCCCACTCGTACACAACACCGCATACGGCAGAGATGCCGGAAAATCATGGGCTCTTGATGCGCAAATATGCTGAGTTGCTCAGTAGCTGAAGCATACTGTTCCAGATGGTGTTCTCTTTGTTTTCCATGTGCTGGAACCAATCTGCAGAATAGACCTGCTGCGGGTACATGCAAAAGCCTTTTCAGATCAGGTAGTGAGGGCGATACGAGCCACACGCATGGTGCGCCGCGTGCTGAATACTGATCTGGATGTACCCCTGAGAGATGGTATGGAGGATGACGAATATCCTGAAATCCTGAAGGTAACGTTCTGGCATGTTCTCATCACCTTCAAAACCGATCTGGTGTTCTGCTATTAAGGTGTCGACTCTCATCATGATGAGCGTTCAGGGCGTCTTGCATTTTCCGATGAAGGGCTTCTAAAACGGGACGCACCGGTCGTTAAACTGTTATGGAATGCGGGGCTTCAACCTGCCGATGTGCGGGGAATTGGTTATTCGTATAATCTTAGACTATTGTTTAGCCGAAATCTGATTTGTGCGCAGGTGGCAGCGAAGTGCTTATGATTCAAAAACAAGTTCCAAATAATTGCAATTTTAGTAAAAAAAATATTTCACACCGAAAAAAATGATGAGTAAATGTGTCTTGCCATTTCATGAGAAATGCGCAGTATCCCCTCCGTAAAGTGCAAATAGAATGCCTTGGAAGGCTGGGAGGCACATATGGATGTTGTGGTAACCAACAGAAGCGTTGTACTGGATACTGCGGATTATATGATTCGCGAACGCGGGCTACTGGGTTTGGATTTCAATCAGCTTGCCAGCAGTACCGGAGCAAGCGAGCAGGATATCTCAAAAATGTTTTCCCCCCATAAAGGGGTAGAGCACGCTGTTTTGCAAAGATATATTGACCGCTTCCTGCAGATTTTAGGTGATCCTGCCAAGCAAACTCTTCACTTCCACAGAGCACTGGATACCTACATTGCTGCCTTCCAGGCTGGTATGGCTGATGGTGGTGAGCTGTTCCTCTCAGCAGTGCTGGGTGATAAGGACGATGAGTTGCCAGAAGATCTGCAGGAACTTGCCGCGACTTTCGCACGTCGCAACCGCCTCTGGCTGGCGGACCTTCTGGAATACAGTGGCAGCTGGTCCTCTGAAGAAGCGCTGATGAAATCCGATTTCGTGCTTGCTGCACTGGAAGTTGCCGTTTTGATTGGGAATATGAGCGAAGATCCGGAGATCTTCGACAACCTGTCAACTAACATACACAACATCTGTATGCAGTAATGCTTTCCCTGCGGAGCAGGAGCGTTAACGCCCGCGCCAGTTCATAAGGCGCATAATAAACCACAATGGCACGACGACGATGGCACCAAGGAAAAAGTAGGAGCCAAAGCGTTCAATCGCTGAGAAGCCCATGTTCCAGATCCTGATAAAGAAATCCTGAACGGAATAGATCAGGCTCAGCGGTGAAAAATCCAATGCAGACAAAACGATCCCGACGATCAAAGATAGAAAAATCAGCCGAATGAGAACGCGCACCGGCGTGTCTCCAAGAAAGCGGTTGAACTTCTCGTTTGACATCAAAATCTCCGCTACACCAAAGCGTATCCCCGAAAAGTGGAAACTGGTTTTCGGATCAGGATATACGTTGAAACAAAAGGCCAAAGCAGTTTGACTGTTCAAAGTTTAGTGCATACTGCTTAACAATGATTACTATATAGGAAGCCTGAGGGGTGTTGCATAGATGCAAATGCAAATTGTACGCTCAGGTTTGTACTGAAAGTTATTGGTGTGCCGTTTATTATCTACGCTGCGGAACCACACGACGCAGATCTCCTCGCAAACATCCGCGTCGAAGCAATGCGCGAAAGCCTTGAAGCAGTGGGCCGATTTGATCCTGAAAGAGTGCGGGAGCGTTTCCTTCAAAATTTTGTGCCTGCTTCCACATTCAAACTGATGCGCGGAACGTATGTGCTCGGTTTTTACACACTGCTTGAACAGAGAAGCCATCTGGAGCTGGACCACCTCTGTTTGCTGCCAGAGGCGCAAGGAGAAGGTGTGGGAACGGAAGTTCTCTCACATGTGAAAGCAATGGCATATGTTGCTGGAAAACCGATCCACCTTGATGCAGTGCAACACAGTCGCGCCAACCACTTTTACAGGCGTAATGGCTTCAGAATGATCCACAGCGAAGATCTCGACAACTACTACGAGCTTTCGTTGGAACACATCGAACCAGGTACTCCTGCTTTCATCCTGAAACGGGCTGAACTGGCAGATGCTGTACAACTCGCAGACCTGCGCCATGATGCAATGAAAAATGAATGGGCTGCGAATGGTCTGACCGATTACCCTCTTGCTCGCCGCCACTTCTTTGAGGATTTCAAGCCAGTGGACACACTAAAAATTGTGCGAGCCGGAGAATTGCTCGGGTTTACTGCAGTTCGTGAGTATGCAGATCATATCCATCTGGACATGGTCTACTTGCACCCCAGGGCGCAAGGGCAGGGAGTTGGTGGGCAGATTGTTGCAAATATTAAAGAACAGGCTACCCAGCTGAACAAGCCAATCCGGCTGGGCGCACTGCGTATCAGCAACTCCAACAAGTTCTATCAGGCTCAGGGCTTTCACTTCACGCATAATGTGGAGTTCAACAACTACTATGAGTATACGCCGAAATGCTTTGTTGAGAAGCCGTCCTGGCATTTGAAACCAGCTTGTACCAATGACTTTAATCTGCTCGCTGATATCCGCCAGCAAGCCATGAAAGACAATCTGGAAGCGAACGGTATGTTCAACCACACGCTCTATCAGCAAATTTTCAAAGACAGCTTTGATCCGGCCTCAACGTGGAAAATCGTCGGGGACAACGAAGTCCTCGGATTCTATGTCCTCTGGGATAAGCAGGACCACCTCTATCTGGAGCGCCTCTATTTCCACCCTAAAGCCCAGGGGCGAGGCGTCGGTGCTGGTGTCCTCAATGATCTGAAACAACAAGCTGCCGAACAAAACAAATCCATCAAGCTGGAGGTTCTTCCAAACAGCCGCGCCAATGCGTTTTATCTGCGTCACGGGTTTGAGTTGGTTGAGGAGCGGGAGGAGGAGAGTATTTATGAGTGCAGAGGTGATGGGAAACTTCAGAACAGATGCAGAATATAGTTGGGCCGTTGGTGAGGTGTTTCATCATTTTCTTGCAGTGGTTGAAAAGCAGCTATGCATGGGACCTCGATAAACAGATATTTGTAGATTCCAGAATGATTAGCCCTTCTACACCTTCAATTTAATGCATAAAAAAACGCCGATGAGATTTCTCCCACCGGCGCTTCAATCTCAATCCAGGCGGCTGAGCAATAACGCCCAGCCAATCCCGTATTATTCAGCAGCTTCTGCCACAGCCTCTGCTTTTGAGAACTTACCGTAGTAGGTCTCGCCAGTTTCGGCCATTTCGCGCAGCTGTTTGTTTGGCGCGAAGCGGTCGCCCCATTTTGCAGCCAGCCTGTCGCAGCGCTCTACGAACTCCTTGGTGCCGATACCGTCGATATAGGAGAGCGTGCCGCCGGAGAACGGTGCAAAGCCAAAGCCGAGAATAGAGCCAACGTCTGCTTCACGAACATCTGTCAGGCAGTTCTCTTCAAACACACGCGCGGTTTCAAGAGCCTGAATGCCTAAAAGACGGTCCTTCAGTTCTTCAACGTCGAACTCATCGGCAGACTTGGATGGACCTGTGATGTCTGTAATGCCAGGCCACAGAGCCTTGTCCTTGCCTTTGTAGTCGTAAAAGCCCTTGGTGTTCTTACGGCCAAAACGCTCATTTTTAACAACCATTGCATCCAAAATGGTGTCAAAACCGCTGTTAGGATAAGCATCGCCGAGGTCTTTCTTGGTCGCTTCCTTAATCTTCCAGGCAAGGTCCAGAGCAACTTCATCACCCAGAGACAACGGACCAACAGGCATGCCTGCCATCTTGCCAGCGTTCTCGATCATCGCTGCCGGTACACCATCGGAAAGCATCATGATGCCTTCGCGAACATAGGTGCCAACCACGCGTGAAGTGTAGAAACCTCGGCTGTCATTCACAACAATCGGGGTCTTCTTGATGGCTTTCACGTAGTCCAGAGCAACAGCTGTTGCCTTGTCTTCGGTCTTCTCACCCAAAATGATCTCAACAAGCATCATCTTGTCGACCGGAGAGAAGAAGTGAATGCCGATGAAGTCAGCTGGACGGGAAGACGCTTCTGCCAGTGATGTGATCGGAAGGGTAGAGGTGTTGGACGCGTAAACTGCGGAAGCTGGCATAGCTGCTTCAGCTTTTTCAGTCACAACACGCTTCACTTCGCGGTCTTCGAACACAGCTTCAATCACCAGGTCCACATCGCTCAACGCGCTGTAATCGGTGGTTGCAGTGATCAGGCTCAGCAGCTTCTCTTTTTTCTCAGGAGTAGACTTGCTGCGCTTGATAGCTTTGTCCAAAAGGCCTTCAGAGTAAGCTTTGCCTTTGTCTGCAGCTTCCTGAGACTGGTCTATCAGAACAACCTCAAGTCCAGCTTTCGCTGTTACATAAGCAATGCCAGCACCCATCATGCCAGCGCCAAGAACACCAACCTTTTTCAATTGTGTCTCAGGAACACCAGCTGGACGGCGAGCCCCTTTGTTCAGCTCCTGCATGGAACCAAACAGGGAGCGAATCATAGCGGCAGCTTCCTTGCTTTGCAGAACGTGGGCAAAGTAGCGGCTTTCAATGGTCAGGCCAGTGTCCATTGGTACCATCAGGCCTTCAACGACGGAGTGCAGCATGTAGCGTGCGCCCGGATAGTTGTCGTAGGTGTTCTGACGGTAAATTGCGTTCGCAGCAGGCCAGAACTGCATACCGGATGGGGAGTAAACCTTACCAGTAGGGATTTTGAAGCCCTTCTTGTCCCAGGGTGCAACCGGGTCAACGCCTTCGCTGAGCATCTTCTTGGCGGCAGAAACCAGCTCAGCTTCAGGCGCAACAGCGTCAATAAGCTTCAGGCGCATGGCCTTCTTTGCATCTAGGTTCTGACCCATCAGCAGGAACTGAAGACCGCCCTGAAGATCACCGGTCAGGCGCATAACACGCTGAGTGCCGCCAGCACCAGGGAACAGGCCAACCTTCACTTCAGGAAGAGCCATCTTCAGGCTGTCCTCAGCGCCGATTCGCTTGTGACAGGCCAGAGCCAGCTCTGTGCCACCGCCCATTGAAACGCCGTTGATTGCAGCTACATATGGTTTACCGGAGGTCTCCATTTTACGGAACACGAGAGAAAGCTTGCGAGTGCCTTCAAACAGTTCTTTCGCAGCGCCTTCCGGGTCAACGCTCTGGTGCTTTTTATAGTCGCTGAGAGCCTTGCCGATCATGGAAAGGTCAGCACCGGCAGAAAACGCTTTCTTGCCGGAGGCAACCACAACACCTTTGATGGCATCCTCAGCGGTGATGTCGTCGATAATTTTGTCCAGCTCGCTAATGACGGACTGGTCAAACACGTTCATGGGCTTTTCAGGCGAGTCCCACTTCAGAACTGCAAACCCGTCCGCATCGGTTTCAAGGGTAAAGTGTGTGTAAGTCATGTTCGTCTCTCCCCTTAAACGCGCTCAATGATGGTTGCTGTGCCCATGCCGGCACCAATACACAGCGTAACAAGAGCGGTGTTTTTGTCCTGGCGCTCCAGCTCGTCAAGAACTGTACCAAGGATCATTGCGCCAGTTGCACCAAGTGGGTGTCCCATTGCAATTGCACCGCCGTTTACGTTCATGTTGGCGTGGTCAATCTCAAACGCCTGCATGTAGCGCAGAACAACAGCCGCAAAGGCTTCGTTCAGCTCAAACAGGTCGATGTCGCCAATTTCCATGCCTGCGTTTTTCAAAAGCTTTTCGGTCACATCAACCGGGCCTGTCAGCATGAGAGCCGGATCAGAACCGATGTTTGCAAAGGCTTTGATGCGTGCGCGTGCTTGCAGGCCATAAGCCTCACCAGCCTCGCGGGTACCCATCAGCACTGCAGAAGCACCATCCACGATACCGGAGGAGTTACCGGCATGGTGCATATGGTTGATCTTTTCGACCTCAGGATGTGCCTGAATACCAACAGCATTAAAGCCGCCCATGCTGCCCATCATCTCAAAGGACGGGTTCAGACCTGCAAGAGACTGCATGTTTGTTTCCGGGCGCATATGCTCGTCACGGTCCAGAATAGTCAGACCATTGATGTCGCGCACAGGAACAACAGAGTTTTTGAAGCGGCCTTCATCCCATGCCTGTTTCGCACGGCGCTGGCTTTCTACGGAATAAGCATCCACATCATCACGGGAGAAACCGTATTTGGTCGAGATCAGGTCAGCAGAAACACCCTGCGGCATGAAGTAAGCAGGAATAGCCACCTGCGGGTCAGCAGGCCAGGGACCGCCCGAAGCACCAAGACCGACACGGCTCATCGCTTCAACACCGCCGGAAATAACCAGCTGGTTCTGACCGGCCATGATCTGGGAGGCACCCATGTTCACGGCATCCAGTCCAGATGCACAAAAGCGGTTGATCTGCATACCAGGGACTGAGCGGTCATATTCTGCAGCAAAAACAGCAGCGCGTGCAATATCAGAGCCTGCATCACCCACCGGATCAACACAGCCAAGCACAACATCATCTACAAGCTTAGTATCAAGTTCATTACGGTCTCTGATGGCTTCAAGAGCGTTCGCTGCAAGGCGCGCTGTCGAAACTTCATGCAAGGAGCCGTCTTTCTTGCCGCGCCCGCGTGGGGTACGCACATGATCGAATATAAGGGCGTCTGCCATATTGTCCTCCGCAAAAATTGGTCAGGCTGGTGTAGGCAAGGGGTGGCCGGGCATCAGGTCATAAGGGGCTGCCCAACGGGGCAGGGCCTTAATCCGCTCAAGCCATGCATTCACATTTGAATAAGGGCCGAAGTCCACACCAATCTCTTCTGGCCAAAACAGATATCCGCAGACCGATAGGTCTGCGATTGTCGGGCGATTTCCAACAAGGAAGTCACTGTCTGCAAGGCGCTGGTCCAGCACCTTCAAAGTAGTGATGGCCCGGCCTTCAAAAAAGCGGGTCACATCGGTCTCACCGGTATTCACTATGGCTCGCATATAACGCAGGGTTGCCACATAGCTGGTCAGCTTGTGGTTATCCCAGAAAAGCCAGCGCAGGATTTCCCGGCGTTCTTCCTCGCTCTCCCAGCCAAACGTATCAAACTGCCGGGAAAGGTATTCCAGTATCACGGCAGATTGGGTCAGCCGTTCTTCCCCGTGGATAAGTACGGGAATTTCTCCCATCTCGTTCTGCTTGCTGAGGAACTCAGGATCGCGGGTCGCACCATTGAAAAAATCAACCCACACAGGGGTCCATGATGTCTGCGAAAGCTCCAGCATCAGGGCGACCTTATAGGCATTGCCGCTTTGCGCAAAACACTGAAGTTCATATTCCGCCATATCGCACTCCTAAAATCTGTAAGCTTAATATATCAGATTGAGAACAGGGCAGGACAAGAGCCCGGGACAGATCCCGGGGCCCAGAGTTGCGATAATATGATCAGAACGCTTCTGCGTCCAGGCTCATAATTGTGTCCGCTCCAGTGGAGATACGGGCCAGATGAGTGGAAGATTCCGGCATGATACGCTGCATGAAGAACGTACCAAGGGTCAGTTTGGTGTTCAGCCAGTCTTCCTTGCCATTTGCACCTTGAGCAATTTTTCCTTTTGCTGCAATCGCAATCCTGGTCCACATGTAGCCAAGGGCAACCAGGCCAAACAGGTGCATGAAGTCGTTGGATCCGGCACCCGCATTATCCGGGTTCTTCATAGCGTTCTGCATAAACCACATGGTTGCAGCCTGAAGGTCCTTCAAAGCCTGCTTCAGCGCGGTGGTGTAAACGCTCAGCTCTTCATCGCCTTCATGTTCTTTGATGAGCGCGCCAACTTCTTTGAACCATGCCTGAATAGCGCGGCCACCGTTTGCCGGGAGTTTACGGCCAACCAGGTCAAGCGCCTGGATGCCATTGGCACCTTCATAGATCATGGCAATACGGGCGTCGCGAACGAACTGCTCCATACCCCATTCCTGAATGTAACCATGACCACCGTAAAGCTGCTGAGCCATAACAGCGTTGTCAAAGCCCTTATCAGTGATAACACCTTTGATCACCGGGGTCAGAAGACCCATGATGTCGTCAGAAGACTGTCTTTCAGCTTCATCCATGGTAAGATGAGACACGTCACCATGCAGACCAGTCCACATGTAAAGAGCACGCGCAGCTTCGTTAAAAGAGCGGATTGTCATCAACACGCGGCGCACATCCGGGTGCACGATGATCGGATCAGCTGCCTTATCCGGGTTCTTAGGTCCGGTGAGGGAACGACCCTGCAAGCGATCCCTGGCGTAGGTAGCGGCGTTCTGGTAAGCTACCTCTGACTGGGACAAACCCTGAATACCAACGCCAAGACGTGCTTCGTTCATCATCACGAACATGGCGCGCAAACCTTTGTTTTCCTCGCCAACGAGGAAACCAGTCGCATCATCATAGTTCATGACACAGGTGGCATTGCCGTGGATGCCCATCTTCTCTTCAATGGAACCACAGGAAACGCCATTCATTTCAGCAGGATTGCCATCTGCATCGAGCTTCTTCTTCGGCACAACAAACAGGGAAATACCCTTGGTACCGGCAGGAGCGCCTTCGATACGGGCCAGAACGAGATGAATAATGTTCCGGGAAAGATCGTTGTCACCTGCGGAGATGAAGATCTTTGTGCCGGAAATCTTGTAGGAGCCATCCGACTGCGGAACAGCCTTGGTGCGCAGCAGGCCCAGATCCGTTCCACAATGTGGCTCGGTCAGGTTCATGGTGCCGGTCCATTCACCAGTTGCCATCTTAGGCAGGTAGGTGTTCTTGATCTCATCACTTGCATGTTCATGCAGAGCAGCCATAGCACCGGCTGTCAGGCCCGGGTACATGGCAAACGCCATATTCGCAGAGCAGATATACTCATTGACAATGCCGGAGAAGATGGACGGAAGGCCCTGACCGCCATACTGCTCAGGAACAGACAAACTGCCCCAGCCAGCTTCAACATACGCATTGTAGGCTTCTTTAAAGCCTGGGGGTGTTGTCACAGTGCCATCATCATGGCGGGTACAACCAATTTTATCGCCAGAGTGGTTCAGCGGCTGCACGATCTCCTCGGAGAACTTTGCGCCTTCTTTTAATATGGCTTCAACCAGATCCGGTGTTGCCTCGGAGAACCCGGGCAGGTTTGAATGTTTTTCATAGCCCAAAACATCTTTGAGCAAAAAGAGAGTGTCTTCGACGGGGGCACTATAACTCGGCATAGCAATTTTTCCTTCCGACCAACCCTGGAGGCATAACACTAACGTTTGCGTAAACGTCAACTTGTGACGGAATATAGAGCGCCCTCGCGTCCACGGCAAGTTATACCCTAGTGTAATTTCTTAGGGGTGGGTACGTATCCGCGGAATCCTGCGATTTGCCCCCGATAACTTCCCGTGAAATTTTAGTATGCCCTGCCTCTCGCACTATGAAAGTGATCAGTTAACCTTGTCTGCCCCTCAATTTAAAGCGAAAATATGGCGTGAAAGCGAGAATCGCCACTTTTGGAGAACTCGATTATTCGGCTCCTGTCCACACGTCTGGCCAGGCCTTGTTCCAGTACAAACGAAAGCAGGGAGGTTCCTGCAAGTTCTGCCAGATGCGACCGCCGTGCACTCCAGTCCAGGCAGGATTTGCACAAGGGCCGGCTCCTGGTCTCGTTGTCCGGTAACATCACGCCCAGTTCACTCGGAAAGGATCGTCCGTCTTCGGTCAGATGTATCTGCTCGCCGTCCTCCACCAAAAACGCCCGTGCCAGCAGACTGTCGTATGCCTTCACTCCATACTCCCCGGCCAGATGGTTGTAGCAAACACGGGCTTTGCGCAGGGCTGGCTTCTTTGGTCCGGTCCGCACACGCGTCATGCCTGAGTGCATGGCAATTCCGGTCATGGCCTCCAGCAAAGCTGAAACATCAGCATTGGCCAGATTGTAATACTTATGCCGCCCTGTTTGCGCAGAGTGATCAGTCCGGCCTCCGCTAGCCGTCTCAGATGAAAACTGGAGGTCTGTGGCGTGACACCGGCCTCCTGAGCCAGCTCGCTGGCGGTCAACGCCACGCCGGTCATAAGAGCCTGCAACATGTTCGCCCTTGCAGGATTTCCTATGAGCGTGGCAATCCCGGCAATATTCGGACCCTCTTTCATGGGGCTCCCTTCGTCAATTTGTCGGATGACTATAGCACACACGCAGAATTAATTGTTCGATCATGATCGAAATAATAGCGCAGATCAGCTTGCTACACCGGAGACATCGAAAACCTGAACCGGAGATTTATTGTGCTCACCTATGTCATCCGCTAACAAAGTGACCCACGAAAAAGGCAGAATTCCCACTGGATGCACGCAATCGGGGCCAGGCGATCCCGCGCTGTGGAGCAGACTTGACTGGCTATTACGCCCTTCATGAAGGTTCCACTACATTGGCCTATGGCATCTGCAATGTGCAAAGCTTGGCTCACTATGAAGAATACAGAGCCGCTCGTGTAAATGACCCGCTCGGGCGCGAAAACTATGAGTTCGCTATGAGAGAGAAGTTCCTCCTGAAAGAAGACATAACATTTCTCAGCCTTGCATCCACGCCGCATGCAAAGCCGTAATCGCCATATAAGCCGTGAGAGTTCCCAGTATGATTGCCGTTATCTTTGAAGCTGAACCCTTTGCAAACCACAAAGCCAGCTATCTGGATGTGGCCGCCACAATTAAGCCTGAACTGGAGAAGATCCTAGGGGTTATCTGCGTTGAGCGCTTTCAGAGCCTCGCCAATCCTGAGAAATTTGTCACTGTCATTTTTTGAGGATGAGGAAGCTGTGACGTGCTTGTGCACTCATGAGCAGCATCAGGAGGCACAGCAGCTGGGAAAAAATGAATATTTCCAGAAGTATCGCATCCGCGTGGCAAGCGTTTTGCGAGATTATGGTTTGGAGAAGAAATAGATTAAGAAAGTTCGTGAGGTTTGCTGGCATTTTATAGGAGAAAAATATTGAACGTATTCTTCATGAATAAATTCAGGCGCCTGGGGGCGGCCAAGAATAAAGGTGGTGGGGTAAAATCCCCACCGGACCAGGCTGAAAATCAGCCCGTTTTTTCGTGCAGCATACCCTCAACAATCGTGACGGTTCTTTGCAGGTCTTCAATCGCTTCATCAATGTTAGCGCGCTGACCTTCAAGCACTTTTATCTGCTCCTGAAAGCGGACCAGTGCCACTTCAAGCTGAGTGACCTGACCGTCACGCAGGTCATAAAGATCCAGCATACTGCGGATTTCGGTGAGAGAAAAACCAACACGCTTTCCCATCAAAACCAACTTAAGACGCGCACGATCCCGTCGGTTATATATGCGATTAAGACCGTCACGCTTAGGATTCAAAAGGCCTTTGTCCTCGTAAAACCGAAGAGTGCGGAGGGTAACATCAAATTCTTTTGCCAGGTCACCAATGGTAAACTGTGTCTTCTTTCCCTTACCCAGCTCATTGGCAACAACATCAACAATCATCTCATTGATATGTAGGGCTTCGCTCATCTGCTTGACCTGTTCTTTTTTGCTCTCACAGGTGTCTTTAATGTACGACACCCGTACTTAAGTACATTCTTACTTAAGCACATGCTAAATGATGCAACGCGCAATTTCTAATAGGTTTATACATTGTCAAGAACACTTAGGTCCAGTGTGTTCGGCTTGATAACCCCTAATTCGAGCAGATCGGAACAAGAATTATTTTCATGAGTTTGTTCCATGCCCAGTGAAATAATAGGGTATCAGCACGATTACCGCTACAATTCACATTCCCTGGGGCTCTATACGCAGAATTCGCGCTATTAACCCGCTATTTACCCTAAGTGGTAAAAAACTAGTCCTGCAAGTTTTAGGGTCGGTCCAAAACCGCAAAGTGATTCGTTCCTATCCCACTCACATGCCGCGTAAGGTGGTTGACGTATATTTTGTAATGTGGATGGGCAGGGAAGGACGGCAATGCGCGGGCCGGACATTTTTATGAGGCCTTTCAGGCATGTCTTGGAATGAACCAGAGTTTGGAAAATCTGCTGCGGACAAGTCCTGTAGTGAAGAGCTGGATGCAGACCACGTAAAGTGGCTGGAGGAAATCGGAATGGCGCAACATAATCCTGCAGCAGCAAGGTATGCAGCGCATTCTCCTTATTCTGACGAATTTGGTACAGCGGCACAGCAACCCGACGGTCAGCCTCATCCAAAGTCTCAGGAAGAGGCAATGAATGAAGTGGCACAGGCATTAGGACGCCTGATGCAGTCTGAACAAGGTCGTGCGCCACGCGGGCATACTGAGCCACAACCGCGCGCCCGTGATCCACATGCGCCGATGACGCGTGCCCGTGATACTAACATTCGTGATCCATGGCACCGGTCTGACCTGAGAGCTGGCCTCGGCCCGTCCACAAGCCCGCATGCCTGTGGAGATCAGTACGATCCCTGTGTTGACCGGAATCTGCATGTGCGCACTGACATTTCGCGTGATCCGTTCATGCACAGGCGCCCACCAGTGATGCAGAGACAGGAACAGGCTCCATTGCCTCATGCTCCTGAAGCCTACGCATCACAGCGCGGCGCCCAGCCATACGCTGGACCTGCACCAATGCAGCCGTGTGTGCACCGGCCATCTGCAAATCCTGTAACCCCTGCGGAGCCGAAAAAGCAGGAATGGGCTGCGCCGGTTGCCAGGCAGGAAAAAGATCCGGCAGCCGAAAACTCCAGGGTAAAGCGCATCAGCTCCGTGCTGGATGCTCTGAACGCCCTGGATGAACGCCTGAACTCCCTTGCTCATAACGAAAATGAAAAAGGGGGAAGTGTTCCGCCGAAAGCTGAAATTGCGGAGCCTGTGCAGGAACCCGAACCTGCACCTATGGAGCAGGGCCGCGCACCGGCATCACATGACTATGCTTTTCCGCCCGTCACTCAGATGGAGCCTCGCTTTAACACAGGTGCAATACCACACGGTGTAGAAGCACGGCAAAACCAGCGGCCGGCAGCACCGCAGACTGCACAGACGGCACAGTACTCTGAGCTCAACGCAATGATTGATGGGCACTTCAGGCAGCTGGCCAGTCGTCTTGATACGTTGCGTGAACCGGATGAAGCGCGCTTCGAGCAGTTACATGATGGCATGCAGACACAGCTTAACAGCCTGCGCGATGAGATGATGGACCGCACCTTTGATAATCGTTCGCAGCTCTCCGAAATTATCGGGCGCCTGCGGGATGAAGAGGGCAACGGCCTGTTGCTCAAAGAATTGCGCTACGAGCTGGAGCAGATGAAGTCTGCGCTGTCCCGCTCTGATATTGAGGACAGCCTGAATGTTCTGGGCATGGCTCATGCATCCATACAGTCTCGCCTGGATGCGCTGGCAGAAAAAAATGTTGATCCGGCGATTTATGAGAACCTGTCTGAGCGTATGGCAGAGGTGGAAAACCAGATCCGCCAGTTGCCACGTGTTGATCAGCTCAATGGGCTGGAAAACCGTTTGTCTTCCATAGGTGACCGTCTGGAAGATGTTTTGCTTCGCTCCGGCACCGCTGGTCTGGAAGTTGTCCGCGATGAAGTTGCTGAGCTGAGAAAAGTCATTGATCGTCTGGGCTCAGGCCGCATGATCCATGATGTGGATCAGCGCATCCGGTTCCTGACAGCCCGCATGGATGAACTGGACCACTTCTCCGCCATTCAGCGCGATATCCAGTCTCGCCTCAGCAGCGTTGAAACACGCTTGCCGGATGGTGAAGTGATTGACCGCCTGCATGGCCGCTTGGACTCCATCTCCAGTATTTTGGCTGATGGACCGGGAAACGCTGGCAACAGCGATCAGCTGAACCGCCTGGAAGACCGCCTTTCTGATATCGGCCATAAGCTGGACCGTATGGAGAAAAGCCCGGACGCCTCAACCGACCTGGATCAGGCGTTCTCTTCCATCGAAGGACGCCTTGATCTTCTTTGCAACAAGGTGGATGACATCGAAGTCCGTCTGGCGGAAACGTCCTTCGAGGTTGCTCTGAACAAGAACGAAAGTGCCGCTCTTGCCCGTCTTGAACAACGTGTGATGACGCTGACCCGGTTGGTCGAAGACAGCGCACATGTCGGCCCCTCTGACAAAGCGATTTCTATGATCCGTGCTGAAATCGCAGAACTGCGCGGTCACATTGGTGCCCTGGCAACCTCTGGTGATATTGAAACCCGGTTGCAGGAGCTGGCTGCAACCATCTCCAGCCCGTCAGGCCTGTCCTCTGATGTACAGATTGACCGTCTGGAACAGCAGATTGCAGACCTTTCGCACAAGCTGGATATGTCTGAGACCCAAATTGGCGCAATCAGCAATCTGGAAAACAGCTTCGGGACCATCGAACAGGAAATCAAAAGCCTTCACACCGACATGGTGGATAAGGCAGAGCAGATCGCACAGGATGCAGTAAAGGCTGCAGCAGACAATCGGGCTCTGGGCAATGGTGCAGGGCAAGGTGAAGCTGTTGAAGCCGCCATTTCTGCATTGCGCCTCGATCTGCAGTCACTGCTGGAAGCATCCGGTCAGAAAGACGATGTAGACCAGAATGCTCTGCAAGATCTGCGGGATGTTCTGGGCACTATTTCCCATCGTCTGGAAAATCTGGAAAGCATCCGCAAGGCCATTGGTAACACCGAGATTTCCCAGGAACACCAGAAGCTGGTTGGGGACACGCAGATCAGCAGTATTCTGGGAGCCTTCACCACGGGTCGTAAGGGAAACCCAGCTGAACCGGAAAGCCCGCGCAACCGTAAAGGAGATTTCATCGCAGCAGCACGCCGTGCTGCAAAAGAAGCTGCAAAAGAAGCAAAATCGACCAGGCAGGAAGAAACCAGGCCTGCATCCGGGACAAGCAAAGCACCAGAACGGGCACGTCGTCTGCGTGACTATATCAGCCCGGCCCGGACTGCGACTATCGAGGTCCCTGAAAATCTGCGCGCAAAAAAGGCAGCTGCAACCGCAGAGGTTCTAAGCAAGATTCAGGTGGCCGAAGAGCCTGTTTCCCTGAGACCAGAAGACATCATAAAAGAGGCAGAGACTAAGGTAAAAGAGCCCTGTAATGTGTCTGCTGCACCGGTCGAACCGGGCAAGGTTGAAACGGAAACAAAAGGTCAGAAGAAAGAAAGTAAATCAAGCCGTCGCCGCGCAATCATGCTGGCAGCAGCAGCTCTTCTTCTCACCATCGGCACGTTGCAGGTGTTCAGCTCCGGTTTGTTCTCCAGCTCAGAAGGCGTTGAAACAGCAGGGTCTTACACACGGCCAGGCATCCTGGCGCAAGAGGCGCAAATACCGGGCAAAGACAACTCCTTTCTGCTTAGCGGTGACGTAGACGCGATTACAGCACCTGATGTTGTGAACAACGTATCTTCCATGCCGTCCGGGTCAGAGTTACCCTCACCCGTCAGCTCCACAAGCATCTGGCAATCCGGTTCCGCGACCGCACCGTCTGAACCAACCAAAGAGTTGATCTTTGGTGACGCAACCGACATTGGCGCGGCAACCGGCAAAGCACAGCCAACTCAAAAAATCGCCTCCAATGTGACCGCCTATCCGGTCACAACAGCAAGCGCTGCGGCCACACAGGCGACGGCCTCAGGGTTTGGCGAGCAGGTGACACCAATAACTCCGCAACAACCGGTTCAGCAAATTGTTCCAACACAGTCAGCTTACGACCTGCCGTATGCAATTGGCCCGATTGATCTGCGCAAAGCAGCTGCCACTGGTGAAGCTGCGGCACAGTTCGAAGTAGCGCGCCGCTACACAGAAGGCAATCTGGTTCCGGCCGATCTGGGAGCTGCAGCGGACTGGTACCGCAAAGCGGCTGCGCAAGGTCTGGCGCCTGCGCAGTACCGCTTGGGCAGTTTCTATGAAAAAGGCCGCGGTGTTGAAAAAGATCTTGCACAGGCCCGTGACTGGTATTCTCTGGCAGCCGCGCAAGGCAATATCAAAGCTATGCACAACCTCGCTGTTCTCTTCATAGAGGGCATTGAAGAGGAACCGGATTACACTTCTGCCGCCAAATGGTTCCGCACCGCTGCTGATCATGGCGTAGCAGACAGCAAATTCAACCTTGCAATTCTTGCAGGGCGGGGTCTTGGCATGAAGCAGGATATGGTTGAAAGCTACAAATGGTTTGCTCTGGCAGCTCTGCAAGGCGATGAGGACGCCGCCGCAAAACGCGATGAAGTTGCTGCAAGGCTGACAATACACCAGCTCGAACGGGCACTGGAAGCGGTTGCTGCCTATCAGATGATACCGGTTGATCCTGCAGCAAATATAGTTGAGATCAACACCAGGTGGTCCGGGCAGTCGAAAGCCACAGTTTCACATGCCGGTTCTCCATCTGTGAAAAAAATACAGCAAGCCCTGCTCAATATGGGGTATGATCCAGGGAACCCGGATGGTGTAATGGGTCCTAATACACGGCGCGCAATCAGGAGTTTTCAGGCGCATCTGGGAATGGAAGCAACGGGTGAACCTGACGGGCACCTGATGATGGCACTTGCCTCACAGGCCATATAATCGCCTGTTACCAGGGGATTTCTGGTTAGATTTGCACTTGCTGCTCCACGTAGATTGACAGAGCGTTCGGAAAGGCGCTTAACACTCTACAATGTTGTTGGATAAAAGGTGACTCGGGGCGCACAAAGTCAAGTCACCTGAGTGACCCGCGGTGCTATTTTGCAGATCTATCTACCCATTGCAGAACTGCCGATTAATGTCTTCATGATCTTTGCCATGGGCGGAACCGTCGGGTTCCTCTCAGGGCTATTCGGCATTGGCGGCGGCTTCCTGCTCACGCCACTGCTTATTTTCTCCGGAATTCCGCCAGCCGTCTCTGTTGCAACCGTCACCACACAGATCGTTGCATCCTCGGCTTCCGGCGTTTTGTCATACTGGCGCAAAGCTGGTATCGATTTCAAACTTGCCGGTGTCCTGCTGTGTTCGGGTATTGTTGGCTCGGCAGTCGGTGTCTGGCTCTTCGGCATCCTGCGTAGTCTGGGGCAGCTTGATCTGGTGATTTCGCTGGCCTACGTCACGTTCCTTGGCACCATCGGTGTGTTAATGCTGGGTGAATCCATGAAGGCCATTATGCGCCGCAAAAGCGGAGAAGCACCTGTTGGCCGCAAACCAGGGCAACACAACTGGGTGCATGGCCTGCCGTTCAAGATCCGCTTTCGCCGTTCCAGACTCTATGTGAGCGTCATCCCGATCTTCGGCATTGGCAGCTCTATTGGTTTCCTCGGCTCCGTCCTCGGTATTGGCGGCGGCTTCATGATGGTGCCTGCGCTCATCTATTTGCTGCGCGTACCAGCCAACATCGTCATCGGTACCTCCCTGCTGCAGATTCTGGGCACCATGGCCGTGGCGACCTTTCTGCATGCCATCAACACTCAGTCCGTTGATATCGTGCTCGCACTGACGCTCATGATCGGCGGCGTGATTGGCGCTCAGTTTGGCGCTCAGGTGGGGCAGAGCATGCGCGGAGAGCATCTGCGCCTTGGTCTCGGCTTGCTGGTGCTGCTTGTTGGTCTGCGCTTTGCGTTCAATCTTATTGTTGAACCGGAAGATCTCTATTCCGTCAGCGTGATTGAGGGGGCAGTCAAATGAGGCTTACGCTCCACTCATTCACAACGCTGCTGATGTTTCTCTTACTGGCGCTTATCTCTGGCGCACCGGCTCTGGCTGAAACGCTCGTATCTGCCGTCTCATCCTCCAACGTGGCCATCACCTCCAACTTCACCGGAACGCAGATCCTCGTTTACGGAGAGATCGCGCGAGACGCAAAAACCGTCTCCAGAACCGGCAAACAGGATGTGGTCGTGGTGGTGGAAGGTCCGCTGGAGCGCGTTACCACATGGCGGAAGGACCATATCTTTGGACTCTGGATCAACGCCACCTCGCAGACATACATTTCAGTTCCAAGCTTCTACGCGGTCCACGCAACAGATGATCTGCGCAACATTGCATCAGAAGACTGGCTCAAGCAATATCGCATCGGCCTGGAAAACCTGCCACTGGCTGCGTTGGGAGCACGTTCCCCGGCGACAGAGCGCAATGCGTTCAAGGCAGCGTTCTTACGCTCCCGTGTGCAGCACGGTCTTTATTCGCAGATATCCAGGTCCCTCAACTTCCTGAGCCTGACCCTGTTCTCCACCACAGTGGACCTGCCAGCCACTATCCCGACGGGCGAGTACAAAGTCACGACCTTCCTCTTTAGTGGAGGCGTGCTGCTGGACCAGCAGGAACAAGTGTTGACGGTGGCGAAAACAGGCTTTGAGCAAGTGACGTTCAACCTGTCCCGCCAGTATCCCGCAGCCTATGGCGCATTGGCCGTCATTCTGGCCCTGTTCACCGGCTGGCTCGCAGGTGTGATCTTCAAGAAAGACTAGAAAGCATCCCGTGGATGCAGACAGCAAAAAAGGCCCTCAACTCAGAAGGGCTTTTTTGCTATTCGCCTAAAAGCTTGCCTGCGGTGAACGGGAACAGGCGTTTGTTGCCCAGCATGAAGACCGAGAACCGTCGCTCAGTAAACACCTGGGAAAAGGCTCGGTCCAGCACATTCAGGCCACCCGTCAGTGCGCCGAATGCTGGCAGCACAAGGCGGTTTCCGTTGGTTGCAAAGCAAGCTCTGCGAATAGTACGGCCCATACGGCGTATTTTGGCAGCAGGGTGCAAATGTCCGCAAATCTCGCCGCGCTCGGCACCTTCAGTCGGCTCATGCCGGAAACTGAGGGAGTTGAGGGACAACTTTTCATAGCGCTCCCCGCAAATGTGCCTGGCAATCTCAGGGTCGTGGTTCCCGGTGATCCAGATCCACTCCCGCCCCAGTTGCAGGGTTGCCAGCATGGCGAGATATGCCGCTGGCATACGCCCGGAACTATCACAGTCATGAAAACTGTCACCAAGGCAGATCACTCGGCGCGGATTAAACACATCAATCAGCGCTGAGAGCTTTTCCAGTGTGGCAGCTGTATCGTAAGGAGGCAGCATCAACCCTTTGCTCCTGGCAATGCTGGCTGCTTTTTCCAGATGGAGATCGGAAACCACAATGGTCCGCTCTTCAGGCCACCACAGGGCTCCACTGTCGTGAAGGCCAACAAGTTCTCTTGCGAGAGACAAATCGTGGCATACAGGAATAGGTTGACGATAACTCTGTTCTACTCGTGGCTGCAACTGACTGTAAAGTCTCACAAGTGGGCCTCCAGTATTAATTCATCTGCTGAATTCGCAAGCAACTCTTCTGTAGCACTTCCCGATACAGGCTCTTTTCCGATTTCAAGAAGAACCGGAACAGCTAAAGGTGAAACGCGGCTTAAAGCACTATGCGTGATTCTCTTGTCGATTCTAGAAAGAAGTTTACCTAAACGAGAGATATCCAGAAGTCCTGTAGCTGCATCCGTCCAGGTCGCCTGTAAAAGCAGGTGATCGGGCTCATGTTCGTGCAGCACGTTATAAATAAGATCCGTATTTATAGTTATTTGCCGCCCGGTTTTCTCTTTGCCAGGGTGCCGTCTCTCCACCAGACCAGAGATCATGGCACAATTTCTGAAGGTACGTTTCATCAGATTACTTTCAGCAAGCCACGTTTCAAGGTCATCACCAAGCATATCTTCTTCGAACAGTTCATCCAGCTGCAGGCGACCGCTTGTGGTGGCGGCGCCCAAATCTGTCAGCCCCCACAGGGCCAGCGAATACTCAGTTGCCACAAAGCCCAGAGGATGCAGGCCGGCGCGCTCAAGGCGGCGTGTCAGCAACATTCCCAGCGTCTGGTGAGCCAGTCTGCCCTCAAACGGGTAGCAAACAAGGTAGTGCTTATCGTTCCGCGGAAAGGTCTCTACCAGAAGATGTTCATAACCTGGTAACTGTGATTTTTCTTTTTGTAATTCCAGCCACTCACGAACCTGGCCAGGCAAAGATGACCAGCTGTTCGGGTCAGAAGCAAAATTTCGCACGCCCTCCGCAAGATAGGTGCTGAGCGGAAACTTGCCGCCCTGATAACTCGGGACCTTCGGGTCCGGGGACGCGCTGCGGGATGCATAGGCCTCGCTTTCCTTAAGGCCTTCAAACTTCAGCACCTGACCGGCAAAAACAAAGGTGTCGCCCACAGCAAGCTGCTCAATAAACCACTCTTCAATTTCCCCCAGCATCCTGCCGCCAGACCCAAGAGGCCGCTTGCTGTTGGCGCCGTGTGGTTTCACCTGCCGCACTTTAAGTGTGGCAGCATCAATAATCGTGCCGGAGTTAAGGCGATATTGCCGGGCAAATTGCGGGTGGGATACGCGAAACATTCCCTCTTTGGTGGCGCGCAACCTTGCGTATTTGTCATAGGCTTTGAGGGAATAGCCGCCTGTTGCCACAAACTCCACAGCCTTCACAAACAAATCATATTCCAGATGCCGGTAGGACTGGCTACTGATCACTTCTTCATAAAGCTGTTCGGGCTCAAACGGTGCAGCACAGGCAACGCACATAATGTGCTGAGCTAAAACATCCAATCCGCCCTGGCGCAGAGGAGGGGTGTCCTGCTTACCCGCTTCAGAGGCTTCCAGGGCGGCCTGACACTCCAGCACCTCAAACCGGTTGGACGGCACTAAAATCGCCCTGGAGGCTTCATTCATACGGTGATTGGCGCGTCCGATACGCTGTGCCAGTCGGCTTGCTCCTTTAGGCGCGCCCACATTGATCACCAGATCGATATCACCCCAGTCAATGCCCAGATCCAGCGAGGAGGTACACACCACAGCCTTCAGCAGACCTGCCGCCATATGTGCTTCCACCTTACGCCGTTGCCCCACATCCAGCGAACCGTGATGAAGCGCAATGGGCAGCGTGTCCTCATTGATGCGCCAAAGCTCCTGAAACAGGCGCTCGGCCTGCGAGCGCGTGTTTACAAACACCAGGGTGGTGTTGTGGGCTTTGATCTCCTCATAAATCTCCGGCAACGCATAAAGGCAGGAGTGACCGGACCACGGCAGGCGTTCCTGTGTTTCCAAAATGCTGATATGCGGCCTGGCCCCGCCTTTAGCCTGCACTATCTCAGCATGGTGAACCTCTTGTGAGAGCGGCTGTTCCACAAGATAGGCGCGAAGATCTTCTGGGTGGGCTATGGTGGCCGAAAGCCCGATACAGCGCAGGTCGGGTGCCAGCTTGCGCAATCGGGTCAGTGCAAGGGCCAGCATATCCCCCCGCTTAGACGTCACCAACTCATGCAACTCATCTAAAATAACATAGTGCAGGTCAGCAAACAGCCGTTCGGCATTCCTGTCAGAAAGCAAAAGCGAGATCTGCTCGGGTGTGGTCAGCAAAATGTCTGGCGGCAGACGTTTCTGCCGCTGCTTCCTGTGGCTGGGCGTATCGCCGGAACGGGTCTCCAGCCTGATGGATAGCCCCATCTCCTCAATTGGCACCTCAAGGTTCCGGTGAATATCTGTCGCCAGAGCTTTGAGCGGTGACATGTATAGCGTATGCAGACCACCCGTTCCGGCAGCCTTCGCTTTCCGGGTTTTACGCTTGTCTGCTTCCCGTTTTTGATGCAGATCCACCAGCGAGGGCAAGAAACCGGCCAGTGTCTTACCGCCGCCGGTTGGAGCGATCAGAAGGGCGGAGCTTCCGGACATCACCTTTTTAAACAGCTCCAGCTGGTGTGCACGCGGTTCCCAGCCACGGCTGCCAAACCAGTTGTCAAAGACTGAGGGAAGGTGAGAGGTGTCTGTCAACGACGAAAGGTCCGATCCTGAAAACAGTTAAGTGCACTTTGCCACCAATGATAACATGCGCCAATGAGAAACGGGGCAAACCAGGAACATTTTAGCAAACAGGTGCAGGGAGGAGGATAAACCGGCCCCACGCAACCCATTGGGGCAAACCATGAGATTTATTCTGTGAGGTGGTCGGGCTATCGGCATAAAAAGCGGAAAATACCCATGAAATTTGTTTCCTTCTGAAAAAAGGACTGGCAAACTGTGCCCTATCCACGGCATATAAGGGCAAATGGGCTCCAAAGCCTTACCTTCATGAAAAATGCTGGCACATCAATGAGCTGGGAAAAGGGGCAGTCACTATGAGTGTTCAGGACGAAACAGAACTAATGCTTTCCGAGTTGTTTGATAGCTATGCAGATGCCTATGAGGACTATGATGCCGGGCTGATTGCAGATTGCTTCGCGTTTCCCTGTGTAATCTGGCAGTTGGACGAAGGGCATGTCTTCAGCAACAAGGCTGAACTTTGCGAGAACATTGAGGCACTCCTGGAAGTGCACCGTGAGCATTATGTAACCTCTTCGATCTACGAAGTGGTGTCCTCTCACATCTCCGGCTCTACCGCGAGCGTCAGCCTGGACTGGCAGCAGGAAGATGACGATAGCGAAGTGGTCTTCGATTTCACCTGCCACTACCTGCTCATCAATATCGAGGGCCAGTGGAAAATAGCAAGCATCATAAACGAGCCTGCGTGATGTAAACACACCTCGGTTTAAGTAGGAAAGCTCCCCTTCGAAGAGTGTGGGAGCTTTTTGTATTCAACGTGCAAAAAAACGCCTTTAACGCAAACCAGCGCACATAAGAACGCAAAGTGGTTCTGACAGCCAGGTCACTCCCGCAACGAGCCGCGGTTTGAATAAACCCCCGCAAAAACAGGCATCTGGTGCAGCTCATACCGTCTGCGCGTTTTTGTGAGCGTCCGCGCAGGACTTTCTCATTTAAACTTGTCATTTTTGCAAGAGGATAGTCTGAGTGTATACGCTGGGGAACAATCATGACTGCACAGGTCGACTACTCCTATACGCACTTGTCACCATGGGGGTATCCGGGCCGTAAGGAATTTCTGCCTATTGTGGAAAAGTATGATGTCACAGTCACGTTTCGGTCCGTCAATCTCGCTATGGTATTCCCGCTGACAGGTGGCCTGCCACTGGGCAAACGCCACCCGGCGCGCCAGAAGTACCGCTTTGTAGAGCATCAGCGTTGGGCAGAAAAGCGCGGCATTTCAATGAAGTACAAACCTGCACATTTCCCGGCAGACATAACGCTGGCAGATTCCGTTGCAATCCGTTTGCAGGAGCAGGGTGGTCCGGTCAGCACGTATTCCCGGAAAGTTTTTGAGGCCATCTGGCAAAAAGACCTCGATGCAGCCGATGAAAACGTCCTGATAGCCATCCTGAATGAGCTTGGTCCAGACGCGGATAATCTCATTGAGGCTGCTAACTGTGAAGAGATGCTGGAAGCTTACGCAGCCAACTCCCCCTTGGCTGAAGCGATATGTGCTGTCGGTTCACCAACATATCTGCTGAACTCCGAGCCATTTTGGGGACTAGATCGTCTCGACCTGCTGTAAGATGCGTTGAAAAGTGGCAGTGGCCCTTATCAAAGCCTCACCTGGTCCCCATTTAGCTCAGTGTCTGATTGGATGGTCAGGGGACGTGGATTGCTGCTAAACTGAATGCCATACCTGCAGACAGGTGTGGCTCTGCAATCATCAGAGGCTTTAAGGTTTTGATTTGCAACAGAGATGGGGAAAAATTATGAAACAGTTTTATCTGACCATTGGAATCCTCGCGATCAGTTTTGCAATAAGCGGACAAAGTGCACTTGCTGATACTGAAGAGGATGTGCCCGTTCGCTTCGAAATGCAGCAGACGAATAAAGGACTGGTCCGCCTCGATACCCGCACGGGGATAGTTTCACTTTGCGCCACCAGGGCTGAAAAACTCGTTTGCCAGCCCGCCCTTGACGGCATTATGGTCTATGAGGAGGAAATTACCCGTCTGGAAACTGAGAACAACAAGATGCGTAAGGAACTTAGACGCATCTCCGAAGCACTTGCTACCCTGGCCGAAGATGCCGACATCGCCGCAATCAAACCCGAAGCCAGCCTCGACCTCTCCATCACCAGACCACAGAAAGAAGGCTGGTTCGGCGACTATGAAGAGCAAAAACTGGAAGATGCACTGGAGTTCACCGAAAACGCCATGCGTCGTTTCTTCTCAGTTGTTGAAAAAATGAAAGATGATTTCCAGAAGGACAAAACCGGGCAGCCAGCACAGTAACACGCGGGCATAAAAAAACCGTCTTCAGGGGAAGGCGGTTTTCAAGTCATTGATCGCGAGCCTTATTGGGTCTGTAAAGCTGCCAGCGCTGCGCGGAAATCGTCTGTAAGAGGAACAGTCCTGCGACTATTCAGATCCATGCTGACAGACACCTGATCACACACCGTCACCAAACGCCTGGTGCGGGATTCAAACAGATGATGGCGGATAGTAAAGGTGTTCTCCTGAACACTGATCAGTGCAGAAATCACCTGAGCCATATCCCCCAGCTTCAGCGGGCTGATCCAGGAAAGTTTCTGCTCCAGCGCAACCCTGCCATACTCATTCTCATCCAGCCATGCTGTGTTCATCGGAGTCCGCTCCCATACATGCGCCGCTGCATCAGAGAAGCAGGCAAGTGCAAATGCATCTTCAGCTTTGTGTTCAGCATTCAAATGACGTGGCAGAACCGTTGAGCGACCAGTAAACAGCGCACCGCTCCTGAGCAGATCATCAATGGTTGGCTTGCCAGAGAATGGGCCTGGAGAGAGGCCGCGCGGAACAGCTGGCCTGGAGATATTCTCCTCAACTTCTTTAAAGCGCGTTCGCAACTGTTTTGCAGAGCTGGGATTTGGCGTATATCCGTCGATCGCTGTCGCACAGACTTCCCCGGTGGAGCCTTCAATCATTTCATGCACAACGGAGAGCATGTGAGGGCCGTCAAAGGCCACATAAGACTTCACAGTAATCAGCGATGCGGCAACCAGCTCTGCATGGTAACGAACGTGCCGAACACGGCGCGCACCAACCAGTGCTTCGCTAAATCCAGTCATCATTCTGAATTGACGGTCAGCTTCTTCAAATTTGGAGAAATAAAACTGCACGTTCAAATGGTCGTTCTCGTCGCATTCCCATGTGTTAACAAACGAGAAAAGTGTTTCTAAGCTTGCCATATCCAACCCTTTGTGCAGCGTCGGTCCCTTAGCGCTATTGCGATACCCCGCTAATTGTTAATAATTAGCTCAGGCGAACCAAATTTCGTACAAAAAAACTATTTATCCTTTGGGTGCTCAGCTTGGCAAGAGCAAGATCAAAACTTTGAAAAACATGACATCCATGGGGATAAACCTCAAGTGAAGTCTCTACTCCGGCAGATTTCAACCTGGAGGCGAGAAAACAAGTATCATCCAATAGTGGATCTTCGGTACCTACACTTAGCAGTGTTGGCGGCATTCCTTCCAGTCGGGCATACAAAGGGGAAATGGCAGGGTCTTCCGCGTTTTCCTTTCCAGACAGAAAATGCCGCCCGAACATATGAAGGTCGCGGGTTGTTGGGAAAAGCAAGTCCTCACCCCAAAGACGGGCAGAGGGCGTAAGTCCGATATCATACCAACCTGATAGCAAAACCAAGGCCTTAAAGGGGACCATTCCATGCTTGTCGCGCATGCGCAGGGCAGCCGTCAGCGCAAGTGTCGCTCCGGTACTTTCACCAGTTAAAGCAAAAGCACTCCAGTCATATCGGCGTGCGCCTTCATTCAGCACCCAGTGACAAGCCGCCTCACAATCATCAGGCCCCTGGGGGAAGGGGTGTTCCGGAGCAAGGCGGTATTCAACTGAAATTACGTCAAGCCCAGTGTTCTTTGCCATGCTCTCCAGATACGGGTCCTGAAAGGAAGCCGAGCCGAACACAAAGCCTCCACCATGGATGTGAATAATCACACCTTTTGATGAGTTTTCGTCAGTTTTGAAAAGCCGCAGTGCAATAGAACCATGCTGTCCTTCTATCTCCAGATCCTGAGCCTGCTCCGAATAGGTGGGGATAGGGAATGCTCCAAGTCCCTGTAATCGGCGTTCACGGGTAACTGTTGGGGAGAAACTCCAGAGATCAGGCAGCGCGCGCAGCTGCTCCGTCATTTCCTTGTTAAATGCCTTTGCTTCAGCGACGGTCTCTTGACTTATCCGCAGATGAGCGAAATTCTCAGACATGTAGTTTCTCCGGAGGCGACAATAAGATGTTTCCAATAAGTTTGTTATAGAAGTTGTCGCGCAATCTCACGTCAATGACAACGGCACGATCTTAATTTATGAATAAAAAGGGCTGAATTTTGAGTATGTCGGGTTGGTCAAAAGCAAAAAACAACTGCGAAGTCTGGACCATTGACAGCGGTCAGGTGCAGCTTTCTCAGTCCATGGGAAGACTGGTGTTCATGACGGAGGGGTTGGGCTTTTATGAAGTTACCAAAGAAATCCGCGACTGGATGAAGTCACTCCAGTTCAAAGAGGGACTGCTTACATTATTCGTCCGCCACACCTCGGCCTCTGTCACCATCCAGGAAAATGCTGACCCGACTGTTTTGCAGGACCTGCAAAAGGCCCTAGCAAATGTTGCACCTGAAAATAATGGGTGGCTCCATTCTTATGAGGGGCCGGATGATATGCCTGCCCACATCAAAACCATGCTCACAGGAGTATCCTTGCAAATACCGGTAGTCGACGGGGAATTGGATTTGGGGACCTGGCAGGGTATTTACCTGATCGAACATAGAAGAGCGCCGCATAGACGCTCCATGACCCTGCATTTTCTTGGTTCCTGAACGCCAGTAAGTCTTAGTCAGAAATACTGGCTACAACGCTCACAAACCAGAGCCCCAGAGCGACAACCATCGCTCGCTTGGAGTACTCATGATAGGCGGTGCGTAACGCATCGCTTTGTATATTATTGGGATCTTGCCCACTGCTATGCTGTCCCTTGATCAAGGCCCACGCATCATCGCCGTCGCGCTTGCCGTCTGGCATGATCCAGGCCCTGTAAACAAGTGCAGCACTCAGAGTGATTGCGAGCATAGCACCTGCACGGAAAGAACTGGCCGGATCAAAGCTGAGTGCTGCCATAATGAGAAGCACAACGAGGCAATAAAGTCCACAGATACGGGCAACACTGGCTCGGGCAGCACGTTGTAAAGCGTCCATAGGTTTCTCCTGGGCTTCTACTGGAGTTAAACTATAGACACAGCTCTGTTGATCTCGACTTAGCGGAAGTTGTAAATTTGAATCGGCGTAAACAGACCGCAAATGAACCTAAGTGATTCTAATATTTTTCTTATAATTTTCAGGAAACTACGCTTTAACCTCTATGAGTTCTTCTGGCTCTTCCCCGTCAGAAGTGTCAACCAGATCTATTGAGAGGTCTCGTTCTCCCGGTTGCTCCAGTAGGCTTGCCAGATGAAAACATCGTTCATCCTTGGAAAAAGTAACGTACGAAAATGAAATTCCGACGGTAAACCCTAGGAGTACACCGAGCAATCCGCCCATCTCTGCAGGAAAACCAAACCAGAAGCCGGTAGAACCACTGGCCACAGCAACAGTGTAAAACAAGCTTGCCAGGGTGCCTGCAAGCATTGTGCTGTAAGCTGCAGTCGCGTGAAACCTGCTCCACCAGCACGAAAGCACAAGCACAGGAAAGAATGCTGCTGCTGCAAGGGACAGTGACATAGTCAGCATGTCCAGAAACAATAGGTTTTCGCTATAAGCCAGATAGCTGACAAAGGCACAGATCAGCAGAACCACGACACGTGCCAGAACGATTTTCTGATTGAGTGAGGCATGCGGCACCACCAAGGTCTCAATGAGATCTCGCGAAATGCTTGTTGAGAGCGCCATCAGGATCGCAGAACTTGCGGCAAGCGCTGCTGCAACAATCCCTGATCTGATCAGCGCGGCAATGAGGCCGTTCTGATGGCCCTGATCAAGTGCGTTCGGCCCAAGCAGGCTTTGAAGCCGTTCATCCGCCAGCAGCAGGAAATAGGCCGAACCAACGACCATCAGTAACAGAAGGAACGACAGAGAATACCCGGCAGCGCGACGAGAAGATGATGAACTTCCTGTACCCAGAAGCTTGCTGAGAAGGTGCGGAAGGCTGGCTATGCCTATGGCAAAGAAAAGAGCCGTTCCAATCACTGGCCAGAGCCCTCCGGCATATGGACCTTGTATCAGGAACCAACCGATACTAGTATTTTCAATATCAATGATCGCTGCGAGTTGCTCTGTGAGCGAGTTGCTGACTACACCGGTGAACCCGATACTCTCGGAGATCATAGGAGATGTCAGTTGGTCCAGCCCAAGCAAAATGACTGGTGAGAGGCAGGCAAACACCATCAGCACGCCTTGCAAAGCCTGTGTCCACACAGCTCCGTTGACACCGCCAAGCACAACAGAAATGAGCAAGACTGCAGAAAAGAGCAGAATGCCTGTTGTTGAGGTTGCGTTGAGAGATGTTGCCAGCACCTGACCTCCAACCAAGATCTCGGTGCATAAGAAAGGAATACCAACAAGAATTACCAGACCGCCGGCAATCAACCGGACCAGATTGCTCTGCAAACGGACACCAAGGAACTCCGGTATAGTCTTTGAACCAAATTTTCTGACAGGGGAAGCAAACAGCACAGCACACAAGACAAGACTGCTTACCCATCCCAAAACAATTGGGAAGCTGATGTACTCTGGCAGGAAAATGACAGAGAGAAACAGCGGAAAGAAATTGCCGCCAACAAAACATGCAGCCAGGGTCACACCTGTCAGACCTGCTGGCACGTTCTTCCCTCCCCAATGATACTTGGAAAGTTTCATGGTTCGCGCCAGAATGCCCACCATAGCAAACACAAGCAGTGGCAGCAAAGCCATCAGGGCTTCGATGAGCACGACAACAACACCAGCTTTTTCCATAACAGAGAGTAGGCCAGTCAGCAAAAACAGTGCGAGTGTGAACAGAGAAAGCGCTAGCGGAACGCCCTTATATAGCGAAGGATGAGGACCAAGGCTGGAGAGTGTCATAATGTGTTCCCCGGGCGCTGAGATGAGCCGGTACTGCTTTCATCAAGCCTGTCCTGTGCACCGCAAAACCATGAGATCAGGACACTTGCGACGAAAAACAGGAAGCATCCCCACACATAACTGTTTGACAGGGAAGCTGAAAATCCGCTCAGCTCATTTTGAGGGGCATTTGGATCAGAGTCAGGCGTTCCATAAAAGACAGCGATACTAAAGAAGATGAGCCAGAGCATAAGCGTTGCAGCCATGAGCGCACGTGTTTTGGTCCAATAGGCGACTCTATTTGGTGTACGCACACCCACCTCCTGTAATGGTTACCCAACGTCCGTATACTCTACAGTCCCTCAAGCGAACCGCCAGACTAAAATTCTACTAACTGA
Source organism: uncultured Pseudovibrio sp. (assembly GCA_947502585.1). Lineage (GTDB taxonomy): Bacteria > Pseudomonadota > Alphaproteobacteria > Rhizobiales > Stappiaceae > Pseudovibrio. The sequence goes on from CANNAV010000003.1 coordinate 29,530, forward strand.
TACTAATCCCCAATCCTTGGTGTTCGGAAAGCAGCAAACGCACGCTTTAAGCGGTCTATATTGGGGAGACAACTCTTGAGTTCTGTATATGCCTTCTTGCAATATCTTAATGATTACTGACGGTTTTGTGGTAAAAATGCGTTAGATGCGTGAAAACAATCAACTTCCTGCTTGCCAGCACCTCCCTGTTTCGCATAATGCTTTTGTATAGGGAGGATGCGACTGGTTGAGACTCTGCGGAGTTCTAAGGTTGTAAAATATCTATTGTGGCGCTTTGGGGAAGCTGCGAAATTCTCGTCAAAATCCCCGTGGCGTCGAAAACTGCATATCTGTTGATCTTAGTTCGATGAGACGGATTGGAGATCATTGGAGGCAGCCCACGACAAGAAATGGAGGAGCACAGCGTGTACAACGCAGTCCATCGCTTTATTATCGCTGATGACCACCCGCTGTTCCGTGGTGCAATGCGTCAGACAATCGAGAAGCAGTTCGCATCGGTAAAAATTATCGAGGCCGGGAGCCTTGATGAAGTCACCTCTGCTCTCGATCGGGAGGAAGACGTAGACATGATCCTTTTGGATCTGTCCATGCCGGGCATGCGAGGGTTCTCTGGATTAATGTACTTGCGTGCTCAATACGTGGGTGTGCCAATAGTTGTCGTTTCCGGAACAGAAGACCCGACTACAATCCGCAGTGCCATTGAGTTCGGTGCGTCCGGGTATATTCCAAAGTCACTTGGTATTGATGTTATTCAGGATGGTGTTTCAGTTGTTCTGGAGGGGGGCGTCTGGATCCCACCGGACATTGACCTGAACGCCGTTGATGAAGCAACTAAAATGGCTCAGCGTCTGGCGTCTTTGACACCGCAGCAAGTGCGCGTGTTGATGATGCTTTCGCAAGGTTTGCTGAATAAGCAGATCGCTTATGAGTTGTCTGTATCGGAAGCGACTGTAAAAGCGCACGTTTCTGCTATTTTGCAGAAGTTGGGCGTTGAAAGCCGGACGCAGGCAGTAATTGCAGCAGCGAAGATCGAATCCGGTCAGTGGCAAAGCATTGCTATCTAGGTATTCTTCGAGAAGATCTACGGAAAAAAGGCGCTCTTTGTGGTGCCTTTTTTTTGTTGGCCGGGCCGAATAAGTGTCTTACGAGAGGTTACGTGCCTCCCAGAGCGGCCTTGCAGCGCATCAGATGCGCTCTGAGCACAGCTGGTTTAAGTGGTTTATGGATCATCTCTATATCTTTGTCGCAGGCTTTTGCGCGTACTTCTGCTGTTCGGTCTGCAGTGATTAGCATTGCGGGGAAATGGACACCAAACTTCCAGCGCAAGTGAACAACGGCCTCAATACCAGTGCCCTGATCCAGATGATAATCTGCCAGAATGATGTCTGGTTGTGTCTTGCTTGCGTAGATTGCCCTGGCTGCATCCTGTGCATTTGTAGCAGTCACCACATTACATTTCCATGTACGCAATAAAGACTCCATGCCTTCCAGAATCTGCGGCTCGTTGTCAATGGTCAGCACATTCAGACCAGCGAGCTGACTGACGACAGCACTGGGCTGAGTTTGCTTAGCGGTTACCGGTAGGCTTGTGGCTTCTTTAATAGCAAGCGAGAAGCGAGAGCCTTTCCCATCCTGAGACCTGAGTGTCACGTTGAGTGCCAACACCTTACTGATACGTTCTACGATAGAAAGCCCAAGCCCAAGCCCGGCGGCAATGCGGGCGCCCTTATCAAGGCGGCTGAACTCCTTGAAGATCAGCTCCTGCTGCTTCTCTGGAATGCCGATCCCACTATCGTACACCTCAATATTCGTCATGTTGTTCCTCGTCTTGCGAACTCCAACGACTACGCCGCCTTTTGTGGTGTACTTCAGACCGTTTGAAATGAGGTTTTGCAGCAGACGGCGCAAGAGACGCCGATCTGAGCGCACGCAAACATCAGTGCTGCGGATTTTGAGTTTAAGCCCTTTTTCCCTGGCAATTGGATTGAACTCCACGCGCAGTGGGTTAAAAATATCATCAAGGCGGAACGTCGAGATCTCCGCTTTGAAAGCACGCGTATCAAGACGGGAGATATCGAGAACGGCGCCAATGATCTCTTCTACAGACTCCAGCGCGGCCTCGATATTGCTAACCAACTTGCGGTCTTCCGGGTCTCCGTCCATGAAGCGGTCAGTAAGGGTAGAGGAATAAAGTCGCGCTGCATTCAAAGGCTGCAGAATATCGTGACTTGCCGCAGCCAGGAACCGTGTCTTGTCCTGATATGCCAGCTCAGCAGTCTTCCTGGCAGTCTCAAGCTGTTCATTCACCTTCGTCAGCTCTTCGGTGCGGTCCCGAACCCGCTGTTCCAGGTTTTCATTGGCTCGGGCAAGAGCTTCCTCTGCAAAAACACGTTCAGTAATATCGGTGTAGCTGGTGACCAGACCACCATAAGGCATGGGACTCGTGCGTACTTCCAATACCGTTCCGGTGCTTACCAGGTGCTCCTGATAGGTTTCCTGCCGGTTGATGAAATTGTGCATGCGCAGGCCGACAATCTCTTCAACATCACCATCTCCAAACAAGCCAGCCTCCGCAATATGGCGGATCATCTCCTCAAGCGAAGTACCAACCTGGCCAAATTTTGCCGGCAACATCAGCATTTCGCGATACTGCCGGTTCCAGCAGATCAGGCGCAGGTCCTTGTCATAAACCGAAATACCCTGCCTCATCTGATCAAGCGCGATCTGTAAAAGATCACGGTTATACTGAATAGCTTCGGTCGCATCATCCAGCAGCTTTATGGCTTCCTGTGTCCCTGGGTCTCGCCGTTTTAGCAAAAGGGAAAGCACCAGTCGTGCGGACGCTGAGCCAATCGCGCTGGCAAGAAGTTGTTCGGAGAACCTCAGGATCACAGCATCAGCTTCCTCGCTGCTGTCAATTGTGATGCGATGCTCCGCAGCATATGTATCAAAGGATCGTTGTGTCCGCTCCTCTCCCACATAACGGGAAATTGTTGCCTGCAGATCTCCGGTTGTCACTGTTGTACGCAGCTTCCGCAGGGCGGGGACCTGTGACAACCCGGTGGGTACAAAGGTGTTGGCCTGAATGCGCTCAATCGCAGTTGGTTGCCTGGTGAGCGAGAAAATCACATAAAACAGCAGTCCTGACAGAAGACTCCAGAGCACGCCGTGTACAAACGGGTCCATATCAAGATATAGCAAAGCTTCCGGCTTCAGTATGTCTATACCGAACGGCCCGTTGTGCAGGATGTTTGAACCAAAGATACTCTCACGCGCAAAGACAGGAAGCAGCAATGTGTAGAACCAGACAGCAAACCCGGCCGTCATGCTGGCAATTGCACCACGTGCCGTCGCCCTGCGCCAGATCAAACCACCGATAAAAGCCGGAGCGAACTGCGCAATTGCAGCGAAAGAGAGGAGGCCGATGCTTGAAAGAGCCGTGCTGTCACCTGCAACACGGTAGTAGACATAGCTTCCCAAAATGACGAGGAATATCGACATACGCCGAATGCCCAACACCAGCTGGCTCATGTCTTCACCTGTAGTGGAGATAATCTCGTCCTCACTACGTCTGCGCAGAATAATCGGCATCACCAGATCGTTGGAGACCATAATGGAAAGTGCAACGGTCGTCACAATCACCATAGCTGTTGCTGCGGACAGGCCGCCAATAAACACCAGCAGGGTCAGCCAGTCAGCATCATAGGCCCGCGGCAGCGCAAGCACGAACATGTCCGGATCAACTGTGGTACCCAAAATGGTCAGACCAGCAAGGGCGATTGGTACGACGAACAGGTTGATAGCAATCAGGTAGCCTGGGAACAGCCAGGCCGCTCGTTTCAACTCAGCTTCACTGTTGTATTCCGTCACTGTCACATGGAACTGGCGTGGCAGAAGCACAATAGAAAATAAAGACAGGAGAGTGATCACTGCCCACTTGCCCGGATTGATGTTCGTGAACAGGTCCTGCGAGCTGTTTGTGTTGGCAAACGATGCGTGAAGGAGATCCTGGGGCCCGTCAAACAATATGAAGGTGACCCAGATGCCAATTGCGAGGAAAACAACGAGCTTAACGACGGCCTCGGTCGCGATGGACAGCATCAAGCCTTCCTGGTGCTCGGTCGCGTCAATATGACGGGTGCCGAACAGCCATGTAAACACAGCCATAAAAATGGCGATTAACAGTGTTTCATCTCCGAAGATCGAGATCTCCGCATCATCAGGCGTTAACAATGGGTGCAGCACAATCGTGCCAACAGATAAATCCAATGCCTTCAGCTGAAGTGCAATGTAGGGGATCATGCCGATAAAGGCGATCAGCGTGACAATCGCGCCAACCACAGGGTTTTTGCCATACCTTGCAGCAATAAAATCGGCAACAGATGTGATCTTTTCTGCTTTCGCCAGCTGGATCACTCGCAAGATCACGGGATACCCAAAGGTGAATAGAAGTATAGGTCCCAGGTAGATGGTAATAAACTCGAAACCATTTCTCGAAGCAGATCCGACAGATCCGAAAAATGTCCATGATGTACAGTAAACGGAGAGTGAGAGAGCATAGATAAGTGGCCTCCCTCTTGCCTTCTTAACGCGGCTCCTGGCGACTTTGTCACCGTAACTCGCGATAACAAATAAAAGCAGTATATATGCCAAAGCAACAAGGACTACGATCCAACCTTGAAGCATGTTTCCCCCGTCGGACTGGTAGGTCCGTTACTTCCATTAAGTGTTTTTTGTCTCTCAATGCTGCACAGTTGACCGATCTTTTATGAAAGGCAAGAGTTCACTACGAGTTATTGCGTCTTTGTAACTGTAGATTTTTTCGAAGATGACGAAAGGCTATGAGTTGGGACAGCACCGCAATTCTACCAAAGAGAACCTGCCGGGTGCCTTTGAAAATATCGAGAATGTATCTCTCGAAAGTCCGGGCTGGCTCAGGCGTATCTATGCTTTGTTCTTTTATAGATCCGACCTGGATACTCTTGTTAAGCTGAAGGGGTATCTTGGTCGCAGTGCGGCGTATCTGACTTATAAGAATGTGCAGGAATACTCTCGTTCCAGGGCCGGTGTTCATTGGAAATCTCTGCTCGATGAAGAAGATTTTCAGCAGGCTCTGGAAGCCTCCCGCTGGAGTTCTTTCTCCATCACTGTTGAGCTCGTCGGCGAAATGGCTCTGATTGTGTTGCGGCAAAAGACGAGGGCAGACCCGCAGGATCTTGCCGGCATGATCGGACATCTTCTTAAGGAAATCCTGGTTGAGCATCAGGAAGAATCTTCTTGCCCGGTGCAGGAGTGGAATGCTGTTGCTCAAAACATGCCAACCAAAATGCGCACGGATGCTTTGGTGCCAACCCGCAGTGTTACAGGGATTGCGGCTACACAGGTTTCAAGGATTTTTTGCAGCCTTCCGGTTCACAAACGCCTGCATGGTCACGATGAATTGTTGCTTCTCAACGGTTTGCGTTTGAACCTTTTGCAGTTGCACCATGAATTTTCCATACGTGCAAATTTCAAAGCGCTTGCAGAGCTGGCACAAAACCACCAAATCCGATCTCCTGACCCCGATTTGTGAGCAGGGCATGTTCTGTTTGATGGATTAAGTCAAACCACAGCAAATCGCTCCGCTAAAGATGTTAGAGTGCGATGCGTGAATGTAAATGAATGCGACATGCCCTGGTGAAATATTTTTTCAATAGCGCACGCGACGCAGACAAGAGGCTTCAATATCGGACCCAAAGAGCGGGAAATGTTGTACCTCGGTGGAAAACCTGGGTTCGGAGCATGATATATCCTGCGACATATACGCGCCGTATAGGTGAACACGCTTACTACTTTTGGTTTACTTAACTTAGCCCTGCTCCAAATTGAGCAATAATTTCGCGTCAGAATCAGAAATTCGTAAAATAATATTCTACATAAGATAACCTAGGGTTTGCTGGGATTTTTAATAGGTAAATGCCTTGTTGAAGCGGATACTGACATCGTAATTAATGTCTTTCGATTCCAGGTTTACACGCACAGGTTTAGAGAGCGGCCTTCTCTCTGGTGATATATCTACGGAAAAGAGCAAATTAAACGTCGAATCGGTCGCAACCTAGGTGATTGACCTGGCTTGGGACATAGGATAGCTGATTAGTCAAAATACCCATCTAGATACCCGTTTAGATAAACTTACGGGTGAGCCTACAACAACTAGGAAACTACTATGGTCTCCTCTTCATGCTTGCACAGTGTTCTGGATACTGCCGTTAATGGCATCATAGTGATTGATGATAACGGAACTATATTGATTTATAACCGTGCTTGCGAGAAAATGTTTGGCTACAAGAGCGCGGAAGCCGTTGGTAAGAGTGTTAACACATTGATGCCGAGCGCCATTGCCAGACAGCATGACAAGTTCATCCGGAACTATCTGAAATCGGGTACCCCGAAAGTCGTTGATATTGGTCGCGAGGTCGTTGGGCGCCACCAAGATGGAACCGAAATTCCGATAGAGCTGTCCGTCGGCGAGGCGCAGACAGAAAGTGGCCACCAATTCATTGGCGTCCTGAAGGATCTGCGGGCAACCAAGGAATATGAAGAGCGCCTTCGTGTGCTGCAGTCCAACCTGGTGACGATGACCCGTGTAAACGCGCTGGACGAAATGGGCGCTGCGATTGCGCACGAGGTCAATCAGCCGCTCACAGCTCTGATGCTTTATCTCCAGACTGCAGCACGCCGTTCAAAAGGCGCTGATCAGCCCGATGAGGCTCTGATCAGTCTGATGGATAAAGCTGTGGTGGAGGCCGAGCGTGCTGGCCATATCATCCAGCGGATGCGTAACTTTGTCGAACGGCAGGCCCCGCAATGCATCGGGACCGGGCTGGCAACCCTCATTGATGATTGCCTTGAGCTCGTTAGGGTAGGCCACGAAGCGGATGATGTAGAGTTTATCTCTACTTTCGCGGACTATAACTACCAGCTTGAGTTGGATTCCGTACAAATACAACAGATTCTGGTAAACTTGATCCGAAATGCAGGTGAAGCCGTTAAGGGTCAACCTGTTAAGAAAGTAGTTATTTCTGTCGAAACTAACGATGACAATGTGTTCGTTAAGGTTATGGACACCGGACCAGGGTTGGATAAGGAAGCAGTGCCGCACCTTTTTAAAGCCTTTACTGGGACAAAGCGGCGCGGTTTAGGTATTGGACTTGCGATTTCCCGGAGTATAGCCCAAAACCATGGTGGCGACTTACTTGTAGAGCCATATGAGGAAGGTAAAGGTGCTACCTTCACTTTGCGGCTCCCGGTAAATTCAAAAGCAACGAGCTAAGCTGAAGCTGTTGTTTAGCACAACAAAAATAAGGACCTGAGCAATCATGACCATGCCGTCTGTGATTCATATTGTTGACGATGACCCAGCGGTTTGCGACGCGCTTTCTCTGCTGTTTGAAACAGAAGGGTTTCGTGTGAAATCGTTTGCGAATGCTGAAGAATTTCTTGGTGGGGCAGGAGAAGAAACGCCGAACTGTGTTCTGCTAGATGTTCATATGCCAGGACGGTCAGGCATTGATATTCTGAAGAGCCTGAACAGTGAGAACTTCCCTGCACCAATCTTTATCATTTCCGGTCAGGGTGACATCCCAATGGCTGTTGAGGCGATCAAGTCAGGCGCTTACGACTTCATTGAAAAGCCATTTGATGTTGAATCCATCATTTCCAGCGTGCGCGAAGCTGTCTCAGGAAATGTGCACGAGAGTGGTGCGAACACACTGACATTCCCCGGTGCTGAAACTTTGACGCCACGCGAACGCCAGGTGCTGACTGAGATTACCGCTGGTTCTTCCAACAAGGAAGCTGGTAGAAACCTCAAGATCTCTCCACGTACCGTTGAAGTGCACCGCGCGCGCATCATGGAAAAACTTGGTGCACGTAATGCTGCGGATCTTGTCCGCATCGTCCTTACAGGTGAGCCTCCAGCTGCTTGATCTGGCGCAGTCTCATGAGGAATGACTGGTATACTTTCGGCCAATCCTGTTATTCCCGCGTGTAACTACGCATTACAAGACCCCGGCGCTTGGTTATGGTAACTGGTGAGACAAAGTGCAGCACCTTTGTGCTTTGTCTTTCTGGCCACGAGGACAACGCTGGGGTTTGGTGTGATCTATATTGTTGAAGATGATGTATCTGTGCGGGATGCGATTGCGGAAATGCTTGAAAGCCTTGATCTATCCTGCGCTGCATTTGCAGACGGAGAATCGTTCCTCTCAGATGCTTCACCTCGTATGGATGACACAGTCTTTGTTGATCTGCACCTTCCCGGATTAAAGGGATCGGATTTGATTGAAAAGGTTGCTGCTTTGGATGACGCGCCACAAATTGTCGCAATCAGCGGTCAGCCTCTATGGAAGATTACGCGAGATCTGCCAAAAAAAGCCACAACTCCGGTTGTTCGGAAGCCATTGAGAGAGCAGGATTTATTGATCTATTTGCAAACTTGATCTATCGCAAGATTTCGGTTGTTTCAGATCAAATTACTGAAATTTGCGCCTGCTCCTATAGATTTTAATGCGTAATTTGGCGTTGCATTCTGATCAGGAAATCTGCATCTACAGATCAGGCCAGCATTGACGGATGTTTGACATGGCCAAACGGCATTTAGAGAATAGACGCATAATTCTCGCTACTTGCCGAGACACGATGTTTGCGGAGATATCCGCGAGGAGGGATTATGGTATCGGCCACATTGACAAAGCTTAGCGACCTTGATGGGCAGACACCATTCAAAGGTTGTCAGGAAAACTTCAGGCAGCCGGAAACAGCTGGTCAGCGTATTGGACGCAAGCAGCGCCTTTCTGCTCATGATGTGCTTTTCTACGAAGGTGACAAGGCAGGGCGCCTTTACGAAGTCATGCGTGGGGTAATGATGCTTTACAAGCTGCTTCCCGATGGTCGTCGCCAGGTGGTCTACATTCTGCGTGAAGGCGATATGCTCGGGTTTTCCAACCGTGATTTCTTTGACAGCACAGCAGAAGCGTTGACAGAGGTTGAACTGCAGGTTTTCGAAAGCCGCGAGATCTCTACATCTCCGGTGATGCAGCATTACGTAAATCGTTGCCTGCTCTCCCAGGTGGAAGTTCTTCACGAGCATACAGTATTGCTGGGGCGTAAATCCGCTCTGGAGCGCGTTTCTACCTTTTTGATGAGCCTGGTGCCTAACCGTGGCGGAGACGGCTGTTCAGGCCCGAATGAAGAAGGTTGGCCAGACAATAAGACTGTTGCTCTTTCCATGACCCGTCAGGAAATTGCAGACTATCTCGGTCTGACTATTGAAACCGTGAGCCGCGTGATCTCTCAGTTGAAGCGCCGTGGTTTGATTAAGGTCGAAAAGCAGGACAGCATTCACATCACCAACATCTGTGGTATCTGTCAGCTGACTGGTATGCACTAGAGCATATTCCCAAAAGGTGGCTCCGGTTTTCGGATAAGAATACGCATAAAGTAGGGAGTTACGATATGATGCGTGAATGCATATGAACGCAACATGCTCTGAGATGCTCAATGTGAGGGCGGTGCTGTCCAGCTGAGGCATACGTAATGTGTGAATGGAACCGGCGTTGAGTTATTGGCGCTTGTTTTATCTGGAGACAGGAAAGGCGGCCCGTATAGGCCGCTTCTTTCATTTTCAGACCGGGTCGTGATTATACTGCAACGGAGTGACGTGCTTGCTGAGTTGCAAGATAAGTATCAAAAGCAGCTGCCACCACTCGAACATAGCGCCGGCCTGCATCTGTCACTGTAACAATGGTACCCTCCAGTGTCGCGACACCATCAGTAATTATCTCCTGCAGGTCAGATGGAATGCTGTCGAATTCGCTGATTGGCAATCCGTACTTTTCTGCAGTGGCTGCATAATCAACCTCATAGTAGGTCATCAGCTGCATGATGATTTCAGCGCGGCACAGATCAACTTTATCAACAGAGATGCCTTTTTTGATCGGCAGCACGTCATCGACAACCATACGCTCCCACTCGCGAGCCGATGGTGTTGTTTGCACATAGCCCTGTGGCAAGAAACCGATGGAGCTGCAACCGAAGCCGATCAGAGCGTTAGCGGTATCTGTTGTGTAGCCTTGGAAGTTTCTGCGCAGCCGACCTTCCTTCAGCGCGATCGCCATCTCGTCAGTTGGCAGAGCAAAGTGGTCCAGACCGATCACTTCATAACCTGCGTCAACAAGCGCATCGCGGGAAACGTCTGAAAGCCGGATACGCTTATGCGCGCCTGGCAGGGTCTTTTCTTTGATCTGCTGCTGGTGTTTCTTGAACCAGGGCACGTGCGCGTAACCGAACAGCGCAACGCGGCCCGGCGCGAGTTCCCTAGTGTACTCGACTGTCTCGCGGATTGTCTGTTCCGATTGTCCCGGCAATCCATACATCAGGTCAAAATTGATATTGTTCAAACCAACATTGCGAAGAGCGGTAACAGCCGTCATCACTGTGTTGTAAGGTTGAATGCGACCGATTTGTTTCTGAACGTCTTCATCAAAATCCTGAACACCCAGGCTGGTCCGCGTAATGCCGGCCATCTTCAGTGTCTGGGCCAGATAATTACCAACAGTTCTGGGATCAAGCTCAATCGCGTGCTCGATGTCCTCGGCGAAAACGAAGTTGGATTTCAGCTTCTCGACGATCTTCAGGAAGGCTTCGCGGGGAACGAGGCTCGGTGTGCCGCCACCCCAATGGATGTGGTGAACCAGGCGACCTGTACCAAGGCGCTTCAGTACAAGGTCGATCTCCTTGAGCATCAACTCCACATACGCAAGCACCGGCGCCATCTTGCGTGTCGCCTTGGTGTTGCATCCGCAGTAATGGCACATTTCCTGACAAAAAGGTACGTGCAGATAAAGCGACAAAGGAGTGTCATGAGGAATACTCTCCAGCCAGTCACCATAGAGAAACGGCGTCACGGCTTCACTGAAATGAGGAGCCGTGGGGTAGGAGGTATAACGAGGTACGTTCAGGGACGCATATTTTTGCTCTAGATCGGTCATGACGCTACAATACGCAAATGGACTAATTAAACTTTGATCCCTGTCAACAACACAAAGTTTAAAAAAACTCAAGTCCCTTCAAACAATTCGCAGCTGTTTGCGAACAACTCCAGGCTCCCTGATCGAAATTATATCTTGATTGGTTCAATCAAGATTGATCATACGAATTTCGATTTGTACTTCTTGTGTCGTGAATGACATAAAGAGGTAAAGCCGTGTGCGGAAAAAATATTCTGAATTTATTTGGAGTTCTCGCAGTTGGTGGAGCAGGAGCTGCTGTTTTTGAGCTGCTGTCTCTTCCGGCTGGTTTTCTGGCAGGTCCAATGGTTGCTTTGGTTCTGGCAAAGCTCCTTTCTCTGCCTTTGATCGGCAACGAAGACTTTGCCTTTCCCAAGCTGCTGACGTCTACAAATTTTGTCTTCATCGGCGCTGCAATGGGCTCTGCTGTCTCTCCTGACTTTTGGGAAAGCGCCTCTTTGTGGCCCTTGTCAATGTTAGCACTGGTTGCTGTTGTCAGCGGCATTACGTCAGCGGTCTATCTTTACACCTATAAGAAATGCGGGTGGGGAAGGGATGAAGCATTCTTCGCAGGTTTGCCGGGTGCATTGGGTATGACAGCCGCACTTGTACAGGAAAGAGGTGCGCCTATGGATCGGATTATGATCGTCCATCTCGTGCGCCTGTTCCTTCTGATTGCTGTTTTGCCTTTGATTGTCACAAATGTGGTCGGTTCAAACGATAGGGCTGATGCTGTGGCTCAGAATGTCGAAGCAGGGCTCAGTTTTACAGCTGTTGTTGAGCTTATGGTAGCTCTTCTGATCTGCGCGATCTTTGCGGTTCTGGCCCGGAGGCTGAAGGCCCCTGCAGGACTTCTCACCGGGGCATTCTTTGCCAGTGCAGCCCTTAATTCAACAGGGCTTTTAGAGTTTGCTTTGCCTGTATGGCTCGCAACCCCTTGTTACATAATCATGGGAACCAATGTGGGTCTTTACATTGGAAAGATCGAAATCGGTACTCTTAAACTTATGTTTGTTACGTCTTTTGTAGTTTTTGTGATCAGTCTGTCAATCGCACTGACAGGAGCGCTGGTGACTTCCTGGGCGTTAGGTATCTCATTCGATAAGGTTTTTCTTGCTTTCGCTCCCGGAGGTATGGAGGCAATGCTCCTTATCTCTATCCTGCTTGATATTGATCCGGTGTTTGTTGCCACACACCAATTAGTCCGTTTTATGGGACTTTTAGCATTCATGCCGATCGTAACCAGATACATACTGGGTCCGGCACCAGTGCAAAAATCAGAGCCCACGGAAACCCCTTTTGCGACCTAGACCGAGTGTCGTAGCAAGAGTTTTGTGCGCTGCGGTATCCCCAGGAGAGCTTATCTGTCTTATTATGATTCTATGACACGTGCTCCCACCGGTTTGCTATCAAATTGCGTCAATATTTGCGGGAACTGCCGAAGCTCGCTTCCTTCTGCGCCAAAACAACGCACTTTAACATAAACTAATGTAATATATGACGAAAATCAGATTATAGAGGGTGCAGTTACGAATTAGAGTAATTTAATTTTTTTTGTTCGAGTTCTTTTTGATATGTATCAAGGGCGGGGCAAATTGCCACTCATAGAACTACGTTAAGGTTGTCCTATCCGGACGAACTTGTTTACTTTATATGGGGCGAACATCATGGGTGAGCGGAAAGTCAGATACCTGTCGCTAGAGGAGGGTGGATTTTCCCTCCTTCTTCTCTCGATAGCGATTTTCTGTCTGGTCATCGCAGGGAAAACCTGGGATCCGGTCTTGGCATTTCATACCGCATTGATTGCACTAGCATCATTGGCCGGTATCTTCTTCATTTTTCGCCGGTACTTTGACGGAAACAACACACCTGCACCGCTGGAAATTAACGGTAAGCCAAACTACAATATGGCTCCTGTTAAATTTGCGGCTTGGGCATCTGTTTTCTGGGGTATCGCGGGTTTCACGGTAGGTGTGATCATTGCATCTCAGCTGGCTTTTCCAGCTTTGAACTTTGATCTGCCATGGATCAATTTCGGGCGTTTGCGCCCACTGCATACGTCTGCTGTTATATTTGCATTCGGCGGTAATGTTCTTCTCGGCACGTCATTGTACGTTGTGCAACGCACCTGTCAGGCCCGCTTACCTGGTGCAATTGCACCATGGTTTGTAGTTCTCGGGTACAACCTCTTCATCGTTGTGGCAGGTACTGGTTATCTCCTTGGTGTTACACAGGGTAAAGAGTATGCTGAGCCAGAGTGGTATGCAGATTGGCTTCTGACCATCGTTTGGGTCGGATATCTTTTGACTTTCCTCGGTTGCATCTGGCGCCGTAAAGAGCCACATATCTATGTTGCAAACTGGTTCTACCTGGCGTTCATCGTTACAATTGCAGTCCTGCACCTGTTCAACAATGCTTCCGTGCCTGTCAGCATCTACTCCACCAAGTCCTACATTGTTTGGGCTGGTGTGCAGGATGCTATGGTGCAATGGTGGTATGGTCACAACGCAGTGGGCTTCTTCCTGACAGCTGGCTTCCTGGCAATCATGTACTACTTCATTCCGAAGCGTGCTGAGCGTCCGGTTTATTCTTACCGCTTGTCTATCGTTCACTTCTGGGCGCTGATTTTCCTTTACATGTGGGCTGGTCCTCACCACTTGCATTACACCTCGCTGCCACAGTGGGCGTCTACTCTTGGCATGACCTTCTCCATCATCCTCTGGATGCCGTCCTGGGGTGGTATGATCAATGGCCTGATGACACTATCCGGCGCCTGGGACAAGCTTCGTACAGACCCCGTTCTGCGTATGATGGTGGTTTCCGTCGCATTCTACGGCATGGCGACCTTCGAAGGTCCTTTGATGTCCATCCGTGCTGTGAATGGTCTGTCACACTATACTGACTGGACAATTGGTCACGTACACGCTGGTGCTCTCGGCTGGGTTGGTTACATCTCCTTCGGGGCTCTGTACTGCCTCGTACCATGGCTTTACCATAAGAAGTCTCTGTATTCTCTGCGCCTTGTTAACTGGCATTTCTGGATCTCTACACTGGGTATAGTCTTCTACATCTGCGCGATGTGGGTATCTGGTATCATGCAGGGGCTGATGTGGCGTGCTTACGACAGCCTCGGCTTCCTTGAATACTCCTTCATCGAAACAGTGGATGCGATGTATCCGTTCTACGTCATACGTGCATTCGGCGGTCTTCTCTTTCTCGCAGGTGCTCTCATCATGCTTTACAACCTCCTGATGACAGTTCGTGTAGGTGAGTCAGTTGGAAGTGAAGCTGCAGGCCAGCCTGCAATGGCGCCAGCGGAATAATCGGGAGATCACGAATGTCTGCTTGGAAAAAACACCAAATCTTCGAGAAAAACTCGCTGATCCTGATTATTGGCATCGTCATCATGATCTCAATCGGCGGTCTCGTTGAAATCGTTCCTCTTTACTACCTGAAGAGTACGATTGAAAAAACTGAGGGTATGCGCCCTTACACTCCGCTCGAGCTTGTAGGGCGTAACATTTACGTGCGTGAAGGCTGTTATGCCTGTCACTCACAGCAGATCCGCCCAATGCGTGACGAGCTGGAGCGCTATGGCAGCTACTCGCTGGCTGCGGAATCCATGTACGATCGCCCATTCCAGTGGGGCTCAAAGCGTACTGGTCCTGACCTCGCTCGTGTGGGAGGCAAGTATTCTGATGAGTGGCAGCGTGATCACCTGATCAACCCACGCTCAGTGTCCCCGACCTCTGTAATGCCTGGCTACCCGTTCCTGATGGATGCCAGGCTCTCTGCAATCGAGATCGAGAACCATCTGAAAGTGAATGCATTGTACGGTGTTCCTTACTCTGAGGAACAGATTGCCAGCGCTAAAGTGGATCTCCTCGCTCAGGCAGAGCCTGACAGTGATGCGGCAGAGGCGTTCGAAGAACGTTACCCTGGTGTTCTTATCCGCGACTTTGACGGAAACGAAAAAGAAGTGACTGAGATGGATGCGCTTGTAGCTTACCTGCAGATGCTTGGCACACTCGTAGACTTTAGCCTCTACGACGAAAAAGCCAACTTGCGCTAAGGAGAAGATGATGGACGCGACTTACACCGCTCTTGCACACTTCGCGCAAACTGGTGGCCTGCTCTATTTCATGGCAATTTTTGCAGGCGTAATTGTTTACGCTTGCTGGCCAGGCAATGGGGAGCGCTTTGACGATGCTTCACATATCCCGCTTCGGGAGGACGATTAATGGCTGAGCACAAAAAGGAAATCGACCAGGTAACGGGTGTCGAAACCACTGGTCACGAATGGGATGGTCTGAAGGAACTCAACCACCCGCTCCCCAAGTGGTGGCTCTACATGTTCTACGGTTCCATCGTATGGGCCGTGATCTACTGGATCCTCATGCCAAGCTGGCCACTGGTCAACGGCTACACAAAGGGTCTTCTGGATTACAGCCAGCGTGCGGTTGCAACGAGGAACTTTGATGTAGCAGTTGCAGAGCGCGCAGAAACAGGCAAGATGCTTCTCGAAGCTTCTCTGGAAGAAATCCAGAACACGCCGGAACTGCTCGAGTTCGCAATGACTCAGGGTAAAGTGGCATTTGGTGACAACTGTGCAGCCTGTCATGGTGTCGGTGCTACTGGCTTTGAGGGCTATCCGAACCTTCAGGACGACAGCTGGATCTGGGGTGGCGATCTGGAAACTCTGGCGACTACCATTGCCTACGGTGTTCGCGCAGATAATGACGAGACCCGCTATGCAGAAATGCCTGCGTTTGGCCGCGATGAACTTCTGGAAAAAGAGCAGATTGTACAGGTTGCAAACTACGTTGGTTCTCTTGCAGATATTCCAACGCAGGACGGCGTAGATCTTGAAGCTGGGAAAGTGGTCTATGAAGAGAACTGTGTAGTCTGTCACATGGACAATGGTAAGGGCGACATGGAAACGGGTACACCAAACCTGACTGCACCAAACTATCTCTACGACAGATCTGTTGAAGGTATCATGGCCCAGGTAAACACACCACGTCACGGTGTGATGCCTGCATGGATAGAACGTTTGGGTGAAACTACAGTGAAATCATTGGCTGTGTATGTTCACTCTCGCGGCGGCGGTCAATAAGATCTCCCGTTAGTATAAAAAAGACAACACAAGCGAGGACGCGTAAGTGCCCTCGCTTCACTTGCATAATGCACATCGCCAACTGAGGAAGACGTTATGTCTAGCCAAGTTGAACCCATTGATAAGGAAGAGGACGAAGCCTGGTTCGCGTCAGCGGCTAAAGTTTACCCTATGCAGGTAAAAGGCCGTTTTCGGAAAATCAAATGGGCAATCCTTTTTATTAGTCTTGGAATTTATTACTTTACTCCGTTCATTCGTTGGGACAGAGGGCCTTTGCTGCCTGATCAGGCTGTACTCGTTGATTTTGAGAGAAAAAGAGGTTATTTTTTCTTTCTTGAAATCTGGCCACAGGAAGTTTACTACCTCGCCGGACTGCTCATCATTGCAGCTGTTGGTCTGTTCCTGATGAATGCTATCGCTGGTCGGCTCTGGTGCGGTTATCTTTGCCCGCAGACGGTCTGGACAGACCTGTTCTTACGCGTAGAAAGCATGATTGAAGGAGATCGCCGCAAGCGGATTACACTGGACAAACAGCCCTGGAATGCAGAAAAGATTCTCAAAAAGGGAACGAAGCACTTCCTCTGGCTGATGATTGCCTGGTGGACCGGCGGGGCGTGGGTTCTTTACTTCGCAGATGCTCCAACCCTTGTATATGATCTTGCAACAGGTCAGGCTGCATTGTCCGCTTACGTCTGGATTGGTATCCTGACGTTCACCACCTATTCGCTGGCTGGTCACCTGCGTGAGCAAGTCTGTGTGTATATGTGTCCCTGGCCACGTATTCAGGCAGCTCTCACTGATGAACATGCGCTTAACGTAACGTATCGTTATGATCGTGGCGAACCGCGTGGACACCTGAAGGAGAACCAGAAACGCGTCGCCGCTGGCCAGCCTGCCGGTGATTGTATTGACTGTAATCAGTGCGTATATGCCTGCCCTACTGGAGTAGACATCCGCAAGGGCGCTCAGCTCGACTGTATCCAGTGCGGGTTGTGCATTGATGCCTGTGATGCGATCATGACCAAGGTTGGCAAGCCAGCAGGTCTGATCGCGTATGACACCGACATCAACATCGAGCGTCGTGAAAAAGGGGAAGCCCCGGTCTATCGCCTGGTCCGTCCGCGGACCGTCATTTATTTCGCGATCATTGCCATGATTGCGGGCGTGATGCTTTATGTACAACTCAACCGCTCTATGACCAGCTTCTCTGTGGTTCATGACCGTAACCCGCTCTACGTTCACCAAAGTAATGGTTCCTTCAGAAACGGCTATTCACTCCGTCTTCTGAACAAGCATAACAAAGAGCAATCCTTCACACTCAGTGTTGAGGATATGCCAGCAGGAACCACCCTTGAAGTTGTGGGCGTTCACAAAGATGCTGTAAGTGTTTCAAATGACACTCAGCTGACCTTGACAGTAGAGGCTGACACTACACGCTCAGTGCGTGCGCTGGTGTTCTCTCCAGAGGGTGTAGCTCTTCCTGCTTCCAAACCGATGAGATTCAAACTGGTCGATAGTGATACTGGTGAGATAACAATCGTCCCTGACTTCTTCCGGACACCTGGAAACTGAAGTCCGTGAGATAAGAGTACTTACTAAAAATAGTTATAAGGGGTACTCCCCTTATAACTTTGCAGATCATAAAGGCGCCGCTCACCCCATCTTATGAGCTGCCAAAAGGAGCTAAGATATGACCATGACTGTAGACCAAAAGTCTTCGCGCAAAACCAGGCGAGTCACGGGCCGTATGGTTCTGTTCAGCCTCTTAGGGTTCTTCGGTGTTGTTGCCTCTATGAATGCTGCTATGATCTATGTTGCGCTCGACACCTTCCCAGGGTTGGAAGTTGATAGCTCCTACAAGGTAAGCCAGCGCTACAATAAGGAAATTGCAAATGCAAAAGCTCAGGCAGCACTCAACTGGAGTGTTGACGCAACAATTGCACGTAATGGCGATGGCTCCGCGCACATTCGCGTTGTCGCAAAAGACAAAACCGGAGCGCCAGTCACTGGTGAATTGGTCTTCGTAAAACTGCACCGCCCTGCAATCACCAAAGCTGATCAGGATATTCTTCTGTCCGAGCGCTCTGCGGGTGAGTATGTAGCCAATGCATCTGACATTGATGCGGGTAACTGGAACGTGGTCGTGGAAATTGCAGAACGAAGCGATAAAACGCTTCCCATTTTCCGTTCCAAAAACAAGATTTTTTTCGCTGAGTAAGGCGGTAATAGCATGTCTGCGCCTGAAAGGGATTGGGCTGCATTCGTAACAAATACCGATGAGGGCAAGGCTCACATGGACCTTGCCGTTGACGGTATTACGTGTGCTGCATGTATGTACGAAATCGAATATGGTCTCCGAAAACTGGAGGGCGTGGAAAAAGCACGCGTGAATCTGTCCTCCCACCGTCTTTCCGTTGATTGGGATGATGAAAAGACCAATCCATCCCCTATTGTTGATCGTCTCCAAAGGCTTGGCTACAAAGCGTATCCTTTTGACCCTGCGCAGGTGAAATCACGAGGTGACGCCATCTGCAGGGAAATCCTGCGAGCATTGGCCGTTTCCGGGTTTGCAGCAATGAATATCATGCTGCTGTCCATCTCAGTCTGGTCTGGCAACGCGTCGGACATTGATCCTGAGACCCGGTCTTTCTTCCATTGGATCTCCGCATTAATAGCCCTGCCGACCGTTGTTTATTCTGGTCGCATTTTCTTCCGCAGTGCCTATATGGCAATGAAAGCAGGTCGTTTGAATATGGACGTGCCGATCACGATCGGTGTGTTACTCGCAACTGGCCTTTCCATGTGGCAAACTGTTCGGGATGCTGAGGACGCCTATTTTGACAGCGCCGTGATGTTGCTGTTCTTCCTACTTGTCGGGCGTTACTGCGATCACATCATGCGCAGAAAAACGCGTTCTTTTGCGGAAAATCTCGCGACTTTGAAAGCTGAGAGTGCTGCAAAAATACAGGAGGACGGAAGCGCGCTCGATGTGCCTCTGTCCAGGTTGTCCGTTGGTGACCGTGTTCTGGTCAGAGCCGGAGAGCGCATTTCCGTTGATGGCAGGATTTCCACGGGTACTTCGGAAGTTGATCAGAGCCTGGTGACAGGCGAAACCCTTTTACAACACGTTGGAGAAGGGGACCTGGTCTACGCAGGCACCATGAATACCTATGGTGTATTGGAGATTGAGGTAACAGCAGCAGCAAAAGGCACATTGCTTGATGAAGTGAACAGACTTCTGGAAACGGCTATGGAAGGCCGGTCAAAATACGTTCATATCGCTGACCGTGCCTCCCAGCTTTATGCGCCCGTCGTGCATGCCGCGGCGCTGTTGACATTCGTGGGCTGGATCATGCTTGGCGTGGCCTGGCAACCAGCTTTGGTTATTGCGATATCTGTTCTCATTATCACATGTCCCTGTGCTCTGGGTCTTGCAATTCCTGCAGTTCAGGTCGTGGCAAGTGGTTTGTTCTTTAATGGACGAGTGCTGCTGAATACCGGTGATGCTATTGAGCGTCTGGCGACAGTCGACACCATCGTGTTCGACAAAACCGGCACACTGACAATGCCAGAAACCTCACTTTCAAAGAAACATGCCCTCTCAGAAGACCAGCTGGAACTGGCCGGCCGTCTTGCTCTGTCCTCGTCACATCCGCTTTCCCATGCAATCGCCAGAGCAACCGGAGCACATCAGGCGTTGCCTGATGCAAAGGAAAGTGCAGGTCAGGGTGTCGAAGCTCTTATAAACGGGGTCTGTGCAAAGTTAGGTTCTCCTACGTTTTGTGGTGTTCCCGCTGAGCAGCTCGAACAAGCAAAAGTGCAGCAACCCGATACGTCTTTCGTTGCTTTTCAGTCGGGGGGGGAGGCAGCACAATTGCTTCCTGTTGGCCAGTTTATGAGGGAAGGAGCGACCGAGACGATCCAGAAGCTTAAATATGCCGGCTTCGCTATTGAAATTCTCAGTGGTGACCATAAAGGCGCAGTCGAACACGCAGCGCAGGTGCTTGGTGTTGAAAGCTGGCAAGCTGCTATGAAGCCTCAGGACAAGATTGACCATATCGAAGAACTGAAAGCAAAAGGCAGGAAGGTTCTGATGGTCGGTGATGGCCTCAATGACGCCCCCTCGCTCGCAGCTGCAAACGTATCCATATCACCCGTTTCTGCTGTTCACGTCTCCCAGGCAGCAGCGGATGCTGTCTTCCTGGGAGACAGCCTTGCGCCAGTCGTGAGCGCACTGACAATCTCAAAGAAAGCGCGCTGGGTGATGAACCAAAATCTTGCCATTTCTGTTGTCTATAATCTGATCGCAGTGCCGTTTGCAGTGTTAGGTTTTGTCACACCTCTTCTTGCAGCCTTGGCTATGTCAGGTTCTTCCATTATTGTGACGCTCAATGCAGTACGCCTGAGAATGCTTGCAGGCACATCTACACAGTCCAATCAGGAGGCATGAACAGAACTATGGAAGTTTTAATCTACCTTATTCCGGTTGCGTTGGTTCTTGGGGGCACCGGTTTGGTAGCGTTCATGTGGTCTCTGCGCTCCGGTCAGTATGATGATATGGAAGGGCCGAAATGGCGTATTCTGGATGATGGTGACTTGCAGGAAAACATCGCATCGCCAGAAGCTGCGAAACGCAAAGCTCCCTGAGCAGGAATCTCGTAACCCACTACTGCATTTAGTGAAATGAATCATGACATAAAAGGCTTGCAAGCGACCCGCTGCCAGCCTTTTACTTTACATCTGTGTCGCCAATAAAAAGGCCGGCAAATTTGCCGGCCTTTTGCGATGAAATGGGGTGGCGCTTAGCCGCCTGCAAACTGATAAACAGCCTGACCTTGTGCGGCGTCCAGATCTTCTTCAGCCGAAGCATTGGTGAATGGCAACTCAAGAGTCTGCCATACATCAACCAGAGCATCGCGCAGATGGACAATCAGAGCATCGTTGTGGACCGGACCTGGAGTGATGCGCAAACGTTCGGTGCCGCGTGGAACAGTTGGATAGTTAATTGGCTGAATGTAAATGCCATGCTTATCCAGCAGAAGATCAGTAGCCTGCTTACACAGATCAGGATCAGCAACAAGCACCGGAATAATGTGCGTGTCAGAAGGCATTACAGGAAGTCCGGCTGCATTCAGCACATCTTTTGTGCGCTGTGCCTGACACTGCTGGCCTTCGCGCTCTACACAGGATTCTTTCAGGTGCCTGATAGAAGCTGTCGCAGCTGCTGCAAGTCCTGGAGGAATAGCAGTAGTAAAGATGAAGCCTGGAGCGTAGGAGCGAACCGCATCAATGATAGTCTGAGAAGCCGTTATGTAACCTCCCATCACACCAAATGCTTTCGCCAATGTTCCTTCAATGATGTCAATACGATCCATAACGCCGTCACGTTCAGCAATACCTGCGCCTCGCGGGCCGTACATACCGACAGCATGCACTTCGTCGATGTAAGTCATCGCATTATACTTATCGGCAAGGTCACAAATCCGCTCGATTGGTGCGATATCACCATCCATGGAGTACACGGATTCAAACACGATCAGCTTCGCGCGCTCGTTGCCAGCAGACCTGAGCAGGTCTTCAAGATGCTCAAGGTCGTTGTGACGCCAGACCTTCTTGGAGGTTCCCGCGCCGCGAACACCCGCGATCATGGAAGCGTGGTTCAGCTGGTCAGACAGAAGCAGGCAATCAGGAAGCAATTTTGCAATTGTAGAAATGGATGCTTCGTTGGAAACAAAACCGCTGGAGAAAACGAGGGCACTTTCTTTGCCATGCAGGTCTGCAAGTTCATCTTCAAGCTGAACCAGTGGATAGTTTGTGCCTGAGATGTTACGTGTCCCGCCTGCGCCTGCTCCCATGCGCTGGACGGTTTCTGTCATGGCATCAATAACTTTTGGATGTTGACCCATGCCCAGGTAGTCGTTTGAACACCAAATGACGATTTCACGAAGGTTTTGATTTTCTTTGCGCCAGAGGGCATGTGGGTGACGCCCTGCAATGCGTTCCAGATTAGCAAATACGCGGTACCGTTTTTCATCCTTCAAAGAAGCAATCGCTTCATTGAAGATATTTTGGTAGTCCATTTTTTGCCCCTTATATTGCGGCGGTATTATTTGGCGATACTTTAGAGTTAGCCTAACTTAGAGATAATCCTTATCCCTGTCGAAGGACACATTGACGCGGCCCATGGAATTGCAGATTTATCAAAGGGTATTTTTCACCTAACGCATATCAGCCTACATATATCGCAGGCACAGTCTTTGACATAGAACTATAATTTAGACAGTCTTGCAATTTGTTATGTTCTCTGCCAAACCTTGTAACTAATAATTGAATTTCTGTTCTAATTGGGTTGCATCAGGTGGCCGGGGCATGATTTCTTGAGTATAGATCTCTCATCCTTATCATTTCTGGTGGTTGAAGACAGCGCGTATATGCGCACAATTCTGAGGCAAATGCTTCAGGGTTTTGGTGCACGGAAAATCGTCGAAGCGGAAGACGGAGCGTCTGGCCTGGAAGCGATGGAACGCGCTAATCCGGATATCCTGATTCTCGACTGGGTAATGCCAATTCTCGATGGTGCAGACATGGTACGCATGATCCGTACTCAGAACAATCCGTACGCATATATCCCAATTATCATGGTCACTGCTCATACTGAACGCACTCGCATTATCGAAGCCAGAAAACTGGGCATTCACGAACTGCTGTGTAAGCCGATCTCTGCCAAAGCGCTTTATCAGCGCATTGCGTCGATTATTCTTCAGCCAAGAGACTTTGTAAAAACTGCAGGTTACTTCGGTCCGGCTCCGCGTGAAATCCGTGGGCACAAAAAGAGCTGGGACGGAAATAATGTCGTTGGCGGAGCAAGCTCCACCACTTTAGTCTGAGCTTTCTTTTCACGATGAAACATGCAATACCTCCTTGCAGACGCAGAGTTGCTCACAAAGTGGATCACCTGCAACGCCTACAGAGCGGTGAGTGCCTCGATTGCTTGATCCCATTTTTCAAATGGAAGACCCGATACCAATCGAATGAGTTTGGCGAATTCTGGTTCTTCAAGTTGGTAGCGGAGCATCTGTACCTCTGCTTCGGAAAATTTTTCGGGCGCCGCTGTCGGGACATCCGTTTCGATGACTGCCTGGTCCAATTTTACCTCCAGAAACTCCAATAAAATGAATATCAGTGAACACTGGCACGAGAGCTCATGCAGGTGCGCCTGGGAGGCCTACCCTCCTCCTCGATCCGCAAAGCTGGTTAGTTGGAAAACTACCCCAATACGCTCCCAGGACCAGAGAAACGTCGCAGGACTCCCGCTGCATGTAAACCAACTCCAGGATGAAATTTGTTAGAATTGTTACGCGTTGTATCCTGGACACGGTGCCCTAATATATATCGGATTCAGTTCAATCTTATGAAATTTTATTTCAATGAACTGATGTTTTTAGGTTCAGGCGAGTTTGCTTGTTTCGCAGCTGCTTTGGATTATCGATGGATTACCGTTGATAAGTGCTAATGCATGTCCTGAAAAAATCAGTGCGGGAAAAAAGGCTCGCGGCAGAGTTGTAAATTGCTTTAAAATTTTGTGATTTTAAAAGTCAGGTTCCCTGAGCAGGCAACAGGAAGGCTGCATGTATGATTTCAACCAGTAAATTTATCTGTTATGAAACAAATGGTGCTGCCGGAGAGATTTGAACTCTCGACCTCTCCCTTACCAAGGGAGTGCTCTACCCCTGAGCTACGGCAGCGTGCCGAAATCTGTGCATTTTTTCTGGAAGAATGGTGCTGCCGGAGAGATTTGAACTCTCGGCCTCTCCCTTACCAAGGGAGTGCTCTACCCCTGAGCTACGGCAGCATCGCATAAATATGAAGCATTTAAGAGCTTCCGGTGTCTTCCGGACCAGCGTATTTTGCAACGAGGTGAGTGCTCCGCAGGCATCTCCCCGGAACGATGAGGCTTATGTCATAACCCTTTTAAACCTGCAAGGGGTTTTATTGGCAGTTCTGTGGAAACTGAATAACACAGTGAAATGAGATCATTGCCATGAACTCGTTGTATATTGGAGCACTTGGCTTCAATCCCGTCCTAGTGTAGTTGTAACTCATGAAAGATTCAAAGAAAACCGAAACAACAGATAACCAGTCAAAGTTCGTTGCAAAGCTGAAAAACGACCCTAAAACAGATCGTTTGGCGGAAGCCCTGCGCGCCAACCTGCGCCGCCGAAAACAGGCTGCTAAGAAGGCTGTAGACGAGGACGGGGGCTGCCGCACACGCGTCACTCTGAAACAAGGGCGTTAAGTAAAAATCCAGCATTTATCGCTAAATTGAAAATGTATGGAAATCTCGCCGGAAACTTCAGGTTTCGGGCAGAATAGGATGTTGCGATCTTGGTAAATCCTGCAAATGCGAACTATATGCAGGATCTATTGGGGAAAACCGTTGGTGACGAAACCAGGCAAAAGCGCCGCCTTGCTTATGCCACAGCCCTGATGCTAGTGGGCAAGATCAATTCTTCTTAAAAATAACGTTTCCCGTTGCGGGCTTTATTGGGGTTATACAAATATGGACAAAATTCGTATTGTTGGTGGCAATCAGCTTCATGGCGTTATTCCAATCTCAGGCGCCAAGAATGCTGCGCTGCCTTTGATGATCGCGTCATTGCTCTGCGAAGATACGTTGACCCTTGAGAATGTGCCCCGCCTGCGTGATGTTGCGCTCCTTACTCAGATTCTTTCCAATCACGGTGTAGATTACACGGTTGACGGAAAACGGGCTGGTCAGGATACAATGACCGGTCAGACAGTTCACCTGAACGCCAGCAACATTGTCGATACGACTGCTCCATATGAACTCGTGTCCAAAATGCGTGCAAGCTTCTGGGTCATTGGTCCACTGCTCGCACGTATGCATACAGCTCGCGTATCTCTGCCAGGCGGTTGTGCAATTGGTACCCGTCCGGTTGACTTCTTCATTGATGGTCTGAAGGCTCTTGGGGCTGATATTGAGATGGATCGCGGCTATGTTCAGGCCGAAGCCAAAGGCGGTCTGAAGGGGGGGCGGGTTGTCTTCCCGAAAATCTCAGTCGGTGCAACACACACAGTAATAATGGCTGCGACACTGGCCAGGGGAGAGAGCGTGATTGAAAACGCGGCTCAGGAACCGGAAGTCATTGATCTTGCAAACTGCCTGATTGGAATGGGCGCAAAGATCGAAGGTGCAGGCACCGGCACAATCCATATTCAGGGTGTAGAAAGTCTGGGCGCACATCGTCACCCAGTAATTCCTGACCGCATCGAAACCGGGACATATGCCATGGCAGTGGCAATGACGGGTGGTGAAGTGACTCTGGAAGGTGCTCGCGGCGATCTTCTTGATGGCGCACTGGACGTCCTTCGCCAAACCGGAACAGAAATCACTGAAACCAATATGGGGCTCAAAATTCGTCGCAACGGTGCCGGAATCAGCCCGATAGATGTTTCCACAGAGCCGTTTCCTGGTTTTCCGACAGATTTGCAGGCACAGTTCATGGCGCTCATGACACGTTCCAGGGGGGTGAGTAAGATCACCGAGAACATCTTCGAAAATCGTTTCATGCATGTTCAGGAGCTGGCACGGCTCGGGGCCAGGATCACGTTGGACGGGCAGGTAGCTTCTGTTGAAGGCGTTGAAACCCTGAACGGCGCTCAGGTCATGGCAACAGATCTGCGCGCCTCTGTTTCTCTCGTTATCGCTGGTTTGGCGGCAGAAGGTGAAACGACGGTCAGTCGTGTCTATCACCTTGATCGTGGCTTCGAGCGACTGGAAGATAAACTGTCTCGCTGCGGTGCCGTGATCGAACGTATCTCGGCCTGATAAAACTGACGCGAAAGATCTGGACCCGGTCTGTTTCCCAGCCCGGGTTTTTTGATGGAGGTTTTCTCAAAGAAGCTGACTCATATCTTCATGCTTGAAATCTGCTATGTTCATTCATAGATATTTTTCTGTAAATTGTTGTAACAGTAAGGATGTATCGCGCTGCATTCGGTGCGCGAGACCGGAAAAATCTGCAAGGAATCAATATGGAACAGGTAAAACCAATGAAGCTGATGGCGCTGGATCAGGAAGATTTACAGATCATCTCTTCCATGGTGCAGGACAGTGTTCTGAAACTCGCAGATATCAGATACTTACCTGCCGAACGTCGCCTGGTACTGACGATGAACCGGTACTTATGGGAAACGGACGAGAACAACCAGAAAAGAAAAATGCGGGCGCGTTCCGTTCTTTCCGTCTCGCGGGTTGATGCGGTCAGAGTCCAGAAAATCAACCAGACAAACAAAGATATGGTCCTGTCTTTGCTCTGTGTGCTGTTTGAAGAGACAAATGCACCAGCTGGACAGTTGAAGCTTGAGTTTTCCGGTGGGGCTGCTATTGCAGCAAATATAGAGTGCATCGAAGCGCAACTGGCCGATCTGGGTTCCGTATGGGAAACTGAAAGCAAGCCAGAACATTATCTGGAAAGCTAGTTGGAAAGCGCGGGGTAGTTTCGTAAAATACCGACACAACCTGAAGGCTTGAACTGCATCCACTGAAATTTGACATCATCCTGGAAAAACAATGCCGGGAACTATAGTAAATCGGGAATGATAACGTGGCGATTAAGCTCTCCTCAAAGTCTGAAGGTTTTGAAGAAGATATTCGTGCTCTGCTTGGAAGCAAGCGGGAGACTTCAGAGGATGTGGATCTTATCGTGCGCGACATCCTGCGGGATGTCGAGTTGCGCGGTGATGCAGCCGTGCTCGAATACACCAATAAATTTGACCGGATGTCGGCCAAATCCCTGGACGAGCTGAAAGTAACTGAAACCAGGATTAATGCAGCTGTTGCACAAATTCCTGCTGAAACACTGGAAGCCCTGCAGCTTGCTCATGATCGTATTCTTTCCCATCACCAAAAGCAGCTGCCCGAAAGCTACACCTATAAAGATGCGATCGGCGTAGAGCTGGGTGCTATCTGGACTGCAGTGGAAGCTGTCGGTGTTTATGTGCCAGGCGGCCTTGCCAGCTATCCATCTTCCGTTCTGATGAACGTCGTCCCGGCGAAAGTGGCAGGCGTTGAGCGGATCGTGATGGTGGTTCCAAGTCCTGATGACGTGCTCAATCCGCTCGTATTGGCCGCAGCTAAGATGTCTGGCGTCTCCGAGATCTACCGCGTAGGCGGGGCTCAGGCTGTTGGAGCGCTGGCATACGGCACCCGGACGATTGCTCCGGTCTGCAAGATCATTGGCCCTGGCAATGCGTACGTTTCCGCAGCAAAGCGTCGCGTTTTCGGAACTGTCGGCATCGACATGATCGCTGGCCCCTCTGAAATCCTCATCGTGGCAGACAAAGCTAACAACCCGGACTGGGTGGCTGTCGATCTGCTCTCTCAGGCAGAGCATGATCCGGTTGCGCAGTCTATTCTCATCACGGACAGTGAAGAACTGGCGGGAGCTGTAGAAGAGGCCGTAGAGCGTCAGCTCACCACATTGCCACGTGCGGAAGTCGCGCGTCAGAGCTGGAAGGACTATGGCGCCATCATCACCGTCGACAATCTGGATGAAGCCATGGTGCTTTCCAACCGTTTTGCACCGGAACATCTTGAACTGTGTGTTGATGATCCTGATGCGCTGCTGCCAAAAATGAGGAATGCCGGCGCTGTCTTTGTTGGCCGTTACACACCAGAAGCGATCGGCGATTATGTCGGCGGCTCAAACCATGTGCTGCCAACGGCCCGTTCAGCCCGTTTCTCCTCTGGTCTTTCCACGTTGGAGTTCGTGAAGAGAACCTCTCTTCTGCGCTGTAACCCGGAAAATCTGGCCAGGATCGGCCCCTCAGCCGTCACGCTGGCAGAGGTGGAAGGTCTGCAGGCGCATGGACGTTCAGTCTCAATTCGCTTAAACCGCTAGTTAATTGATCAAGGACGGAAAAGATCGCTTGATGAACAAGGAAGTCCCTGTAAACGAAGAGCAGAGACAACAAGGAATAGAACGCCTTTTTGAGGTGGTCCTTGATCCGGATTCTATTGTGCGCGCTGACAAAGACGTCGAGCGCGAGCGAAAAATTGCGATCTTTGATCTGGTGGAGGAAAATATGTTTTCTCCGGTCGGGCCCGATCAGGGTCCGTACCGATTAGATCTGGCTATGATCAAGCGCAAGCTTGTGCTGGGAATTCGGGATGAAACGGGCAGCGAAATTGCAACCCACATCCTCTCGCTCACCCCTTTTCGGGCGATCATCAAAGATTACTTCATGATTTGCGAGAGTTACTACGATGCAATTCGAAGTGCCTCACCAAAGCAGATTGAAGCAATCGATATGGGGCGTCGTGGACTGCATGACGACGGTGCCTGTATATTGGAAGAGCGCCTGAAAGGGAAAATAACCATCGACCATCAAACCGCCCGACGACTGTTTACGCTCATTTGCGCCTTGCAGCACCGGGGGTAAGTATGACCGAGTTTATGTCACGGCCAAGTTCAATCCTGTTTATCTGCAGAATGAACGCGGTACGCTCCCCGATGGCAGAGGGTCTGACCCATCTGCTCTATCCCAAACAGGTCTACACGCGCTCCTGTGGCGTTTTTGCAGGCGAACGTGACCCGTTTGTCGATTCTGTTATGGACGAACTTGGAGTGGATCTGAGCAATCACCATCCAAAAACATTTGAGGATCTGGCGGAGGAGGGCTTCGACCTCATTGTAACGCTTGCTCCGGAGGCTCATCATATGGCATTGGAGCTTACACGAACACAACACGTTGATATTGAGTACTGGCCGACGATTGACCCGACAGTGGCAACTGGTAGCCGTTCACAGATTATGGATGCGTACAGAGCGGTGCGTGATACGCTTAAAAGAAAGATAGATCAACGTATGCAATGAGCAGTTGAAAATGCTCTACGCGTGGACTTTGCATATGTTTTCCACCTCAAAACATGGAATATGCAGTAAAACTCGTGAAACTGCCCTCCAGGAAATGGAGGTAGCCTGTTCACTTTTGGCGAGTTATCCGGTAGGTTCCGCCAAAATTCCATTTAACAAATCAGGAATCCTAATGGCTAAAGAAGAAATGCTGGAGTTTCCAGGCGTCGTCGTCGAACTCCTTCCTAATGCGACTTTTCGTGTGAAACTTGAAAACGAACACGAAATCATCGCTCACACTGCTGGTCGTATGCGTAAAAACCGTATTCGCGTACTGGCTGGCGATAAAGTGCTCGTGGAAATGACGCCATATGACCTGACGAAGGGTCGTATCACCTATCGCTACAAATAAGCGATCCGCTGAGCGCGGGTCATGATGGGCCTGCCTTAGTTGAGCTTTTGTCTGCAACCTATCTGGGAACTGGCACAAATGACCAAAGAATTGCCGCTGGTTTTGGCCTCCGGGTCACCACGTCGTCTGGCGTTACTTCATCAGATTGGTATAGAACCGGAATTCCTCCTGCCTGCAGACATTGATGAGACGCCTGTGCGTGGGGAAAGCCCGCGCGCGCTGGCACAAAGACTTGCACGCGGCAAAGCTGCTGCTGCCCGTGTCCTTATCGACCGAGATGACGAAAAAGCGCATTCCATTATCCTGGGGTCTGATACCGTTGTTGCAGTAGGGCGCCGCATCCTGCCGAAAGCTGAGAGCAAGGAGCAGGCCAGCGTCTGTCTTCAGTTACTGTCTGGTCGCATGCACAAAGTTTACACCGGAGTTTGCGTGAATATGCCTGATGGTGTGGTTCGCACAAAGCTGGTTGAAACCCGTGTACGGTTTCGTCGTCTGTCTTCTCATGACACGGAAAAGTACCTCGCCTCAGGCGAATGGCGTGGCAAAGCAGGCGGCTACGCTATTCAGGGCCTTGCCGGGGCGTTTATCGCACGTGTGATCGGGTCTTACCCGGGCGTTGTCGGTTTGCCTCTGCTGGAGACCGCAAGCCTGTTGCAGTCTGCTGGTTATCCAACTCAAAAGAAATGGGACGAAGACGCCGTTCCTGCTGCAGAGGCAGGAGAGGACTAACGCGCAAACCCACCCACAGTTTGCACATATCGTGGTGACAGGCTCGCGAGTGCGTTGCGCAGTTCCTGCGTTGGCTTGCCATAAACCGTCATGCCTGTTGGATGCAACGTGTCCATAAACTGCTTTGCATAGGTGTTGGAGAACCACGTAAGATGCAGCATTGCTGAGTTGCTGTCCTTGAAGCTTGTAAAAATCTCGCAGGATTGGCCATCTTCACCCAGGTACCAGACATAGGCTATTGTACCGCCCTGCATCTGCTGGACTGCTTTCACCATCTCCACCATTAGTTCTTCAAAGATTTTTGGTTTTGAGGTGCCGATGCGAGCTGTCAGAATCCAAGAAACTTCATTATTCATTATACGTTTCCCCGGTTTTCGCGGATACTTTCATGTCTATGCAGAACTCAGAGCGTATCTCTGAATTGTGGTTCCGGTCTTCGGATAAGGATACACACATGTTTAAAAGTGCCTGCCTGCGAGTAACCTTAGTGTGAATTTTACTGACTGCAAAGTTGTTTGCATCTGAGCTGTTTAACAGCTCAGATTTAGGAGATAATTTGCAGTTGTGAAGAAGCAGGGGACGCACTGTTAATCTTAAATTTACAAAACTGAGAAACTCATCTGACTTTATCTCTTGATGTCCTGCAATTTTCTGGCTAGAGGCACTGCTGTGGCGGATTTATGAGCAGTCATACCCGCGAAGAAGAAACCAGCAGTTGAGAGAGATGATGAAAACGCCATCAGCAAAATGTCCGATCTGCAAGAGGCCAGCGCAAGAGGCGACGATGCCGTTTTGCTCAGACAGATGTAAACAGGTGGATCTCAATAAGTGGTTGAGCGGTCATTATTCCATTCCTGCAGTTGAGGAAGAGTTCTCTGATGCTGATATCTCTGACCTGGAAAATTCACAGATCACACACTGATTAGTCGGGGATAAAGATTTCTGTAAATTGAAGTCTTTTCGATGATTTTATCAGGTTTACACGCAATACCCCTGAAATATCGAGCCAACACTTTGATATTTACACCACCTCTCCAAAACCCGAAAGTGCAATTTAACTTTCTTGGCCAAAACGGCTAATATCTACGAAACTATTCTTACCTGAACATTGGGGTTTTCCGAGGAGCTGAGTATATTACAAGGATTCTCAATAAACCCGGTCCTTGTAAAGGGTGTAAGAAGGTTGGCGACAAAAAAGTCAGGTGCTGAATATTTTTTCAGTCAGGCGGGCAAATATCTTTCGTTTAGTCTTGTACCTGTCGCAGTTATGGGCAATTGTACCGAGCGTGTTCTTGGGTGGTTTGCGCGGATTTAGAGATTCCCGCGTAGCCGTCTCGTTAAATTGCCTGGGGCAATTGAAAAAAGGCAGGACCTATGAAAAAGCATCTCCTGGGCGCAACTGCGCTTTTGTTGTCTTTTGGCGTTTCAGCGCCGGCCGTGGCAGATTTTGATCTGACCATTTTGCATACTAATGATTTCCATTCCCGCATTGAACCAATTAACAAGTACGATTCGAATTGTTCGGCAAAGGATGATGCAGATGGCAAGTGTTTGGGTGGCACTGCCCGTTTGGAAACAGCAATCGAAGAACGCCGTGCAGCTGCGAAAAACTCTATCCTCGTAGATGGTGGCGATCAGTTTCAGGGTTCTTTGTTCTATACTTACTACAAAGGTAAAGCTGCTGCTGAGTTCATGAACGCTCTTGGTTACGACGCAATGACTGTCGGCAACCACGAGTTTGACGATGGCCCGGAAGTACTCCGTGGCTTCATGGAGGCCGTTGACTTCCCGGTTCTGCTCGCAAATGCTGATGTTTCCAAAGAAGCTGAACTCGTTGACGTTCTGATGCCAGCCGCGATTATTGAGCGCGATGGTGAAAAGATCGGACTGATCGGTCTGACACCAGATGATACCAGCGATCTTGCAAGCCCAGGTGAATATGTTCACTTCTTCGACCCGATCCAGGCAGCGACCACTCAGGTAGCAAACCTGCAGGCTGAAGGCGTGAACAAAATCGTTGTTCTGTCTCACTCCGGTTACGGTGTTGACAAGAAAGTTGCCGCAGCTGTTGATGGTATCGATGTTATCGTCGGTGGTCACACCAACACCTTCCTGTCCAACACATCTGACCGCGCTGAGGGCCCTTACCCAACCTGGGTTACGTCACCGGACGGCAGGAAAACTGCGATTGTATCTGCATACGCTTACGGTAAGTTCCTCGGCGAGCTGAACGTGAAGTTCGACGACAACGGCGACGTAATTGAAGCTGTTGGCGAGCCAATCATCATGGATGCAAAAATTGCTGAAAACGAAGCAGTCAAGGCACGCATCAAAGAGCTTGCTGGCCCGCTTGAGGAAATCCGCACCGAAGTCATCGGCGCAACTGCAGCACCAGTGGATGGTGATCGCAAGTCCTGCCGCGCCGGTGAGTGTGAAATGGGTGTTCTCGTAACTGACGCCATGCTTGCAGCCACCAAAGACAAAGGCGTTGAAATCGCAATCACCAACGGTGGTGGTCTGCGTGCTTCTATCAATGCTGGCGAGGTAACTATGGGCGAAGCTCTGTCAGTTCTTCCTTTCCAGAACACTCTGGCGACTTTCGAACTTCAGGGTAAATTTATCAAAACTGCCCTGGAAGGCGGGCTATCCAGGATCGAAGATGGTGCTGGCCGATTCCCGCAGGTTGCTGGTCTGAAATTCACCTTCGATGCGTCCAGGCCTGCTGGTGAGCGTATTGTTGAATTAACTCTTGAAGATGGTTCTGCAATTGAAGCAGACAAGATCTACAAACTTGCAACCAACAATTACGTTCGTAACGGTGGCGACGGCTACAAGGTCTTTTCCGCAGAGGGCAAAAACGCATACGACTACGGACCAGGCCTTGAGTTTGTACTTGCTGACTACCTGAAAGCTCAGGACGGTGCATACGAGCCTAAACTGGCTGGCCGCATCACTGACGCAACTGCAAAATAAACTGATCTTGTTGAGCAGATGAATTTAAGCCGGAGGCACATGCCTCCGGCTTTTTCTTTATCTCCATCACTATTGCAATTTTCAAACAGACACTTGCACTGAAACGCATTGACCCCTTACAAATATGCAGCTTCTGAACCTCAAAAGGCATGTGAGCGTGGGCATTCTCGAAACGGAACAACAAAGGCTCATTGATCGTTTTCACGCGCAAAAGCCAATCCGCTCATGGTCCATGATCATCTCGAT
This sequence comes from uncultured Pseudovibrio sp., assembly GCA_947502585.1. Lineage (GTDB taxonomy): Bacteria > Pseudomonadota > Alphaproteobacteria > Rhizobiales > Stappiaceae > Pseudovibrio. The sequence goes on from CANNAV010000003.1 coordinate 62,932, forward strand.
CTTTGGAGATTGTATTGCACCGCGTGGTGGTGAGCTCTGGATGGGGAACATCACTGAGATCATGCAGATGATCGGCGTTAACTCCGGAGTTGTCCGCACAGCCATGTCGCGCCTTGCCTCTGATGGCTGGCTGCAGCGTACACGTATTGGCCGAAACTCGTTTTACCGCCTCACAAGAATGGGCCGCAAGGCCTTTGACCAGGCAACGCGGCGCATTTATGCCCGGGGACCTGTCTGCGGCAACGGTAATTGGATCACTGCAATCCTGAGTGCGGGAGAGGGGATGGCTGAGTTTCGCGAGCGTCTGACGGATCAGGGTTTTGGTGTGATTGCACCGAACGTGTTGATCAAACCAGACACCGGACAAAAACCCCGCGGTTCCTCCGATAAGGTCGTCTTTATGCAATCGACAGCACCGCCCAAAATAGCCGCGCAGCTTGCCCGGCAAGCCTGGGGTCTGGAAGAGTTGCAACAGGGCTATCGCAGGTTCATAGAGAACTACAGTGGCCTGCAAACGCTTCTTGAGTGCGGGGGCTGCGCTCCTGTTGTGCCGGAAACCGCTCTGGTCATCCGCATCATACTGATCCATGACCTTCGGCGACTGGTCCTCAGAGATCCTGAGCTGCCTTTGCAAGCCCTGCCAGACGATTGGGCGGGGAGTGTTGCACGGGAACTTGCAGCAGGCATCTATAACACTCTTAAAGACCATGGCGAGATTTGGCTTGATTCTAACGCCAGGACTGCAACAGGCACTTTGCCACCTCCTGAACTTGCTTTTTTTGAACGGTTCCAGCCTATGTAATCATTAAGAATTTTAGAATTACCCTAAAACACATTCATAGATGTTACGAAAAATACTTGTGACTATGATATTCTGTGACATATTGAAGCGAGAATGAACAATGGTGTGCTCTTGGGAAGGACCTTACCTATGTACACGCAGGCATTGAACAACCCCACTGTTGAAGCAGGTGTTGAGGACGAGCAGAAGCTTGCCGCTTTTCAAGCGCGCATTGATCGCGAAGAGAAGATTGAACCCAACGACTGGATGCCAGCAGCCTATCGCAAGACACTGGTTCGGCAGATTTCTCAACATGCGCACTCCGAAGTGGTCGGCATGCTGCCGGAAGGCAACTGGGTCACGCGCGCTCCTTCTCTGAAGCGCAAGGCCATCCTGCTCGCTAAGATTCAGGATGAGGGCGGACACGGGCTCTATCTCTATTCCGCAGCAGAAACCCTAGGTGTTTCTCGTGAGGAACTGGTCGATCAGTTGCTGTCCGGCAAAGCCAAATACTCTTCCATCTTCAACTATCCAACACTCAACTGGGCTGATGTTGGTGCCGTTGGCTGGCTGGTTGATGGTGCGGCGATTTTGAACCAGATCCCGCTATGTCGCTGTTCGTTCGGGCCATATTCCCGTGCAATGACCCGCATCTGTAAGGAAGAGAGCTTCCACCAGCGCCAGGGCTATGATCTTCTCATTGCCATGATGAAAGGCACAGCAGCACAGCAGGAGATGGTTCAGGACGCCGTCAATCGCCTCTGGTGGCCTGCACTGATGATGTTTGGCCCCTCGGACAAGGACAGTAAGCACTCAGCCGTCAGCATGAAGTGGAAGATCAAGCGCTTCACTAACGATGAGCTCCGCCAGAAGTTCGTTGACGCGACTGCGCCTCAGGCAAAGGTGCTTGGCATTTCCCTGCCGGACCCTGACCTCAAACTTAACGAGGAAACAGGGCACTGGGAGCATGGTGAACCGGACTGGGACGAGTTTTACAACACTATTCAGGGTAATGGCATCTGCAACAGGCAGCGGATGAAAGACCGCATAAAAGCCCATGAGGAAGGTGCCTGGGTGCGCGAGGCTGCGCAGGCATATGCTGCAAAGCAGGCCGCAAAGAAATCAGCTGCTTTAGGGGGCAGAACATGAGCGAACAGGCAACACCACTTTGGGAAGTTTTTATCAGAGCACGCAATGGCATGTCTCATAGACATGCAGGCTCTGTCCATGCAGCTGATGCGGAAATGGCATTGCAGGCAGCGCGGGATGTCTACACCCGCCGCGGAGAGGGTCTGTCCATTTGGGTTGTTCCGTCCGCAGCCATTATCGCAAACGATCCGGATGACAAAGGCCAGATGTTTGAGCCAACAGCTTCAAAGATCTATCGCCACCCGACGTTCTACGAGTTGCCTGACGAAGTAGCGAATATGTGAGGGGTCATGATGGAAGATACGGCACTGTTTACATACTGCATGCGGCTTGCAGACGATTCTGCAATCCTGAGCCAGCGCCTGGCCGAGTGGTGTGGGCACGCATCTCACCTAGAAGAAGATATCGCACTCACCAATATCGCGCTTGACCTGATCGGCCACGCCCGTGAACTGTACACCCGCGCAGGTCAGATCGAAGGCAAAGGCCGCGACGAAGATGCCCTGTGTTTCCATAGGGTTGAGCGTGAGTTCAACAACCTGCTGCTTGTCGAACAGCCCAATGATGACTTTGCGTATGCCATCATGCGTCAGTTCCTCTTCTCCGCGTTCATGCACCCTTTCTGGGAAGCGGTGATGAACTCAAAAGACGAACAACTGGCAGGTCTGGCAGCAAAGGCAGAAAAGGAAGCAGCCTACCATCTGCGTCATTCTGCTGAGTGGGTGATCCGTCTTGGCGATGGCACTGAGGAAAGCCACAATCGCATCAATGATGCGTTGGAGTTCCTCTGGATGTACACCGGCGAAATGTTTGAGTGCGACGACATTGTATCATCATTGGTTGCCAGGGACGTCGCCATAGACCCTATGTCAATCAGGCATTTATGGGATGAGACGGTAAACACGGTTCTGGCACGCGCCAATCTGGAGCGTCCGGCAGAAACGTGGATGCAGACAGGTGGACGCAAAGGCGAGCATAGCGAGCATCTGGGGCACATCCTGTCGCCAATGCAGTATCTGCAGCGCTCTTTCCCGCAAGCCCAGTGGTGATCGGGAGCTAACCCATGGCAGTTGCAGCGAAAATTCTGAGATCTGAGTTGGACCAAAAGGCTTGGGACGCGGTGTGTGATGTGCCCGATCCTGAGGTGCCGGTGCTCACAATTGAGGACCTCGGTGTTCTGCGCGATGTGCATGTGCAGGCGGATGGCGCTGTGCAAGTGACGATCACACCAACCTACACCGGTTGTCCGGCCATGAGCATGTTCGCATTTGATATCGAAGCGGCTTTGCTTACGGCTGGTTTTAAGAGGGTGGATGTTAAAACCATCCTCACCCCAGCCTGGACCACGGATTGGCTCTCAGAAAAAGCACGCGAGAAGCTAAGGGTTTACGGCATTGCACCTCCAAACGGCAAAGCCTCGCATCGGGCCTTGTTCGGAGAGGAGCAGGTCCGTTGCCCGAAGTGCAGTTCTGCCAATACCAGTCGCATTTCCGAGTTTGGCTCTACCGCTTGCAAAGCGCTTTACCGCTGCAGCGATTGCTATGAGCCTTTTGACTATTTCAAGTGCATCTGAGCCGTTCGCCTGAAAGGCACCGGCAGATGTAAGGGAGGAAACCATGTCACCACGGTTCCATAGATTGAAGATCAGGTCAATCCATCAGGAAACAGAGGAAGCTGTCTCTGTAGTTTTTGAGATTCCTGCGGACCTGAAGTCAGATTATTCTTTTATTCCAGGACAGTATCTCACCCTGCGCGAGTCTATTAACGGCGAGGACACCCGCCGGTCCTACTCCATTTGCTCCTCGCCAAAGGACGATGATATCCGCGTTGCGATCAGGAAAGTGGAAGGGGGCCGTTTCTCAGGCTTTGCTCTGGATCATGTCTGTGCAGGCACTGAGATTGACGTTATGACCCCGATGGGGCGCTTCAACCTGCCAGAAGTGACTTCAGAAGAAGCAAGGGTTTATGCCGCTTTTGCAGCAGGTTCCGGCATCACGCCAATCATGTCCATGATGCAAGCCGTGCTGGAAGATGAGCCGAACAGTCATTTCTTCCTGTTCTATGGCAACAGGAATTCCCAGAGCGTGATTTTCAAAGATCAGCTGGATGACCTGAAAGATCGTTTCCTTGATCGCCTGAGCGTCTATCATGTCCTGTCTCGCGAAGAGCATGAACTGAGCCTCTTCAATGGCCGCTTAACATCTGAAAAGGTTGAGGAATTAATCACTAGGATCGTAGGTGAGAGCAGCATTGATCACGTCTTTCTCTGTGGTCCGGGCAATATGATCGAGGAAGCCAGACAAGCCTGCCAAAGCCATGGTATCCCTCTGGAGCACATCCACCATGAACGGTTTGTACCAGCAGATGGCGGTGACCCGCATGCTGCCCATAAACCAAGGGATTTCAGTGCTGTAGACAACAACGCCAAGGTCTCCATGATCGTAGACGGTGCCTGTCATGAAGTAAGGCTGAAGCCGGGTGAGACCATCATTGATGGTGCGCTGCGTATGGGAATTGAGGCACCGTTCTCGTGTAAAGGTGGAATGTGCTGCACCTGCCGTGCCAGGGTGGTGTCTGGCAAAGTCGACATGGCCGTCAACTACTCGCTGGAGCCCTGGGAGGTTGAAGCAGGCTATGTTCTGACCTGTCAGTCCAGACCAAAAACAGACGATGTAACAGTCGATTACGACCATATCTGATCTAGTGGGGCGCCAGCTTTTTTTGGATTTTTCAAAGTTGTCCGGGAAATCTTTTAAAATCTTCAGGATCTGCCAGTATATATGAGAGTCATAGATCCAGAAAATCGCTATACCGGAAACCCAGGTGTGTCGAGTATTTTGGAAATTGGTATCAGCCCATTACTCGTGCCGGATTGCCCACCACAGTGGCTCCGGCTTTAACATCTTTGGTCACCACACTGCCTGCGCCAACAATGGCTTCATCGCCGATGGTTATACCCGGCATGATGATCGCGGCCCCGCCAATCCACACACGCTTGCCGATTGTCACGGGTTTGGCACACTCCAGGCCTGCACAGCGTTTCCCGGCATCTTTATGGTGCTGGGCGCAGTAGGTCTGCACATTAGGTCCAAGCATGGTCTGGTCACCAATCCTGACAGGTGCGGTGTCCAGAATAGTGCAGCCTGCATTGAGAAAAACCCTCTGGCCCAAATGAATGTTGATGCCATAAGCACAGTGAAAGGGTGCTTCAATGATTGTGCTGACGGTGGAGCTGCCAAGCAGTGCGCGCAGGGCAGGGCTGATCCATCCGCGTTCGCTCGGGTGCAGGGTGCGGTGTTCATGCACAGCGTGATAAGCCGCTTGCCGAAGCGTTTCCAGCTCGTCGTCGATGCAAGTGTACCATTCACCTGCTTCCATCTTTTCGCGTTCTGTTTTCATGACAGGTCCGTTCTTTGAGATTTCCTGTAACTCTCGGAAAAACGGAGGAGTCTTGCAAGCTGCATTTTCAATGAAAAGAAGCATTTAAAAAAGCAGGCACCACACACCGCAAAATCTTCCTGTCATTAAACAGGTGCCAGGCATCAACCGGCGATTCCCACAGCACGGCGAAGGGGCTGCGCCTATGCGAACCGGGGGCTGCGAAACTCTGGGATATCGCAGGGAAGGAGCTTAGCTGAAGGCTGGGTCCTTTAGAGACTGCGAGCCGTTCAGCAACAGGCTCACCACCAGGTCAGCGTAGCCTTCACGGGTCAGGTCACCGTCCGGTCTGAACCACAGATATGACCAGTTAAGCATACCAAACAGGCTCATGGTAACGGGCTTGATCAGTGCACTCCCATCGCTAAACTGGGGATTTGTGGCAGCAACCGCCCTGGCAAAGATAGCTACCAGTTTGCGCTCCAGCTCAATGATGTCCTGCTTTTTCTCTGTTGGCAGAAAGGACAGCTCATTGATTTGTAGCTTATGTTCGGAATCTGCGTCCTCATAAGCCATCAACAAAGCACGGCACAGGGCGCGCAGGATCTCCACCGGCTCCTGTTCTGCCTGAGCAACACTTTGCACCGCATCAACCAGCTCTTCAAGGTGAGCGCTGATGATATCGATCAGCAGCGTCTCTTTGTTCTCGTAATAATGATAGAGCAAAGCCTTGGAAAAGCCGCAGATCCTGGCGATCTGTGCCATTGAGGTTTTGTCGTAGCCCTGCTGCGCGAAGGCGCGCGCCGATAACTTCAAAATGGATTTGCGTTTCTCGTCATAATCCGTTGCTCTGGTGCGCGCCATGCTTTGTTGTTCCACTAGTTTTCTTTCGGCCGCAGGTCGATAACCCGGGTAGCCTTGCCCTGGCTTCGTTCTATGGAATATGGCAGGCCCACGTCTACCACAACCGAAATTCCAATGTTGTTTTTCACATGAACTGCCAGTTCCCCGGCGCTTGCCAGACGATCAGCGTCAGACGTTGCATGTGCAGCAGCCTCCACGTTGACGGTCATCTGGTCCATACGCCCCTTACGGGCAATCTGGATCTGATAATGAGGGGAGAGCCCTTCGCAGCGGAGCATCTGCTCCTCAATCTGGGTCGGAAATACATTCACACCGCGTACGATCATCATGTCGTCAGAGCGACCGGTGACCTTCTCCATACGGCGCATTTTGCGGGCTGTGCCCGGCAACAGACGGGTGAGATCGCGGGTGCGATAGCGGATGATCGGCAGACCTTCCTTAGTCAGTGTGGTAAACACCAGCTCACCCTCAGAACCATCCGGCAGAACTTCCCCGGTCGCCGGATTGATTATCTCAGGGTAGAAGTGATCCTCCCAGATGTGTAGACCGTCCTTGGTCTCCACGCATTCCTGCGCCACACCCGGGCCGATCACCTCTGAAAGACCGTAAATATCAACTGCATGCATGTCGAATGCTTGTTCAATCTCTTCACGCATGGAGTTGGTCCACGGCTCAGCGCCAAAGATGCCGATCCTGATGGAGCTATTGCGCGGGTCAAGGCCCTCTTTGTGATACTCATCTAAAATGGAGAGCATATAGGATGGAGTGACCATTATGATTTCCGGTTTGAAATCCTCAATGAGCCGCACCTGCCGTTCTGTCATGCCGCCCGATACAGGGATGACAGTACAGCCAAGTGCTTCCGCTCCGTAGTGCGCCCCCAGGCCGCCCGTAAACAGCCCGTAGCCATAAGCGATGTGCACCTTATCACCGGGCTTGCCGCCTGCTGCACGAATGGAACGCGAAACCACACCAGCCCAGGTCTCAATGTCTTGTCTGGTATAACCAACAACGGTTGGCTTGCCAGTGGTGCCCGAAGATGCATGAATACGGCAGATATCTTCTTCACGAACGGCAAACATCCCGAATGGATAATTGTCGCGCAGGTCCTGTTTGGTAGTGAATGGAAACTTTGCCAGGTCAGCAAGACTTTGCAGATCATCAGGATGCACGCCACTTGCATCAAAACTGTCTTTGTAGAATTTTACGTTGTCATAGGCGTGCCGTATTGACCAGCGCATGCGCTCCAGTTGCAACGCCGCCAGGTCCTCCCGACTGGCCGTTTCTATAGGCTCCAGATCGGGCCGGCGTTCTTCAACCTCCAACATTTTCTCCTCCTCAAATGTTGGTTATCAAAGCGTATTCCTGAAAACGGAAACCAGTTCTCGGATAAAAATACGCAAAAAAACAAAGAGTTAATTAGATTCTGCACAAGCTACTTAACGAATATGTCAGGTGCTTAACCCGACATGGGTTCCTTTGATGGTCCTCGAGTTTCCGCGAAATTCTGCAATATGTGCTCCGTCCTGATTGCGCACATGAATGTCGTAAATGCCGGATCGTCCCTGTACGGTAAGTTCTTCGGCTGTAGCCGTTAAAACATCCTCTTCAAAGGCCGGGGCGAGATACGTGATGGAACACTGAAACGCGACCGCCCGTTGATTATGGCTGTTGCATGCAAACGCAAAGGCGCTGTCCGCAAGGGTAAAAATGTAGCCGCCATGACAGGTCTTATGCCCGTTGGTCATGACCTCCGTCACCCTCATGGAAATCGCGGCCCGACCGGGTGCAATCTCGTCCAGCGTCATCCCAAGTGCCTGCGTTGCCTCGTCTTCGTTCCACATGGAGGCTGCAACGGCCTCCGCCAAATCCTGCCTGTTCATCAGCGTTTGCCTGAATACCTGGGAGCCCGCTTATCCATGAAGGCAGTCACGCCTTCCAGATAATCCGGTGTTCGTCCAGCTTCGCCCTGATAATCCCGCTCCAGATCGAGCTGCTCGTCCAGCGTGTTCCTTTCAGAGGCGTTCAACGCCTGTTTGGTCAGGCCAAGGCCGATGGTTGGCCCCACAGAAAGTTCACGAACCATGGCGGTGGCTTCTTCAAGAAATGTCTCGGCAGAAGAGCACTTCCAGATCATGCCCCATTCCTCTGCCTGCGCAGCGCTGATCGGCGTGCCCAACATAGCAAGACCGCGTGCACGGGCAGAACCCACAAGCCGTGGCAGGAAATAAGTGCCGCCAGAATCCGGTATCAGTCCGATCCTGGCAAACGCCTGAATGAACCTGGCTTTCTCAGAGGCAATCACAATGTCACAGGCCATGGCGATGTTGGCACCAGCGCCGGCCGCCACACCGTTGACGGCACACACGACCGGCATATTGATCGACTTCAGCTTGCGGATGAGGGGATTATAAAAATTACTGATGGTCCGGGTAAGATCGGGTGGAGGAGAGTCCGGTGTCGGCTTAACCCGGTCCCCGAGATCCTGACCAGCGCAGAACCCTTTGCCTGCTGCCGTCAGCAAAATAGCGCGGCAACTCCCGTCCGCATCTGCAGCTTCCAGCGCAGAATATAGCGCACGGTGCATCTCGTCATTGAACGAGTTCAGTTTGTCAGGGCGGTTCAGCGTAATCACGTGGTAGGTGTCATTCACATCCACCACAATGCTCTGCTCAGAAATGACGGTGGTCTCGCTCATGGTCTCTCCCTCCAACAGAGCGCGTTCTGTTTGATTGCTCCAATCAAACTGTATGAATTCGCTCGCAAGAAATATTAGAGCATGATGCGCGAATGTCAGTGAACGCAACATGCTCTATGGTCACTCATTATTCCCCGTTGACCTGCCGCTTTCCTCTTAATGAACTTCCGGATTCATGAGGAGATCCCGCCGGAAAACCTAATCAATTGGTAGGCTGGCTGATGGTTCCGGCACTTTTTGCTTGAAATGACTGACCGGTCGGTAAATTATTGTCCGGAAGTGAAACCACTGTCAATTGGAATTCAAAGCATATTCCCCAAAAGTGGAAGTCGGCTCTGGAAAGAAAATACGCAGGAAAACAAAGTGCCTTAAAGTGTTCGTGCGCTCCGGAGTAATTGCGGAACGCATAAAGGTCACACTTTGGTAGAGGAAACACTGCGGCAGGCGCAGGTTTGTCGGGGAGGAACAATGAGTAACTTTTTTGAAGCACATAAAGACACGCTCTTTCAGGCAGTAAAGACAAGTAAATCAAGAGGCTACTGGTCCGCATATCCTGAGATAGCGTCAGGTAAGATCTATGGCGAAACTGCAAAAGACGACCAGCTTGCAGAATTTGAGGGGATTCTCGGCACGCCATTCGCGCTGGGCCAGCCAACCAATGGCAAATGGACAGGCGCAGAAAGCTCGCCCTATGGAAAAGTGCTGGGCGTCACCTATGAGGATGCTGATCCGGCAGAACTGGTCAAACTAGCAACACAAGCGGGCAAAAGCTGGGCGAAAGCACCTGTTGAAGAGCGCGTTGGCGTTGCGTTGGAAGTGCTGGACCGCATCAACAAAAAGTCCTTCCTCATTGCCAATGCGGTGATGCACACCTCCGGTCAGGCGTTCATGATGGCGTTTCAGGCAGGTGGCCCACATGCGCAGGACAGAGGGCTGGAAGCCGTCGCCTACGCCTATGACGCAATGACCCGGATACCAAACGAGGTGACCTGGACAAAGCCGCAGGGCAAGCATGGCCCGATTGTGGTGGATAAAACCTTCCGCGTTGTGCCACGCGGTGTTGCCCTGGTTATTGGCTGTGCAACCTTCCCAACCTGGAACACCTATCCGGGCATGTTCGCAAGCTTAGTCACCGGTAACCCGGTCATCATCAAGCCACATCCAATGGCAATCCTGCCAATGGCAATCTCTATCCAGATTGGCCGTGAAGTGCTAAAGGAAGCTGGCTTCGATCCAAACGTGCTGATGCTGGCTGCGGATACCGCAGACGCGCCAAAGACCAAAGAACTGGTCACCAGCGAGGCTGTAAAGATCATCGATTTCACCGGCTCCAATGCTTTTGGGGCGTGGGTGCGTGAAAATGCGGGTGATGCACTGGTTTACACAGAGGAAGCAGGCGTCAACGCGATCACGATTGGTTCGACAAACAACCTGCGCGGCATGGCCAGCAACATCGCGTTCTCCCTGTCGCTCTACTCCGGTCAGATGTGCACCACACCGCAGAACATCTTTGTTCCGCGTGACGGAATCGAAACTGATGACGGCAGGAAGAGCTTTGAGGAAGTGGCGCAAGCCATCAAGATTTCACTCGACAAGCTCCTCGGCGAACCGGCCCGCGCAGCTGCTATCCTGGGTGCTGTGCAGAGCCCGGCCACACTGGAACGCATCCTGGCAGCCGGAAAGCTGGGCAAGGTGATCCGCTCATCCGAGCCTGTGGAAGGTATGAACGGCGCCCGTTCTGCTACACCAATCGTGGTCGCGGTCGATTCCAGAAATGAAGAAGCCTACATGCAGGAGCGCTTTGGCCCGATCTCCTTCATTATCGCCTGTGATGATATTGACGAGGCCATCGCCCGCGCAGCAGGCTCAGCCAAAATCCACGGAGCCATCACCGCTGCGCTGTACTCAACAGATGAAGCTGTGATTGATAAAGCCACCGATGCTTATGCATGGGCGGGCGCACCGCTATCTGTGAACCTCACCGGAAACATTTACGTGAATCAGTCAGCAGCCTACTCTGACTTCCACGTCAGCGGTGCGAACCCTGCCGGCAACGCCAGCCTCACAGACAGTGCCTACGTCGCCAACCGCTTCCGCATCGCCACCGTCCGCCGACAGGCTGCGATAGCGTAAGGCGAAGCGCTGTGCAATAGGGGGAAAATTGCTTCTCTCTATTGCGCGCAGGTGGAGTTACAGCATGCCCGGATTGATCTAATTCAACATGCTTTGCAGGAATATATTTTCCGGTTCAGGAGCACTTTTCTGGACAGGCTTCATGTGCAACCAGGCCACTTTGCCCGGCTTGAACTGGTTCCGGCCATGACGTGTGAAGAGCGGCGGGTGGTGGTCGCCAACCAACAAAATTTCAGTTTGGTGTAACGCCGGGTTGATCGCAATTTGTTTTACGAGATGTGAAATCTGCAACCACTGTTCTCCCATCCGACAGAGTTCGTTATCACCGAAAATGCCCCCATCTTCGCAATTCAAGCGCTCAGGCACTTCATGCAACCCAACTGGTTTATGAGAATTGAGCGTGAGCCAATAGGCAAACTTCGGAGTGGAATTCTTTCTAAGCAGATAGCTACTCACTGACCGGGCTACATCTGTATCGCAAAGCCCTTTGAAAGTGGTGCCGCATCTGGGTAAGTCGGTACCGAAAGTCAGGCCGCCATTGTTTTCGAGAAAATTTAGTTCGGTCAAGTCCCAGGTCTGCTGTAAATTCGGATTTCAGGTTTGGCGGGTTGATCAGATCTAGATGTAGTTTTTGTCC
>CANNAV010000004.1 GCA_947502585.1 uncultured Pseudovibrio sp.
TTTAATATTGTACTCGCTCATCGTTGGTATCTTCTCGCTCGGGTTTAGCGTTGTGATCGACAAACCTAAAGAGAAATGCCACGATGGCTATCTCAATTTCTAAAACAGATAATTTACAGCACTATAGGGACACAATCCGGGCCTTAAAAAGCATATTGCAGTCCTATCTCAGTCTTAGTACCATACCAGACGAGGAAAATCATGGTTTTACGCATAAACGATACGATCCCTAATTTGACCGTTCCGACTGATCATGGAGAGATTGGTCTGCATGACTGGGTTGGAGACAGCTGGGCAATCATCTTCTCTCACCCCAAGGATTTTACACCTGTGTGCACGACTGAGTTCGGTGCTGTTGCACAACTTGGCAGTGAATGGGCAAGGCGTAATACCAAGGTTCTGGGTGTTTCCGTTGACGGTGTTGAAGACCATAGGAAATGGAAAGTAGATATTGAGGCTGTCGGCGGCGCAAAGCCCGACTTTGCTATTGTCGCAGATGCCGGACTGGAGATGGCAAAAGCCTTTGACATGTTGCCGGCAGAATTTGTTCTGCCCGATGGCCGCACACCAGCAGACTCTGCTACTGTGCGTTCGGTCTTCATCATCGGTCCGGACAAACAGGTGAAGCTGATGATGACCTATCCAATGACCGTGGGGCGAAATTTCTCAGAAATCCTGCGCGCTCTGGATGGGCTTCAGATGTCTGCCAAGGGCGTTGCAACGCCTGCGGACTGGACTGTTGGTGAAGATGTAATCGTCCCCCCTGCCGTCAGCACCGAGGACGCAGAAGGCAAATTTGGCCCCGTAAAAACAGTACTGCCCTATCTGCGATATGTAAATGCACCGAGTTAATCACCTGGAGCGCGTTCCTACACTCAAAAGCCCCTCAGAGATGATCTACACAGGGCTTTTGAGTGTCTTAATCTGCCGGCGGCTTAGTCAACTTTGCGAACTGCGCCTTTAGCTGCGCTGGTTGCCATGGCAGCGTAGGCTTTCAGTGCAGTGGTGACCTTACGTGTGCGCTTTTCAGCTGGCTTCCAAGCATTATTGCCTTTTGCTTCCATCGCTGTACGGCGGAAGGCAAGTTCATCATCCGCAACGCGTACATGGATCTTACGGTTTGGAATGTCGATATCAATCACATCGCCCTCTTCCAACAGACCGATGTTGCCGCCTTCTGCTGCCTCTGGAGAGACGTGGCCAATGGACAGACCTGAAGAACCACCAGAAAAGCGACCGTCTGTGACGAGGGCACAGGCTTTGCCGAGGCCTTTGGATTTGAGATAGCTGGTCGGATACAACATTTCCTGCATGCCTGGACCGCCACGAGGGCCTTCATAGCGAATGAGAACGATGTCGCCCTCTTTCACTTTACCAGTCAGGATTGCGCTTACGGCTGTGTCCTGAGATTCAAAAATGCGGGCCGGGCCGGAGAATTTCAGAATGTTCTCATCTACGCCTGCTGTCTTAACGATACAGCCATCTTCTGCCAGATTGCCGTAGAGCACTGCCAGTCCACCATCCTGTGAGAAGGCATGTTCTTTGGAGCGGATAACGCCGTTTTCCCTGTCCTCATCCAAGCCTTCGGCATAGCGGGAGCTCTGAGAGAAGGCAACCTGCGTCGGGACACCACCTGGCGCGGCTGAGAAGAACTCGCGTACGCTTGCGCTGTGGGTGCGTTTGATATCCCAGCGCTCAAGTGCGTCAGCCAGATCCCTGGCATGTACTGATTTTGCCGATGTATCGATAAGGCCTGCGCGGTCCAGCTCACCCAGAATACCGAGGATGCCACCTGCGCGGTGAATATCTTCCATGTGGACGTTGGTGACAGATGGGGCCACTTTACACAACACCGGCACGATGCGGGACAGACGGTCAATGTCTTCCATGGTGAAGTCCACTTCACCTTCCTGTGCTGCAGCCAGTAAGTGCAGAACGGTATTGGTGGAGCCGCCCATTGCGATGTCCATAATCATTGCATTTTCAAAGGCTTTGAAGTTTGCAATGTTACGTGGTAGTGCGCTCTCATCTTCCTGCTCGTAGTAGCGTTTTGCCAGATCTACGATCAAATGACCCGCTTCCACAAACAAACGTTTACGGTCTGAATGCGTTGCCAGAGTTGAGCCATTGCCTGGAAGGGACAGGCCCAGAGCTTCTGTCAGGCAGTTCATAGAGTTTGCGGTGAACATGCCGGAGCAGGACCCACAAGTCGGGCAGGCGCTGCGCTCAATGCTTTCAACGTCGCTGTCAGAAACGTTATCATCAGCTGCGGCGATCATTGCGTCGACAAGGTCAACTTTGCGTTTTTCACCGTTTGCGAGCGTTACTTTGCCCGCTTCCATCGGTCCACCGGACACGAACACGGTTGGAATATTCAGGCGCAAAGACGCCATCAGCATACCCGGAGTGATCTTGTCACAGTTGGAAATACAGACCATGGCATCTGCACAATGTGCGTTAACCATGTACTCCACAGAGTCGGCAATCAATTCACGAGATGGCAAAGAGTAGAGCATGCCATCGTGCCCCATTGCGATGCCGTCATCGACCGCTATGGTGTTAAACTCCTTTGCGATACCACCGGCCTGCTCAATTTCACGGGCGACAAGCTGACCGAGGTCTTTCAAATGCACATGACCAGGCACAAACTGCGTGAAGGAGTTGACCACAGCAATAATCGGCTTGCCGAAGTCATTTTCTTTAACGCCGGTTGCCCGCCACAGGCCTCTGGCGCCTGCCATGTTGCGGCCGTGTGTGGAAGTGCGCGAACGATAGTTTGGCATCAAAAACCCCAATCTGGCGAATATGTTCTTTACGCGTTGCGCTATAGTTAGTTTTATCGGACTAATTTGGCAACTTTACTTCAGCTTACACCAATTATGAGAAAAAGAGTACCCGCGGGTACGCCTCTCCTCTTCTGATCGCTTGAGCATTTCTCGGGTGTCTTCCGCTAGAGGCTCAAGTCTTTTTGCAATCAAAACCGGTTCCAGGCAAAACTGGAAAGGTCGTGACCTGCATTTTTTCCCACAAGCACGTCTGCCATAACGCGACCAATGGAAGGTCCAGTTCCAAACCCGTGTCCTGAGAAGCCAGTCACGATATGCAGGTTGTCCTGATTTGGAACTTTATCGATCACCGGAAGAAAGTCGGGCATGGCATCAATGAGACCGCCCCAGGCGGATTGCAGTTTCGTTCCCCTGAGCTGAGGGAAGCGATTGGCAAGTTCTTCGGTCAGAGCACTCAGCTCTTTTTGATCGGGCCTGGAGTTGAGGACGCGCATGGCTTCAAATGGTGTTGTGTCTGCGCCGGTCCAGCGTCTTTTTTGCATCCAGTGGTCCGGATAGTTTTTTGGAGACCATGGCTTGATGCTGGTGCCTTTGAGGTTCTCGGCCATGTAAGGCAGCCATTTCTTCAGAAACCTTAATGAATCCAGACCGATATAATGGGTTTGGCTGTTCTTGAGCGCCAGTGTGTAACCACCATCCTGACGGCGGCGCATGGCGAAGGTATTATCTGAGGCATTTGCCGGAAAGACATCCGGTACCGCGTGTGTTGCTGCAACGGTCAGCTCCACGGAAAGCTGAGGCAGTCTGATACCTGCGTTGGCCGCGAACAGAGAGGACCATGCCCCGCCTGCCAACATCACCTGCCCTGCTTTGATCTCACCTTGCTCGGTGACGGCTCCAACTACCTTGCCGCCAGATTTCGCCAATGTGCGAACGGCGTTGTTTTCACAGATAACGGCTCCAAGGCGCTCTGCAGCTTTTGCTATGCCGAGCGTTGCTTGTCCGGGTTCAGCCCGACCATCGCTGGCAGTATACATTCCGCCGATCCAGCGACCTTTTTTGCCTTTGATGTCTTCGTGGACCTGCGCTCTTGAGATCATACAGGTGTCGAGATCATATTTCCGGCCAAGTTCGACGAACTTCTCAAAATTTTCCAGGTCCTCATACTTTTCAGCAAGGTAGTAGACGCCTGTCGCGCTGTATCCGAGGTCTTCACCTGTCTCTTCGCTCAGCCCCGTCCAGAGACGGCGCGCTTCTACAGAGAGTGGGATTTCCGGTTCATCACGTCCTTGCTGGCGAATCCAGCCCCAATTGCGACTGGATTGTTCTCCTGCAACACGCCCCTTTTCGCAAAGAGTAACGCTTACGTTCTTCTTAGCTAGATAATAGGCGGTACAAACACCAATGATGCCACCACCGATGATGAGCACGTCTGTTTCGTGCGGCTGTTTTCCGTGAAACTGCTGCGGTGTATTTTCTGAATATATCACTTCACTTACTCAAGGTGGTTAGATAAAGGGCCCGAGCCTGATTTTGGAACCATCGGAAAACCGCGAATAGCGAAAGCGCCTCAGGTCATAGCCTGCGGGTTTGTCCATGAGCAAGTCTGCCATGATGCGCCCGGCAGCTGGACCAATACCGAACCCGTGCCCAGAAAAACCTGTTGCGATAAATACGCCCTTTTGCGTCGGGACTTCATCCATGATCGGGACAAAGTCCGGCATTGCATCAATCATTCCGGCCCAGCTTTCTTTCATTTGCAGCCCCTTAAGCTGCGGGAATCGATCAACCAGACGACCCCGAATGCGTTTGAGGGCTCTTGAGCCTGGGGCAGGATTCAGCACACGACAGGTTTCAAAGGGTGTGCAGTCATCTCCAGACCAATGGCGTTTATGCGCCCATGAGTCCGGGTAGTTCTTTGGCGGGTTCATGCTAAAGGAGATGCCTTTGAAGGAGGCTTTCACAGCGGGAAGCCATTTGAAGAGGTGGCGAAACGAGTCCTTACCGATGTAGTGATCGTGAATGTCACTGACTGCAAGCGTGTAGCCACCATCTAATCTTTTACGGAACGCGAATGTGCCGTCTGCTGCGTTACCGTTGAAAAGGTCAGGCACGGCTTTGGTGGCAGCCACGGTTGCCCGCACACACAACTGAGGCATGGTCACGCCGAAATTTTGCGCAAAGAGTGAGGACCACGCACCAGCAGCGATCAGAACACGGTTTGCTTTGATTGCGCCTTTCTCGGTCACAGCGCCAGTGAGTTTGCCACCGGCGAATTCCAGCGTCCGCACTGCACAGTCTTCGACAATCACAGCGCTGTTCCGTTCAGCCGCCCGGCCAATCGCGGGCACAGCTATCCATGGCTCAGCACGGCCATCGCCTGGCGTGACCATGCCGCCAACCCATTTGCCGTCACGGCCCGGAATTTTTGCATAGATTTCCTCTTTGCTGAGGAGTCTGGTATCGAGTTGATGCTGTTTGGAAAGCTCCAGAAAACCTTCGTAACTTTTGAGGTCCTCTTCATTTTCTGCCAGATAATAAACACCCTCCTGGCGAAACCCGAGATCCTCGCCGGTTTCCTCCATCAACTGCTGCCAGAGCCGGGTGCTTTCTATTGATATGGGAAGTTCTGCAGCATCCCGGCCCTGCTGGCGGACCCAGCCCCAGTTACGGCTCGACTGCTCGCCAGCCACACGGCCTTTTTCGCAAAGTGTCACGTTCACGCCCATTTGCGCCAGCCAGTAAGCTGTACAGGTCCCAATAACGCCACCGCCAATGATCAGAACATCTGTCTGTTTCGGAAGTTCGGCAAAAAACTGCCTGGGAGTGGAGCTGGTATAGGTCGCCATGAAGGCCTCTGGGAATGGGATCTGTGAATTACGACCGGTTAATCTTAGCAGGACTAAGATATCACTGCACAAGAATGTACCTATACTCAACTCCTTCGAAAACCCGAATATTTAGATAAGAATGGTTTCGGAGATATCAGGCGTTTTGGCCAGGAAAGTTACATTGCACTTTTCGGGTTTTGGAGAGGCGGGAGTATAAGTACTTAGTTGATCTATGAATTAGTCCATATTGGCAGGTCTGAATGTTTCTTAGCCGGAAACCAGCCTGAGAGCTCTACACTCTCAGGCCAGAGAAATGCTTAGCGCGGTGCCATACGGATCGCGCCATCCAGGCGGATGGTTTCACCGTTCAGCATTGGGTTGGTGCAGATTGCTTCCACCAGCTGCGCATATTCGTCACCGCGACCCAAACGGGATGGGAACGGCACCTGCTGACCAAGGGAATCCTGCACCTCCTGAGAGAGGCCTCGAAGCATTGGAGTTTCAAAGATACCTGGTGCAACAGTCATTACACGGATGCCAGATCTGGACAGATCACGTGCAACAGGCAGTGTCAAAGCAGCGATGCCGCCTTTGGACGCTGCATAAGCTGCCTGGCCGATCTGACCGTCAAACGCTGCCACAGATGCGGTCGAGATGATCACGCCACGCTCACCGTCTTCAGTCAGCGGCTCAAGGCTTGCCATGCGTGTTCCGGCAAACGACATGCAGCGGAACGTGCCAATAAGGTTTACGTTGATCACCGTCTGGAACATATCCATTGGGTGCGGTTCGCCACGAGAGGTGGTTTTTGCAACAGGCGCGATACCCGCACAATTGACGAGTATACGTGTTGGGCCATGCGCTGTTTCAGCAGACTCCAGGCCTGCTTTTACGCTGTCATCGCTTGTGACATCTACTTTTACAAACTGAGCACCAATTTCCTGTGCGAGTGCATTACCTGCTTCTTCGTTCACGTCGAAAAGAGTTAGTTTAACGCCGTGACCAGCTAATTTCCGTGCGGTTGCCGCACCGAGACCTGACGAGCCGCCGGTTACAACGGCTGCAATTTCTTTATTAAGTTGCATGAAATCCCATTCCGATTCATTTTGTTTGCCCCGCTGTCTTTCAAAGCTCCCGCCAAAATTCTTTGAAAGCAGCATTCTGCTGGATTGCGGGTCGGCAAGAGAAAATTACTCTCTCATGCTAAAGCCACAAGGTCTACTTTTCCATTGATTCCCGCAACACAGTCGGACTTTAAATCTATCATGTTTCCCTTATACCCTTGTCGTAGAGCCATGGAATAACTTGCGCCATCTGTCAGGAACCGCGTGCCTTGCACCTTATTGGCTGCCTCCAGCTTTGCAGCGCGGTTGACAGCATCTCCGATCACGGTGAACTCCAGCCGGTCCCGCACGCCAACAACTCCAACGCTCACCGGCCCTGCTGCAACACCAACACCCACCTCAAACTTCACAGGCCAACCTGCGGCTTGAAGATCGGCGCATTCTTCCTCCAGAATGTAAGTGAGTTCAACACCTGCCCGCAAGGCGTCAGCTGCATATGTTTCGCTGTCAGACATAGCCCCGAAGGTTGCGAGAATTCCATCACCCAGGAACTTGTCAATCTTGCCCCCCTCGCCCAAAATTACCTTTGCAGCCTTCTTTTGATAAAGGCTCAGGACGCGCATGGTTGTTTCAGGTGGCAGTTTGGCTGCAGTCTTTGTGAATGACCTGATGTCGATCAGAAGAATAGCAACTTCTCTGATCCTGCCGGTTCCGGCCATGAGAATGCTTTCGGATTCAACAATGGAACTTGCAACTTCCGGTGTAAAAAAGCGGCTCAGATCTTTCACAGCATTCTTCTGACGAATTGCGGAAAAGAAGGTGCGACGGGCCCGGAAGATTGAAAGAGCAAGAAGCGCTGTCACTGAGAGTATGATGATAAGTTTGTCGAGCTCGGCCCCAATTAGAACCGCGTTGCCTGTAAGGTACTCGATGTAGTTACGGGTAATGAGCGTGGAACCCCCTTGATACGTTAAGGCATAGAACACCAGTCCCAACCAGCCCAAGGCTCCGAATACGCCAGTAACTATGACATATCGTGGGTCAAAGCGGAGTGCTCTCAGAGCAATAAACAGGAACAGATACATCAAGGTCGGGGCCTTGAGGTAAAAGGCGGGGGGCTGGGCGTATTGGATGTGGAAGGAAAAAATCAACCCAATCAGCAGCGCCACATCTGCCAAGATGGACAGCACCAGATACCAGGCTGGCAGTGTAGTCCTGAAAGAGACGTAAATACGAATTAGCGTAAAGACAAGATAACAGGAAAAGGCGATGGGAACGAAGTTGAAACCCATTGTGCCTTCGGCCCTTGGTGCAAGAGCATAGAGAACGGCGAAGAAGATGATGACGCCGAGCTGGACAATACCGATCAGGCGTTCGGCTGCCGCTTCCTGACGTGCTACTTCACGACGGACCCGTAAAGGCAAGTCACCTTCCGGAGCTTCAGGCCCCAGAACACCGCGCTTCAGCTTCTGGCAGAAATTAAGTTCAGCTTTCTTATGGTAAGAGATGCCATGGAACTTTTCGCTTAAGTTCATATTCGGCTTTTTTGCAGATCCACGTTTTTTCGGAGGTTCAGGTTTTTTTGGACCACTTCCAACTGCCACACTTGTCTCCCGTCACACTATTCAACAGGTGTTGCTGGTTTGCTCGCAGTTTCATCAGATCTGTTGCAAACGACGGGTGTGTGAACTTAAGGTTTGAATACCATCCCTTCAGAGGCCACAATTGCTCGTGGATACATCTGCAGAGCAGCCAAACCTATCTCGTCCAATTCATCATCCGTGCGCCGCGGATCGTGATGGAAGATCACGGGCGTTTTAACGTTGGCGCGCTGGCATATTCCGACCACATGCTCCCATGTGGAATGTCCCCACCCCTTATACCTGGGGTATTCGGCGTTGGTGTACATCCCATCCTGGATCACAACATCTGCATCACGGATAAACTCCAGGACAGCTGCATCGTGAGATGCGCTGCCCATTTCGTGATCTGTGATGATGCAAATGGATTTACCATTGAACTCCATCCGGTAGCCACAGGCACCACCGGGATGGTTTAGCGCAACGGTTTTGATTATCAGCCCATTGTCTTTCTTCAGGGTGTCTCCTGCCTTGAAACTTTTAAAGGAAACAGCACTTAGCATGTTCGCCCCCACCGGGAAAATAGGGGGCGACATGATCCGACATATGATATTCTCCAAATCACACGGGTCATTAAAATGGCCCGCCGTTAAACTGATACTGAAACTGGGGTCGTAAGCAGGCTCGAAAAAGGGCAAACCACAGATATGGTCGAGGTGCGTATGTGTAAACAAAATACAGATGTCACGGTGCGGGCCTTTCATCAATTCTTTGCCCAGATTGCGAGCACCAGACCCGCAGTCAACCATCAACAGAACGTCCCCTGCCCGAACTTCGAAGCAGGTTGTTTCTCCGCCATATCTAAGAGTTTCGGGACCAGCTGCAGTTGTTGAACCGCGAACACCCCAAATTTTGAGAGAAAACTCGTTCAAGTAATCCGGCCTTTCAAGTGGACGCAGGGCGGACCTGCGCAAGTTCTCTGGTGGTTTTTTCCAATCGCAACGCCAAAACACGCATGATTTCAAGCGAGACTTTCGGAAACTCTGCAATGAGTTTCAAAAAATCGTCTTTTGATATTGCCAGAATGTGGGTTGTACCCACAGCCCGCAGTGTAGCCGTTCTTGGGACATCACACAGGATCGCAATTTCACCGATTATTGCGTATTGTCCGACCCGTGCAACTTCATTTTCATCAACAAACACAGCAACTTTACCGGACAGGACAACAAATGCACTATCCCCATCATCTCCCTGATGGCACAAATGCTCCCCATCCTGAAACTCTATGCGATCACTGATGAACGCAAGAAGACGCAATTTGCTTGGTTCCAATCCCTGAAAGAGGGGAACCCGGCTTAAAGCCTGGACTTCTGCATCAATAGTCACATTCCACTCCCAACAACTTGCTGAACATAACTGAAGTTCTCCCGGCAAACTGTGTTACAGCTCACATCATCCCGCCTTTGTTTCACCATAGTTCCCAAGACTATCTTTCGATAACCCTCCCATTTTCCAGGTAAACCACTGCAGAAAACTCCTCTGCAACACTCTCATTACTTACTCCAAACATGAGAATTTTATCAGACAAGAGCTTCCTGAGCTCTTCGCGCAGGGCCATATCCGTTGCGCTCACACTGCTTGCTGTTTCATCCAGAACGTAGATGTGCGCATTTTTCAGCAGAGCGCGGACCAGACAGATCGACCTGCGCTGATGTGAGGATAACTTCGCACCAGCAATACCCACTTGATAATCAAAGGCAGCACGGCGGATTGGGTTGATCAGATCTCTTTCACGCACCAGCTCCTGCAGAACCTGTTGTATTTTCAGACGCGCATCACGGCGGTCCAGCCTTGCGTGGCCGAAAACCAGATTTTCCTCAATGCTCAAAGTGGTGAGATAAGTGTCAGGATCAAAAAACTCAAAACGCGCATTGTCCTTCCCCACCGTTTCCATGAACTGTTTCCGGGCTGCGAGGATCTTTTCGCACATGTCATCATCCAGAACACCAAGGCGATGTTTTGCCGGAATGAGCTTAAGTGCCAATGCAATTAAACTGACCCTGTCGACATCCCTGAGCCGCTTCCGTCGTTGCTCACCTTTTTGCTCATTCACGATGCGGGCAAATTCGGGAAGCTCCTCACGGCTGATGAAAGAGTATCTGTTCAGCAAATCACTGTCTGTGCTCACATCAGCGAACAGTTCGACCATGGTCTTCGCAATTTGCAGTCCGACATCCGTCAGGAGAACATCAAACCCGGTCTTTTTTAGAAAGGCAGAAATTTGCGGGTCAGCCGGCACATATTCAATAGTCATGAAGTGCTCTTTAGGACTGGCAAAGAACAGGTTCTGTGCCAGATTGGCAGACATATTTAATTTTTCAGGATCCCAGAACTCGACGAGATTCTGAAGTTTCGTATCATTCTGAATTTTCTCACGCAAGGCTTTGCGCGCCTCTACCAACTCAGGTATGAGGCTGCCATTCAGTTCTTCTTTCTCGCCTGGATTGATGACTGTTTCCACACCGAGCAGATAAAGATCACGTGAAAAACCTGCTACCTTGCAAAGCTCAAGCGCTTTGTCTTCCAGCTCCTGCATAGAACCCGCATCGGCCCGCACATAGTCTTCCCAACGCGCCTTTAGATCAAAATGAGGGTTCAGCGTCATGGCTGCTTCTTTCAACTGGCGCTGACGCTTTTTCAGCTCACTGCCTTCGTACTCAACCTTTTCCTGAGGCCGGTGACGTAATCCGTAAAACAGATTATCGCGAATTGTCCCCGTCCAGACATGCAGGTGTCCACCGACATAGGCAATTTGCCGGCCCAAAGTCGATTCCGACATGCTTTCGAAATTAGTGTTGTTGATGGAGACGGCCCCTGATGTGGGGCTCAGCAATCCAGCTGCCATCTGCAACAGCTCAGCGCGTCCGGAACCATCCACACCAGATACGGCCAGTGGTTTACCCGGTTCAACATTAAGTGACACACCATGTACTCCCCGTCCGGTTCCTGCTCCGGAAAGACCAAGTTTGTCTAATGTGAGCGGGCCTTTGAGTACCAGAGATTCACCATCCAGCAGGCGCTGTTTATCGTAAAGGTCAGGTGGATCAAAGTTCTCAACCACGGTCTGGTATTTGACTGAAACGTCCGCCGTCATCTGGTAGTAAGCCAGCAGCTCTTTCCATGGGCCGGCGAGATCCTTATAGGCCGCTATCACTGCAATCAGCGCACCAATACTGAGCTGCCCTTTGATGACCAGATAGCCGCCGATGAAGTAGAAAAAAAACGGTGTCAGCTGGTTCATGAAATTATTGACGAATTTGATAAAATACTTGCGATTGTAGATATCAAAGCGAATACGGAAGTTTCGATAGAGCCTGTCTGAGAGATCTGCCGAGTGCCATGCTGAGGTGTCATTGCTGTGAATCTCCGAAATACCAGAGATACTCTCCCCAACCTTGTCCGCAATCACGCGCACATTCTTCACACGCTGGCGAGATAACCGTACGACCTTTTGCTGAAGCTTTGGAATTATGTATCCCTGCACCGGATAAAGGGAGATAGCGGCCAGCCCGAGCAGCGGATCCTGCATGAAAATAAAGCCGATCTGAACGACCAGCATTCCGCCCTGATATGCAGGCAAAGCGAAAGCCTCACCAACAAAACCACCAACATCCTCGACCTCAGCGGTAATCATTGGTATTATCTCGCCGGAGCTGACCTTCTTAAAGTGAGGCAGGCGAAAGCGAAGTACGCGCTGAAACAGCTCAAACCGCAACTGGCGTAACATCCTCTCACCCAGTCTGCCCTTGTAAACGTTCAGGTAGAGCTTGATACAGTTGCTAACAACAACAAGAAGCAAAAATAAAATACAAAGCACCGCCAGATACTGAATCTGTCCGAGCTGAATTCCGAATAATTCTACCGGGAAATTGCTACCCTGAATTGCTTCATTGGTAATTGTCTTAGGCAGATCCAGCAGGATGTAACTTACCGGATAGGACAATATGGTGACCAGAAGGATCGCCATTTGATAGCGTGCTGAGTTCTTCCAGATGAATTGGAAAAGGGATTTTTCCATGTCCACTCCGATTAAGCTCAGATCAGGCTACCCAAACTGAGGCGATGCGAATTACGCCCAAACTGACGCTAGGGAACTTTATGCTTCAAGATCTTAAAAAACGGAATAAATCCGCCAGATCTGCCGGATTTATGGGGCCTCACTTTGGCGTTTAAACCCGGCAAAGCAGGTTTGACCGTTCAATGTGGGCCTCCCCGCTAACCTGATCTGATGCTGAGGTTTATGCGCAGCAGATGGAATAAAAAGCGCATGACGGCAATGACGCCAAAAATTCTGATTTACAGCCATGATACCTTTGGGTTGGGCCATCTGCGGCGGTGCCGCACAATCGCGCAATCATTGGTTGGTTCCTTCCCGGAAATGTCCGTCCTCATCCTTTCAGGCTCTCCCATCATTGGTAGTTTTGAGTTTCGTTCCCGGGTCGATTTTGTCCGTATTCCGGGCGTGATCAAACTGCGCAGTGGTGAATACACCTCACTCTCCCTACAACTTGATATCAACGAGACCATCGCCATTCGATCATCCATCATTGAGCACACTGCCAAGGTGTTTAAACCTGACATCTTCATCGTAGATAAAGAACCGCTTGGGCTTCGTGGTGAAGTTCTCCCCTCACTTCAGTACCTCAAGGGACAGAAAACACGCCTGGTGCTGGGCCTTCGCGATGTGATGGATGACCCGCATGTTCTGAAAGAGGAGTGGCTTCGCAAACGCGCTTACCCTGCCATCAATGATCTTTATGATGAGATCTGGGTTTACGGCCCTTCTGTGATGAACAACCCATTGGACGGGCTTGGCTTTGACCAGTCTGTGACGGAAAAGACGCTCTTTACCGGCTACCTGCGCCGATCAATGCCAGGTTCAGCTCAGGACTTTACAGCCCCGTTTGACGGTGCCCCGTATGTGTTGGTAACGCCAGGCGGCGGCGGCGACGGCGTTGAACTCGTCGATTGGGTTGTGCGGGCATATGAGGCACGTTTGCGCCCGTTGTTCCCGGCTCTCATTGTCCTTGGCCCCTTCATGAGCAAAGCAGACGTAGAAGCGTTTTCAACGCGCACATCCCATCTGCGGGATGTTGAAATCCTCAGATTTACACCGGAAATTGAACCCTATATGGCCAACGCGACCGCTGTGATCGGGATGGGGGGCTACAACACGTTCTGCGAAATTCTTTCCTTTGATAATCCTGCCCTCCTGGTTCCCCGTGTTGTACCACGCAGAGAACAGGCTATTCGAGCAGAGCAAGCCCAGCGACTGGGCCTTGCACAGATGCTCCCGATTGACTCATATCCAAGCGTTGAGCTGATGGTGAAAGCACTGGCAAATCTTCCCTTTGTCGCACCTCCGTCACACGCGCATTCGGAAAAATATCTGGGGGGCCTGGATGTGATCAATCTGAGAACTTCCGAAATTCTTGGCATGCGTGAGCAGCAACTCTCACAACGTCTTAGTTCACGTAACAGTGTCAAATCCACATTTAATGCGGGGTAACAATGGCAGTTGGTCGCATCGCAGTTGTTGTTAAAGGGTATCCACGTCTTTCAGAGACCTTTATTGCCCAGGAGATTTACGGTCTGCAGAAGCGCGGGATAGGTCAGCTCATTGTGGCGCTACGTCACCCTTATGATCCTTATGTGCATGACATCCACGAAAAAATAACTTCCAATGTGCTTTATCTCACCGAGTATCTCAAGGATGATCCTCCTCGTGTCCAGAAAGCTGTGGCGTGGGCGAAGAAACAACCGGCATATGCAACAGCAAGATCTTGTTTTGAGAGCGACCTGAAACACAAAAGAAATGCTGAACGTTTCCGACGATGGGGACAGGCTTGTGTGATGGCTCATGAATTGCCTGAGGACGTAACCTGGATACACACACATTACCTCCACAGCCCTTGTACCGTTGCGCGTTATGCAGCTTTGCTTTCCGGGCGACGGTGGTCGTTTTCGGCTCATGCCAAAGACATATGGACTACCGGGCTACGGGAGCTTGAGACAAAGCTTGCTGATGCAGACTGGGGGGTCACCTGTACCCGGACGAACCTTGTCTATCTGCGTTCACTTTGCACGGACCCTGACAAAATCAGTCTTGTTTATCATGGTCTCGATTTTTGCGGATTTCCTGAAGCTCCCCGTCCTGCCACGTTACGTGATGGAACAGGAACAGACGGCGTTCGGATTATCTCCGTCGGACGACTGGTAGACAAGAAAGGTTATGACAACTTGTTGCGCGCGTTCAGTGAATTACCAAAGGATCTGAACTGGCACTTTACCCACATCGGCGGAGGGGAGCTGTCACGTCCACTTAAGGACCTTGGCATACAGCTTGGTCTGGATGCGCGTATATCCTGGCTGGGAGCACAACCGAGAAGCCTTGTGCTGAAAGAAATGGAAAACGCAGACATTTTCGCGCTTGCCTGCCGTGTTTCAAAGTCCGGTGACCGGGACGGCCTGCCAAACGTGGTGATGGAAGCACAAGCCATGGCGTTGCCCTGTGTTTCAACGGAGATTTCTGCTCTTCCTGAGATAATTGACAGCAACGAAACTGGTCTGCTTTGCCCGACGGAAGACATCTCTGCTTTTTCAGAGGCTTTGCGTCTTCTGATCACACGCCCCTCTGAACGAGAGCGTATTGGAAGCAATGCGTTTAAAAGCGTTCATAGACGGTTCAGCGCCTTGCCCGGTCTGGATTTTCTGGAGGAGAAGTTTTCGACAAGTCTGGAGCCTTGCTCATGAAAGTCGCCTTTACAGCTCCGATGAAACCTATCGATCACCCTGTGCCTTCGGGAGACCGAACCATGGGGCGGCTGATCGTGCGGGCATTGCAGCTGGCAGGTCACGAGGTTGAGGTTGCCTCCACATTCCGAAGCTGGCGTCCTGAGGGTAATGAGGAGGTAACGCGCGACCTGAAAGAGCTTGCGGTCGCAGAGGCAAAGGCTATCGCTGAGCGCTGGATTGAACACAGTAACGTACCTGATGTGTTTCTCACATATCACCTCTACCACAAAGCACCTGACTGGATCGGGCCCTACCTTTGCGCCAAGTTCAACATTCCTTATGTGGTCGTAGAGGCCAGTCGCGCACCCAAACGACAGGCAGGAAACTGGGCTCTTGGATTTAATGCAGCAGATGCAGCTCTTGCTCAGGCCAATCAGGTCGTCGCTCTGACTAAATCTGATGCGCAATGCCTGAAAGAGGTTTTGAGAGAGGACGTCCTGACCGTTCTGCCCCCGTTTTTGGAGACTGCAAAGTTTGAGGTCAGTCAAAGCGTCACGAAAGGGTCAGCTGATGGAAAGGTCCGGCTGCTTTGCGCAGGCATGATGCGTGAAGGTGATAAGCAGTTTTCTTACATGGTGCTCGCTGCAGCTTTAAAACAGATTGTCGACCTGCCATGGCGACTGACCATTGCCGGGGACGGACCAGCACGAGGTGAGATTGAGCCGTTGTTTGATCGGGAAAGCACTGAGTTTGTTGGACTTATTCCATGGCAGGAAATGCCGCAGCTCTATCGATCTCACGATATTTTTGTCTGGCCTGCCATTCGTGAGGCCTTCGGCTTTGTGTTTCTGGAAGCTCAATCCTGCGGATTGCCCGTGGTTGGCGGCCGGGTGTTTGGTGTGCCTGACATTGTGGAGGACGGCACCAGTGGCTTACTTTCAGATGAAGGTGACGCCTCTGCTTTGGCTCAGAACCTGATGTCTCTTATAAAAAACCCACATAAACGAGAGAACATGGGTCTGGCAGCTATAGAAAATATTCATAAAAACCATAGTCTCGAAGCTGGTGCAAGAGGGCTGGACAAGGTGCTCAACGCCGCTGTTCAACATCACCAGTTTAAGCGGAGAGTTCACGGAGGCCGAAGATGAAAGCCTTCTTCCATGTCCAGCACTTGCTTGGATCAGGACACATCGTAAGGGCTGTAGCTCTCGCCAGGGCGCTGGTACGTCAAGGTATTGCAGTGACACTGGCAACCGGGAACCGTATTCCCGACACGCTTAACTGCGACGGCCTTTCGATTGTCCGGTTACCTGCTGTGCGTGCTGCCAGCGCAAGATTTGATGTTCTTCTGGATGAACTTAATTCCCCGGTTGATGAAGCGTGGTGGGAGAAGCGCATCACCGCAACGCTTTCGGCCTTTTCCTCTGAGAATTTTGACTTGCTGGTCACGGAAACCTACCCCTTCGGGCGCAGGATGTTTGCAGCCGAGATGATGCGTCTTCTTGAATGCGCCGGCAGCACACTCTCCCCTCCGTGGGTGGTCTGTTCCGTGCGTGACATTCTGGTGCGCAAAGACGAGCTTTGGAAAGAGGAATGGATGGCCTCACAGGCCTGTGCCTTTTATGATCGGATCCTTGTCCATTCAGATCCGCAACTCATCACGTTTGACGAGAGTTTTCCTTTCTCAAACAGGGTAAGTTCACATATCCGCTACACAGGCTACATCAGTGATGACCGGGCAACATCCGCACCTTCAACTGATGGAACGGACGAGATTATCGTTTCGTGTGGAGGTGGGGCTGCCGGCTCTGCGTTGTTGCGGGTTGCTCTTTCTGCTCCGAACCATATGTCACCCAACATCAGTCATAAGTGGCGAGTACTCGTCGGACAGGATGTTCCCGACGCTGAGTTCCGCCAGCTTTCCGGACTTTCCTCATCAGAGCTAATTATTGAACGGGCTCGAAAAGACTTCCCCGCTCTTTTAAATAACGCCAAGCTCTCCATTTCTCAAGCTGGTTACAACACTGTTGTCGACATACTACGCGCAGGTACTCCATCCGTTCTGGTCCCCTTCGCACAGGAAGCCGAGACCGAACAGACTCAACGCGCGCTCAGCCTTATGAAGCATCACAGAGCTGTGGCTGTTCCCGAAAAAGTACTTAGCCCTGATACGCTTGCGCAAGCAGCGCAAAAAGCACTCTCCCTTCCCGCTCCAGACTTACAAGTGGCACTCAATGGAGCTGAAATATCCGCTCAGGTGCTGGCCGCAGATCTTGGTCTGGAAAAGCCCATGGACAATGCATTTGGGGGAATATGGGAAAGGAATATTTCTCGTGATCTTTAACACTGCACCTGTCATTAAACCAATCCGGGAACCTGGAAATTTCGCAGGTAACCACCTAGGAGCGTTTGAATATCATCTCACCCGGCACCTCAACTGGTTCGAGGAGCGCGGCCTTACGGTCAAGTTCTGGTGGCGGGATGATGATGCTGTTTCGACGACACCAGCCCTGGAAGTCCTGCTTGAGTTTTCTGATCAGTTCTGCATTCCGCTTTCACTTGCCGTTATTCCCGAACCCGCTACAGAAGCACTCGCCCAGCGCCTTAAGAAAACGCTGGATGTTAATGTCGTTCATCATGGATGGCAGCATAAGAATTATCAGAGGAAATCCCGCGGAGAAAAGGCCAGTGAATTTGGGTGGCGGCGAACTTCAAAGGAGATGGCAAAAGAATTAGCGGAAGGCCGGAAGATCCTGCAAAACTTATTTGGCGAGCGCTTTGTGCCTCTGTTTGTGCCTCCCTGGAACCGGATTGCGCCACACACAGTGCAACTCCTCAAAGAGCAGGGAGACTACGGATTATCCACGTTTACCTGGATCAATCATTTTCGCCTGCCACAGATCCAAAGCCACATTGACATCATCAAATGGAAGAAAAACAAAGGCTTTATTGGATGGGAAGCGGTGCACAAACGGTTAGAGCTGCAGCTTTGCCGACGGCGAACCAACGCAACCGAACCGATTGGATTGCTGACACATCATCTTGACCACGGTGAGGGATGCTCTGGGTTTCTTGCGGGATTTTTCAAACTCACATCTGCTCATCCTGCAGTTAAATGGCTCAGCTCCCGGGAACTTCTGGATGAAGCGAGGCGAAATTTTTGCCTGGCTTCCGGACGGGTCTGACCAGCCGAAGTTTCCAATCTGCCTTCTTTGAGTATGACTTCAACTCCAGGTCATCAAGCACCTGCCAGCGATCTGTATTGTTTGTTTCACCCCAGACCTTCCGGATGGATCTGTTCGCTCCTGATTTCTCTCGCGCAGGCGTATACATGGAGATTGCAATAACGCCGTCGTCTTCCAGAAACTTTGCGTAGCGATTAAGTTGCAACTCCGGCTCCTCGCAGAAATAGAGCACTTCATTAAAGACAATTGCTGAGAATGTATCCTCCGGTTTGGGGGTGAAACTCTCAAGATCAGACTGCACAAGCCATGTACAGTCCTTCGTTACGCAGGCGTTGCCCAGAGCAATTTCTGAGAGGTCAATACCACAATACTGCTTCAGGCCTGATGACTTCAGGTAGTGATACAGAGTTGCCTCACCGCAGCCAACATCCAGTACGGCCCGCGTTGTAGCGGTTTGTTCCAGCCATGCGGAGAGTATTCCGTAGCGTGCAGCCTCTTTGATATCATTAAGAAAATGCCAGCGCCCTGCTTTGTACTGGCGATCCCACTCATCTGAGAGGTTTTCCATTATATCAGAAACTCCAGCTACTTATAAGGATCAGCTGCATCACGAAGCCCGTCACCCATGAAATTGAAGGCAAGAACGACAATGATGATCGGAATAACCGGCGCCATCAACCATGGATATATAGTAACGACTGAGATATTTTGCGCTTCATTGAGAAGAACACCCCATGAAACAGCTGGCCTCCGCAGTCCCAGGTTCAGGAAGGACAATGCCGTTTCACCCAGTATCATCGCTGGCACTGAGAGCGTTGCAGAAGCGACCAGATGACTTGTGAATCCGGGGAGCAGATGTTTGACAATAATGCGACCAGGGCCTGCCCCCATGAGCGCAGCAGCCTTAGCATATTCTTCTTCTCTTAACGAGAGCAATTTGGACCGGACCGCACGTGCTAATCCAGGCCAGTCCAGCAGACCGAGAATGACCGTCAGGCCAAAGTAAATCCAGACAGGCGACCACGTTACAGGCAAGGCTGCGGACAGAGCCATCCAGAGCGGGAGTTCGGGCAATGAGCGCATGATTTCGATAGCACGCTGAATAGAGCTATCAACCCACCCACCAAAGAAGCCGGCTAGTCCCCCTAACAAGACGCCAAGCACCATGGATATGCTTACCCCGACAAGGCCAATGGTGAGAGATAGCCTGGCTCCATAGACGAGGCCTGAATATTGGTCACGCCCTAATCTGTCCGTTCCTGCAATAAACAGTGTCCCGTCTTCAGCCGGGCAAACTACGTGAAAATTTGCCGGAAACAGACCCCAGAACCTGTAGGGTTCACCTTTGCAGAAGAACCGGAGTTTTTGAACTTTTGTGGTGTCTGTCTCATAGACCCATTTTAAGTTTTCCAAGTCCACCGACGCATTTAATCCATACACAAAGGGTCCGGCCAGTTTGCCTTCATGGAACAGGTGGATGGCCTGAGGTGGGGCGAAGAGGAAATCTGCGTTCCGCTTTGCCACCGGATAAGGTGCAATGATTTCTGCAAAGGGGACGCACAGGTAGAAGAAGAAGAGGAGGATCGCCGAGAAAACTGCCAGTTTATGCTTGCGAAACTTCCACCAGATGATCTTCCATTGTGCGGCTTGATAGTATCGCTCCTGTTCTCCGGTCAGGACCTCGACATCCATAGGGTCAAAGCCTTTAGGGTTGACGTAGTGCTCTGCTTTGTCCTCTCCACGTTCGCCCGGGGTCATTGTCTGGCCCCTTCTTTTCCGAGCCGAATTCGTGGATCAAGATAGCCAAGCAAGACATCAGAGACCAACATGCCAAATAATGTGAGGATGGAGACGAAGAGGAGAATAAACCCTGCGAGGAACTGGTCCTGAGATTGAAGCGCACCCAGAAGGACAGGACCGACGGTGGGAAGGTTGAGTACAACTGAAACAATAACCGAGCCTGACACAAGAGAGGGAATAAGATTGCCTATATCCGCAATGAATGGGTTGAGAGCAACACGAAGGGGATATTTGACGAGGAGTTTGCTCTCCCGCATTCCCTTTGAGCGGGCGGTGGTGACGTATTGTTTGTAGATTTCATCCAGCAGGTTGGCGCGTAGCCGACGGATCATCGCGGCGGTGCCGGATGTTCCGATTACGATCACTGGAACTATCAGATGAGCCACAATAGACAGGGCTTTTGCGCCACTCATGGGATCGCCAATGTAGTGCTCGTCCATGATGCCCCCCACCGTCAGTCCAAACCAGCTATTGGCGAGATACATTAAAACCAATGCCAACAGAAAGTTAGGGGTCGCGAGGCCGAGATATCCGATAAGGGTGAAACTATAATCTCCCACTGAGTACTGGTGTGTTGCGGAGTAAATGCCGATGGGAAAGGCAACGCAGTAAACAAAGAGGATTGAGGCAAGGTTGAGTGCAACCGTCAGCGGCAATGTTGGGCTGACCACTTCACCAACCGGCTGGTCATACTCAAAGGACCAGCCCCAGTTGCCCTGAATTAGTCCATCATACCCGTTGGGTCCGGGCCAGAGCCCCACCCATATGCCGTAACGCTCCACAAACGGTCTATCGAGGGCAAACTCTGTGCGCAAATACTCCAGTCTGCCGATGGATGCGCTTTCCCCGGTTGAGCGGAGCATGGCGATCTGGTTGGAGATGTAATCCCCTTCGGGCAATTCGATGATGAAGAAAATCAGGAAACTGATGGCAGCAAGCGTTGGTATCATCACCAGCAATCGCCGCAGGATGTAATTGGGCACCCGTTTCCCTTTCTTTTCTCACCACTTGAGGGTAAGTCTAAAGGAGCTCACCTGGATTTTTCTGAGAAAATCTAATCAGGTTTGAAAAGACCTGTTAGCCCGCGCTTAAGGCAAGTGAAAAAATCAGTGAGGAAGAGCGTCTTCGTCGGGCAAGAGGTCTTCAAAAAAGAAGAGATCCATGCGGTGGATACCGAACTGTGCTCCGGGGTCCCAACCATAGATGCCCATCTCAGGCACATTTAGCAGCCCCTTAACAACAACGGGTTGCCGGACGGCGTTGACCAGACCGATATGAATTGTCTCATCCGCGTGGATCTGCAGGATCTGTTTCCAGATCATGTCCCGTTCTTTGAAACTGCTGCTCACCAGCCATTGGTCGAAGAGCTCAATCAGGCGTATCGCCGGAGGCCAGTCCGGTTTAACACCTGTGCGCCCGTCACTTTCATAGTAATTACCCCAAGGCGCCCATGAGAGAAAATCTTCGCGTGTCGGAGCATAGTCAATCGGCGGCATATCTGCTGTTGGCACGCCATTTTCAAAACCGGACCAGACTGACATCATCAAAGATCCGGAAAGCGCCCGGGCCCGGATTGTATCGCGTTGGCTGGGGCGGATGAACGCAGAGACACCAATCTCCTTCCACGTTTCCGCAACAAGTTCCAAGGCATCATCCTGCTCAGCACTCTCCCCCGTGGTTTCGATGATGAGTTGCAGCGGGCGTCCGTCTTCCAACAAGCGCACGCCATCCCCTCGCCTGCCTATCAGACCAATATCGTCCAGCAACTGGTTGGCAAGGTCCGGATTAAACTCGGCCCAGGCCCTCTGAAAGTCTGGCTGATACAGCGGAGAAATGTTGAGAACAGTATCGTTGCCCGCGCGGCCCAAACCAAAATAGAGCACTTTGTTTATGAGTTCACGATCAATACCCAACGAGAGTGCATGGCGAAATCTGCGATCTTGCATCAGCTTGCGCCATGCAGGGTCTTTGACGCTGAGATTGGGAAGGATTGAGATCTCAGAGCCTTTTGAGTTGAGCCAGAGACGCGTATCATAATTATGTTTTTGCTCGCCGCGTTTAAGGACGGAGATATCAGAAAACCCTAGTCCACGCGCCTGCAAATCACTCTCCCCTGCCAGCGTCTTTGCTGGAATGAGTTTTCCATCTACCACGTCCATAATGATGCGATCAATGTAAGGAAGTTGCTGCCCTGCACTGTCCACGCGGTGAAAAAACGGATTACGCTCCATGACTGCTCGGCGATCACCCGAGGCATTACGAGGCACCCATGGCTGCAATGTGGGGATATGCGGATTGGAGGCTCCGTACATGTCATCCATACGGTTAAACAGCGGCGCCCACCCTCGCACCTTCTCAATACGGGCGATCTGGCGGATAAATTCCGGATTTCCGTATTTTTCATGAAACTGCTTCATATAGGCAGATGGGCGGTAAATGAAAGGCGGGCGTGCTTTCGCAAGTTCCTGCAAGAATAAAGGGTTTGGCTCATGCCACTCAAACCGGACAGTGGTCGCATCGATAACTGAGAACCTGGGACCCTCGCCATCCACCAGCATAAATCCCGGCAGGCCGACAGGGTTAAGCTCCTCATTTAAGGCGACATCTTCAAACCAGAACCGAAAATCTTCTGCATTGAAGGAACTGCCATCAGACCATTTATGGCCTTCACGCAGGTTCAGAGTGAAGACCTTGTCCTGGTGGTTGTCGACGCTTTCCAAAATATCTGGATTGAGTTCGAAATTTTCATTGTACCCGACCAGTCTTGCATAACCCCACACATTGATCAGCCGAAGGTCTTTAGGCCGAGAAATGAGCGTGTTCAGTGCACCACCCTGCACGCCGATTACACGGCCAATATCACTGGGGTTTGTCACCAGTGGTTCCCTGGGCACACGATCCACAACAGATGGTAAGCCCGGAGGGATCCCCGATGTTTCCTTCAGGATCAGAGCTGCTGAGACAGTAGGCACTGCCAGAGTAAAAAACATAACAGCAGTCGTGAGGAGGCCAGGTCTTCTCATATATGGCTACCTCCTGGTCCGACAATATCACCCATACTCTCCATCCCTGGAGCACACACCCAATGTTCCGCCTCAATTTCAACCAGATCCGGGACGGTTTTGTACCGCATCCGGTAGGGTGAAGGCCATTGAGTCGGGTCTGAGCTTGCTGTTCCTGCCAGGGATGAAAAATCCAGCTTGTGATCCAAAGAAGGTTCCGGCACCGCTGTGAGGAGTGCGCGTGTATAAGGGTGGATCGGGTTGTCTATGATCTGCCGCGTTGGTCCGACTTCAACAACCTTGCCTTTGCACATGACCGCAACGCGATCGGAGATGTAGTCAACCACAGCAAGGTTGTGGCTGACGAAAACATAGGTCAGGCCCAACTCATTTTTCAGGTCTTTGAGCAGATTCAGGATCTGTGCTTGTACTGACACATCAAGTGCGGATGTCGGCTCGTCACAAATCAGGAACCCGGGGTTTAATGCCAGTGCTCTTGCGATCCCGATACGCTGTCTCTGACCACCGGAAAAAGAATGCGGATAACGGCGTAAATACCTTGGCGACAGGCCAACCAGATCAATCAGTTCGCGAATGCGGGCGCCTTGACTGAGACTGTCACCCATGCGGTGTATGACGAGTGGTTCCTGCAAGATCTCGTTGAGTGTTCGGCGCGGGTTCAGCGAAGAGAACGGGTCCTGAAAAATGATCTGCGCCTTCTTGCGATATTGAAAGAGCTCTTTTTCAGAGAAACTTTGAATGTCGCGTGGTCCATCCTCTGTGGTGTAGGAGATTCTGCCGCGTGTCAAAGGAAAGGCACGTAACATTGCAAGAGATGCGGTGGTCTTTCCGGAACCAGATTCCCCTACAATGCCCAGACATTCACCTTTGCGCACAGTCAAAGATACATTGTCCAGTGCGGTTGTCATGCCTCTGAGTTTTTTGCCACGTAAATTCCGGAGTGTGAAATCCTTACAAACTCCCTCAAGCTGTATGAGTGCCGCTCCACGGAACGCATGTGTCTTACCAGCCGGACGAGGTTGCAAATCAGAGTGATGAGTGCGCGGTTTGATTGGCCTGATTGGAACCAGACGTTTATCCGGCTCCATGGAAAGCGACGGAACTGCGTTGAGCAAAGCTTTCAGATAGGGATGTTGCGGGCTCAGGAACAGATCTTCAACACTGCCTTTTTCCATAACCTCACCGTTATAGACCACGACAACTTCGTCTGCCATATTTGTGACTACACCAAAGTCATGTGTGATCATGAGCAGGGTCATATTCAGCTCAGTTTGCACTTCTTTGATCAGCTTCAGAATTTCGGCCTGAATGGTGACATCCAGCGCGGTTGTCGGTTCATCTGCGATAAGAAGTGTGGGCTGGCAGATCAACGCCATGGCGATGAGCGCACGCTGCCGCAAGCCTCCGGAAAGCTCAAACGGATAGGCACGGATTACTCGCTCTGGCTCAGGGAAATAAACCAGGCGGAGCATGTCCCTGGTCAGTTCCACCGCTTCTTTCGAGCCAACAGAGCGATGGAGTTTTGCCGCTTCGCTGATCTGATCGCCAATGGTGTGCAGAGGCGAGAGCGAGACCATTGGCTCCTGAAAGATCATCGCAATCTGATCACCACGAATGGCACGCATAACCGGGCCTGCTGGTGCAAGCTTCGCAATATCTGTTTGCTTGCCATTTTTGCGATTGTCCCTAAACAGGATTTGCCCTGAGGTGATACGGGATTTTGCCGGAAGGATACCCATCACCGCTCTGGAAATCACGGTCTTGCCGGACCCTGACTCACCGACCAAAGCGACGCATTTATTCTCCGGGATACTAAAAGACACATCGCGGACAACCTGGTGATGCCCTTCATCTCCATGAAACTCTACTGACAACCCTTTGACGTCAAGCAGGTTCACGCGCGTCCCTTCCTCACTGACCTGTTGCTGGTGCACGCGAGGAAAATTTTCGCGGCTTCCACACTAGAACAGTGTTTTCTTTCAATGAGGTTGGGTTACGCAGCACACTTAAATTAAACTGGAAGATAATGCCGGGATTTTTAGTCGTCGCACATGGTCGAGTTGAGCTGCCAGACCTCGACTTTACCCTTCCGGCCACGAATAACATGGCTACCACGATGGGTTACATTATCGGGCTGGCCCGCTTTCTCAACAGTTTCACCACTCAACACCACACATGCTCCTTTAACAGAAGAGATGGTGCACCCCAAGCCCTGCAGACGACTACACACGTTTACGGCATCGCCAACAATGGTGTAGTTCCAACGTTCTACGGCTCCCACATTGCCAACAATCACCCGGCCAGTATGAATGGCGATCCGTACATGAAGAGCATTTTCAGGAGCTGCCTTATTCGCCTTCTGTATGGCTTTAACCATGTCTTCTGCAGCGGCAATAGCGCGCTGTGCGTGGTCTTCCATCTCATTTGGTGCTCCCCAGAATGCGAGCATCCCGTCACCGACGAATTTATCAACTGTACCCTGATGCGCTTCGACTGCGGACACCAGCAGTTTAAAATGATCATTGAGCAGACCAGCCACTTCGCCAGCACTTCTGTTTTCTGAGATCGATGTAAAACCTTCGATGTCCGTAAACAGGATCGTCAGTTCTGCTTCCTTCGCCTTAGCCGCCCGATCAATACCGATTGCCATCAACTTGGAATAGAGCGACTTCGGGATATACCGGCTCATAGCCTGCAATCCACTGGTGCTGGCATTCATCGCAGACGTGATCTGATCCATTTCACGAATGTGACTGCGCGGCAGTGGCTCGAGATGTTCAAATTCGAGAGCTCCGAACTTTTGAGCACGTGCAGCTATGCCTTTCAACGGGTACGACAGGCGTCTTGAAAAAAAGAACGCAACAAGTGCGGACAGGAAAACAACAGCCACGCCTGCATAAACCGAGTGGATCAGGCGAGTGAACTCATCATAGCGCGAATTTGCCAGCTGATACTCACCCACGTAATAGACCTCACCATCTGGTGATATAAGCTTTTGCGAGACAAGAATATACATATCCCCGCCATTATTAATCAGACGCATCTCAACGCCCCGTTTGCGCGCCCGCTGACTAAGAGGCTGAGCTTCAATCCCTTCGACCTTAGCCAGAACGGGGTCTCCAAACTCTGAGGTATGTGCCAGTAGATTGTACTGCTGCAGCTCATTGGCTGGCGAGGAGTATGCGAGTACCCGATTTTTGTCGGTCAGGATAAATCGAGTGACATCTTCCTTTTCGTCCTGGACCAGGGTGTTGTCTCTGCGTGGAGACAAAATGGAACCAATACCCTTCATGGTTATGATTGCCGACACATAGGCGATTGTCTCGCCTTCATATTCAATCGCACTTGTCACCGTGCCAAATGGGTCTTCACCACTTGCATAATAATCTCCCCAAAATGGCTCCTGTTCTCTTTGGGCTGCAGAGCTTTGCAGATTTGAGAACTGGAAGAGAGATTGCTCAGGGTAGAATGTGACCAGATCCAGCCGATTTTCGGAGTGCCTTAAGCCCCAGGCGGTTCCATCGGGCAACGACAATACTAAGCCTTCAATACTTTTCACGCCGAACAATACGCCACGAAAAGTCTGGCGTGCGCGAAAGATGGCATTTTGCACCGTTGACTGCTCTTCCGCATAAATTTTGATTACATTCACTGCGGAGAATGCCGGTCTCATGTAGGTACCCAAAGCGTTGTTTATTGCCTCGGTCGACGAGATCGAAGCTTTTTCGATAAGGCTTCGCGTATTCTTCAGGTTAGTGTGAACCGACAAATACAGCACACTGCCGCCGCACAACGTCACTACGGTCACGAAGGTCAAACTCACCAACCAGGTCAGTGACAACTTGTAGTCGCACCGCCGTACACCGAGTGCCTTACGCCTGATGCTATTCCAAAACTTCAAACCGTGACCTACCTTTGTGAGGAATGCCAACCCGTTAAATCACTCCCCGGACTGAGGGTCAAACTGCCTTCCTGCACATGGTATCGCCAGCCTTTATTCTACGGCTTATTTGCCCAATTCTCTCAATATCTGTTTTCTATGCTCATCGAGTGCCGGTGCACCTTTCTCCAGCTTCAGCTCAGAATTAGTAAACTGAATTGGTGTACGCACATAGGTTTGCTGGTCCTGGTCTTTAGATGAGGCAGGCAGATTGACCTTCATTTGACGATGTTCAATTTGCGGGTCCTGCAAAACATCAGCAACTGTGTTGATCGGACCAGCAGGAACGCCGCGCTCTTCCATCTTTGTCAGGAGTTCATCTCGGTTGAAAGTCAGAACCAGTGCCTGAAGCTTTTCTGTTAATTCTTTGCGATGTTTCACGCGGGACGGGTTGGTGGCATAATGCTCGTCCTCAGACAGCTCTTCCGCTCCGAGAATCCTGCAAAAGTTCGCAAACTGGGTGTCGTTGCCTACCGCCACAATAAGGTGACCGTCTTTCACTTCAAAGACCTGGTATGGAACGATGTTTGGGTGAGCATTGCCCATACGACCTGGGACATTGCCACTGCTCAGATAATTCATCGCCTGATTGGCTAACACACCGACCTGAGCATCCAGCAAAGCCATATCAATCCATTCGCCTTCGCCGGTCAGATCGCGACGGTGCAGGGCAGCCTGAATACCGATGACACCGTAAAGGCCTGTGAAGATGTCAGCGATAGCCACACCTACTTTTTGAGGTTCGCCATCTGGCGAACCGGTCAGGTCCATTATACCGCCCATGCCCTGGATCATGAAATCATATCCGGCGCGATGGGCATACGGACCGCCCTGACCAAAACCAGTCACAGAACAATAGATCAGCTTTGGATTAATCTTCCTGAGACTATTGTAATCGAGGCCAAATTTCGCCAGACCACCAACCTTGAAGTTTTCGATCAGCACATCACTTTGGCGCACCAGATCATAAATGAGCTCAAGGTCTCCCTGCTTTAAGAAGTCAGCTGTGATAGATCGTTTACCGCGGTTGCAGGCATGGAAGTAGGCTGCGCTTTTGCTACCACCCTTTTCCTCAACAAACGGAGGTCCCCAGGTTCGGGTATCATCACCGTCCGGGCTTTCCACCTTGATGACATCCGCTCCCAAATCTGAGAGGGTTTGTCCGATCCATGGGCCTGCCAGAATGCGCGCCAGTTCCAATACTTTTATGTTTTCAAGGGGAGCCGTCACGGAAGCAACCTCAGCTTTTTATAGTCTGTTTCAGGAAGTCAGTGCTACCTGTTTTTCCTGAATCGTGCTTACGAGGATCTGTCATGACCTCCTTCCAGTCCTTCCCTTGCTTGATAATTTGTTTTTTGGGTGCAAAAGTGAAGAGGTTTTCGGTCCCTGCATTTGACCGTAACCGTTTTCAACGGTACCGCCGATCTACATAAAATTTGGGAGCCCGAGCCACGGAGCGCTCAAACTGCTTCAACATTTCCGGGAGAACAGATATGCGAACTGAGACAGCTCAGCTCATTAAACTGAAAGACTACAAAGAGACACCCTACATCATCGAGAATGTTTCTCTCGTCTTCAAGCTTCAGCCAGAAGAAACCGAGATTATTTCCACCCTTACCCTTTCCAAACGCAAAGGCACCAAAGTCGGCACTCCGCTTAAGCTGGATGGTGATGATCTTACGCTGGTCTCCGCTGCCATCGATGGCACAGCATTGGCAAAAGACACTTTTGAAGCCGCTGCCGACAAACTGGTCATTCATGCTCCCCCTGCTGAGCGCTTCCAGCTGGAAGTTGTCACCAGGGTCAACCCAACCACCAACACAAAACTTGAAGGGCTATACCTTTCTCAGGGCATTTACTGCACTCAGTGTGAAGCAGAGGGTTTCCGCCGGATCACTTATTACTATGATCGCCCGGATGTACTTTCCGTATTCACCACCCGCATTGAAGCAGACAAAGCGACTAATCCGATTTTGCTGGGTAATGGTAATCCACAGTCCTCAGGTAACATTGAAGGCACTGACCGTCACTTTGCAGTGTGGCATGATCCACACCCGAAGCCAGCTTATCTGTTTGCACTTGTTGCAGGCGATCTTGCCTGCATTTCAGAGAAGTACACCACAGCCTCCGGCACACCAGTTGATCTGAACATCTTTGTCGAAAAAGGCAATGAGGACCGCGCTGATTGGTCCATGGACAGTCTGATCCGTTCGATGCGCTGGGACGAGAAGGTATTTGGCCGTGAATACGATCTGGATGTGTTCAACATTGTTGCTGTTTCTGCGTTCAACATGGGCGCAATGGAGAATAAAGGCCTTAATATCTTCAACGACAAGTATATTCTGGCCGATAGTGACACAGCTACTGACTCCGATTACGAAAGTATTGAGACCGTTGTCGCCCACGAATACTTCCACAACTGGACTGGCAACCGCATTACCTGCCGTGAATGGTTCCAGCTTTGTCTGAAGGAAGGTTTGACTGTGTTCCGTGATCAGGAGTTCTCTTCTGATGAACGTTCCCGCCCTGTGAAACGAATTGCTGATGTGATCCGCCTGAAGTCCCGTCAGTTCCCTGAGGATCAGGGGCCTCTTTCGCATCCGGTTCGCCCGACAGAATACAAAGAGATCAACAACTTCTATACAGCCACTGTTTATGACAAAGGCGCTGAGCTGGTTCGTATGATCAAGACTATCCTTGGTGCAGACAATTTCAGAAGAGGGATGGAGCTATATTTCAAGCGGCATGACGGTGATGCCTCAACCATTGAGGATTTCATTAAATGCTTTGAAGATGCAACCAGATTCGATTTGTCTCATTTCAGCTTGTGGTACCACCAGTCCGGGACGCCAGTTGTTAAGGCAAAAGGCTCCTACGACGAGGCTGTAAAGACTTTCACTCTGCATCTTGAGCAGGTTAATGCCCCGACACCGGGACAGGATCAAAAGAAACCATTCTTCATTCCTATTCGATTTGGCCTGGTCGGCCCGAATGGCGATGACCTTGCGTTTTCCAGTGTCGAAGGTGCGCAAGTCGATGGTGATTTGCTGTATCTGAGCAAAAACGAGCAGACTGTTGTCTTCCATGGCATCGGCAGCAAGCCTGTTCCTTCCCTGCTGCGTGAGTTCTCAGCTCCGGTTAAGCTGGAAACAGGCCTGTCCCGTGAAGATCAGATTTTCCTGATGCGCCACGACATTGACCCGTTCAATCGCTGGCAGGCTGCTCAAGCACTGATGACCGAACTGCTTATTGAACTGACCACCGGCGAAGAACCGGCAGGCAAGGATGCCTTTATTGAGGCTCTCGGTCACATGGCAGAGGATGAGAGGCTTGACCATGCATTCCGCGGCTTTGGGCTGATGTTGCCAAGCGAGCAGGCAGTCGCACTCGAAATTGGCAAGGATATCGACACAGATGCCATCGGCAATGCGCGTGATGCCTTCTCCAAAGATATCGGTGTTGCGCTCTATGACACCTTCAAACGAATCTATGATGCATTGGAGATGCCGGCAACATTCAGCCCGGATGCTGTTTCAGCCGGCAAGCGTTCACTCAGGCTGCGTTGTTTATCTTATTTAGCAGCAAGTAAATATGAAGACAGCGCAGCTCTGACTAAAGCGCATTTTGATGCTGCCGATAACATGACGGACCGGATCAGTGCCTTGAACTTCCTGGTCAGGTTTCAGCTTGCAGGAGCACAAGAAGCGATGGCTTCCTTTGAAGAACGCCACAAGGGTATTGCTCTTGCCATGGATAAATGGTTGGGCATTGCGGCCAGCGCACCAAACAAAGACACGATTGGTGCTCTGCGTACTCTTACAGAACATCCTGCGTTTTCCTGGGATAATCCAAATCGCATCTATGCGCTCATGGGCGGCTTCCTGAGGGGCAATACAAGAGGTTTCCATGCTGCTGATGGCGTAGGATATGATTATCTTGCTGAAATCACGTTGCAACTGGACAAGACTAACCCTCAGGTTGCTTCCAGAATGGTCAAAAATTTTGGCACCTGGAAGAATATGAATGCGCAACGCAGAGTAAAGGCGGAAGCCGCTTTGAAGCGAATTCTTGAATCTGACCAGCAACTCTCTACCGATGTCAAAGAAATAGTTGAGCTGTGCCTAGACTAAGACAGTCTGCTTTGCATCCTGTGAAGTCTCTGAGGGTCCCGGAAAAATTAACGGCAGCAAAATGTGCTGCCGTTAACCATTTTTTTGTAGGGAGACTCTGGACAAGTTGATTCGGATAGACTCAAATAAAAGTGATTCGGGTGATTTATTACCTGGGTTATTTGCAGCGGAATCTGACACATGGAGGGCATTCATGGCACGAGCCTTTGCGGGGGGCGCGACTG
The DNA here is from genome assembly GCA_947502585.1 of uncultured Pseudovibrio sp. Classification (GTDB taxonomy): domain Bacteria; phylum Pseudomonadota; class Alphaproteobacteria; order Rhizobiales; family Stappiaceae; genus Pseudovibrio. The sequence continues at coordinate 31,359 of CANNAV010000004.1, forward strand.
CTCGACGACTCTTGAGTTCGACCAAACGGGCAGGCAAAGAAGATGCTTTGACCGGACATATCAAGTTGCTCGCTCAACCAGCCTACCAACGTCTCTTAACTACGGAACCCATGATGCGCAGAATTATTCCTGCACTTTGCATCGTGTTCATTGCGTGTACCGCTATTTTTCGCGGACTTGAGATTGCTTACAATTATGAGCGTGTCAGCCAGAAGGCTCAGGACGATCTCACACTTATTGCAACTGCCCTGACCGCCAGCCTTGAAATTTCTGAGCAAGAAAAAGGCTCCGCGGGCCTGACGTCCGCTTTACAGCGTGCACTTTCTGAGGCCCTGCCACCTCGGGCCACCAGTCAAAGCCGCCAGATTCTTATGACTGACCCAAACGGCATCATTGTTGCCAGCGCCCCGACCCGTCCTGACATGGAAGGGTTGAAGATCACCAGTTTCCTTGGTGACACGCAACCGATGACGTTCTTTGGAAAGCGCGCAGGTGTTTTAACGCTCAATGAGGGCACCAGTGATGCAACCCGCGCAACGGTTCATCATTTGCCCAACAAACTTGGTATGGTTGCTATCATGCAGCCGGAAGATGCAATTTTTTCCTCCTGGCGCGCTGAGCTTTCCACCAATGTTACGATCTTTGTCGCAACCTCAATGGTTCTGCTGGTCATCATCTACGCCTATTTTGCGCAGGCAACTCGTGCACAGCAGGCAGATAGCATTTATTCGGCGACGCGCACCCGCATAGACGCAGCACTTAACCGTGGTCGTTGTGGCCTGTTTGACTGGGATCTGTCGCGTGGCCGCGTGTTCTGGTCTGCCTCGCTCTATGAAATGCTGGGTATGGAACCGCGCAATGACATTATGGGCTTTGCAGAAATCCAATCCCTTACCCATGCTGATGATGTGGATCTTTATGATCTTGCCAAAAGCCTTCTGGATATCGGCAAGAACAACGTAGATCGTCAATGGCGCATGCGTCACATTGATGGTTCCTGGGTCTGGCTGCGTGTTCGTGCAGAAGTTCAAACCGATGCGGGTACAAATGAACCCCATCTGATCGGCATCTGTATGGATGTGACTGAACAGAAGCGTTTGGCTGAACAGAACCGCACAGCTGATCTGCGCCTGCGTGATGCGATTGAAAACATCTCCGAGGCCTTTGTTTTGTGGGATGCGGACAACCATCTGGTAATGTGTAACTCCAATTACCGCAAACTGCACCAGTTACCAGACCATGTTGTTCAGTCGGGTACTCCTTATGCCACCGTCATGTCCTCTGCCAGCCAACCGATTATTTCAGAGCCGGAGGAAGGGGAGAACATTGATAGCAATATAGGGAGCGCCTACAAGGTTGAGATGGAAGGTGGTCGCTGGCTTCAGGTTTCGGAGCGCCGCACCAAAGATGGTGGCTTCGTTTCCGTTGGCACCGATATTACAGAGCTGAAACGTAAGGAAGAGAAACTACTTGAGTCCGAGCGGGGCCATATGGCGACCATTGCCGACTTGCGCCAGTCACGGCAGAAACTTGAGCTTCAGGCACAGCAGCTGGTGGAACTGACCGAGAAATATGCGGATGAAAAGACCCGGGCGGAAGAAGCAAACCAGGCGAAGTCAGAGTTCCTGGCAAACATCTCCCACGAGTTGAGAACACCCCTGAATGCGATCATCGGCTTCTCCGAGATCATGGATCAGGCTATGTTTGGCGACCTTGGATCTGATAAGTACCGGGAATATTGCAAGGACATTCATTCCTCCGGCAACTATCTGCTGAACGTGATCAACGATATTCTGGATATGTCCAAAATTGAAGCCGGACGGATTGAACTGTCTGTTGAAGATGTTCAGATCCGGCAGATCGTTCAGGATGCTACCCGGATTATCTCTGCAACGGCAGCCGAGAAAAACATCAAGGTTGTCAGCGAAAACCTGCCTCAGATGCATCTGCAGGCTGACCGCCGCGCTGTTAAACAGATCCTGCTGAACCTGCTTGCAAACTCCATCAAGTTCACTCCGGACAATGGAGAGGTTCGGGTCTCAGCCCGCAAAGTTGGTGCCTATGCGGAACTCAGAATTTCCGATAACGGGATCGGCATAGCCAAGAAAGACATCGACCGTCTCGCAAAGCCGTTTGTTCAGGTGGAGAACCAATTCACCAAGACACACAAGGGTTCAGGCCTTGGTCTGGCAATTGCACGTTCTCTCAGCGAGCTTCACGGAGGATACATGGAAATCGCTTCTGAAGTTGGGACAGGCACCGAAGTCACAATAAAACTACCTTTGAAAGCCAAAGGCCGCGACAAAGGCCGCCTGTCAGGCATCAGCAAACTGAACGCCGCTTAAGAAAAATTTCCGCAACGAAAGGCCGCTTCATCAGCGGCCTTTTTGCTATTATCAATGACTATCAACTCAGCCAGTTTTACCAGCTGCTTTCACTTTGCCAATGAGATGCTCAAAGGTTCTGCGTACCATGACCTGTTGTTCCTGCATGTAGATGGTCAGACGTTCGAAATCCGGCTCGCCACCTGCATTCACAAGAAGGTCGAGTAAACCGCCCGGAGCCGCCTTCGGATCGAAGTGACCTGTATGAGTAAGCTTCAGGATTTGATTCAGATCCTCATAGTTTCGAAGAGCCGGAATGAGCGTATCGGCATCTTCTTCACTCAGAACTCCGTAATCGCGCGCCTTTAGCAATGCATCTTCTGTACGCGCCTGTAGCACCTCCGGGTGCTCAACACCGTGAGCCAGTTGCAAGAACTGGGCGATGAATTCAATATCGATCAATCCCCCCGGAATTCCCTTGATTTGCCACGGGCTTTTTGCAGGCTTTTGCTTCTGGATGCGCGCGCGCATATCGCAGACATCATGAGCCAGCTTTTTAATGTCCCGCTTATCCTGTAGTAACTGAGAGACTGCACAATTGATCTGCACAGCAAACTCAGGACTTGAGCTGGTGATAACACGCGCACGCGTCAGGGCCATGTGTTCCCACGTCCAGGCATCGTTGGACTGATAGGCCCTGAAGGAGGCAAAGCGTGTTGCCAGCGGTCCGGAATTGCCTGATGGGCGTAGACGAAAATCGACATCATAGAGGATACCTTCAGCCGTCGGCGCAGTCAGAGCAGATACAAGACGTTGTGTAAGGCGACTGTAGTACTGGCTTGGAGCCAACGGGCGTTTGCCGTCACTTTGCACAACAGTCTCGGGGAAATCGTAGAGCAGGATCAGGTCAAGATCAGAGGCACACGTGATTTCCTGCCCGCCCAGTTTACCCATGGCAACAAGCGCAAGTTCTGCACACGGGATTTTGCCGTGGATGTCTTCCAGCTCTTGCTGAACACGCGGGAGCAGCTGACAGAGCACAGCATCTGCAAGCGTTGAGAGCCCCTGCCCTAACTCTGCTGCTGTGATCGTTCCTGTGATCAGGCGCAGGCCGAGTAAGAATTGTTGCTCCTGTACAAAGATACGCGCCCGATCAAGAGCCTCTTCATAGTACCCAGCCTGATTGAGCGTAACGGCAAGCGCGGTTTCAATCTGCTCTGCAGACGGTGCGCCCCCAAAAAATGCCGGATCGAGAAGTGCATCCAGAACGTGGACGCGTCTGGAGACAATCTCCGCCATGCGTGGAGCATTGCCCATGACCATCGTCAGCAGGTTAAACAGATGCGGGTTTGACTTGAGTAAGCCGAAAAGCTGCACTCCCATAGGCAGTTTGGAGAGGAAGGAGTCAAATGTAAGCAGCGCCTTATCCGCATTTTCTGAGCGTGCCAGTGCATCCAGAAGGACAGGTGTGAACTCAGTCAACCGCTCGCGAGATTTTTGCGCACGCACTGCCGGATACCTGCCGTAGTGCCACTGGCGAATGGTGCGGATTGCATCGACGGGCCTCTGGAAGCCCAATTGGCTGAGAGTTTCGAGCGTATTCGGGTCTTCATCATCTCCTGTGAAAACCAGGTTGCCAAGATTGGTTGCCAGATCTGGCTCATGCTCAAACAAGCCGGAATAATGTTTTTGCACCAACTCAAACTTACTGCGGATCTGTTTAGAAAACTCAGCCCGATCCCTAATACCCATAAGGTGATAGACGCGTGCCAATGCCTCTTCATCCTTAGGTAAGATATGGGTCTGCTCATCATTGATCATCTGGATGCGATGCTCAACCTCGCGCAGGTAGCGATAGGCTTCTTCCATATCTTCTGCAGCTGCCTGGTCGATCCAGCCGCAATCAGCCAGTCTTGCCAGTGTAATCAGTGTCCGCCGGTCGCGTAGTTGCGGGTTTCGGCCACCTGCAATCAACTGCTGGGTCTGGGCGAAAAACTCTACTTCACGAATACCGCCTCGTCCCAGTTTTACATTGTGACCAGCAACCGATATTTTGCTGAAGCCTTTGTGGGCGTGGATCTGACGTTTGATGGAGTGCACATCTGAGATAGCTGCATAGTCCAGATATTTGCGCCAGACGAATGGTTGGATCTCTTCAAGGAAGATCTCACCAGCTTCAACATCACCGGCACATGGACGCGCTTTGATAAGCGCTGCGCGCTCCCAGTTCTGGCCAAGGCTTTCATAGTAAACCAGTGCTGCAGGAACAGATATTGCGAGCGGGGTCGCTCCTGGATCAGGCCGCAGGCGTAAGTCGGTTCTGAAAACATATCCGTCGCCAGTACGCTCATTCAGGAGCTTCACCATACGGCGTGTGATCCGGACGAACTCAACAGGCGCTTCAGCGCCACCAATCAGGCGACTGCGCTCAGGATCGTAGAGAACGATAAGGTCGATATCAGAGGAGTAGTTAAGTTCACCAGCACCATGTTTTCCCATAGCCAGAATGAAGAAGCCTGCATCTTTCTCCGGTTCGTCGTGATCAACCGGAATAAACTTGCCTCTGACTTCGAGCTCACGCAAACAGAAGCGCAGGCAGGCGGTCAAAGATGCATCTGCGAATCTGGTGAGTGCACTCGTTACGTTTTCCAGCGGCCATGCGCCTGCAATATCCGCCAGCGCAACTGTGAGAGCCAATTCCTGTTTGGCCAGGCGCAGCGACTGCATAAGTGCTGCTTCGCTTTCAGAGCGGGCATTCAGACAGTCCTGTAAAAGGATAGCAATAGTCTCTTCCGGCGGCGCTTTCAAAATACGCAGGAAGCGCTGAACATCGCGCAGCATGGTCTCGCGCAGGAACGGTGCATTGGTCATAAAGCCTTTAATAAAGCTGCGCAGATGGGGAGCACCCTGACAGAGCTGCTCAAACTCGGAAATGAGTTCCTTGCGTTCCAGATTCTCAGTAAGATCTTTCAGGTGCCGATTACCCAGATCGTCATCTGCACAAATGGGCTGGTGTTTCAAGCGCTCAAATAAAGGAGCCAGAACTCTTTCACGATCTTCGCACTTCACAATGCTGCTTTTTTTTAGCTGGTGGCGTTCTTCTTCCGAGCCTTGTCCCATGTTTCGTTGCCCTCTCCCTCACCTCTTTGCCCCTTGCTGAGAGGCAGAATAATCCGGGCACGCAGGCCAGATTGCCCGTCACTTTCAGAATCAGCTGGTCTCCCGGCATATGTTAGCTGTAACTCTCCATGATGGAGAGTTACCACCGCCTTGATAAGTGACAATCCAAGCCCTGAACCTGGTGCATGACGAGAGCTGTCAAGCCGAACGAAACGATTACATACCCGCTCCCGATCGGCTTCAGCAATACCGACACCATTATCTTCTATGCTGAGTATAGCCTGCTCATCGGTTCCAGACAGGAAAACTTTGATTGCAGGTTTAACATTACCGGCGTCCGGACGACCGTACTTAAGGGCATTTTCTATCAGGTTTGCGAGCGCTTGCGCCAATAACTCGCGGTCACCTTCAATAACTGGTTCATCTTCCAGGGAGACAGTGAACACAACACCCTTATCTTCGGCAACGGGCTCATACAGCTCGCAAACGTCCTTGACGATATCAGCCAGCTTAACCAGTTGTAGCTCAACTCCAGTGGAACCAGCTTCCACGCGCGCGATGCGTAACACTGCGTTGAAGGTGTTGATCAGTTCATCTGTCTCAACCAGTGTCTCATCCAGACATTCACGCCCTTCATTTTCACTAAGGTTTTGCCGCAATGCAGCTTCCAGCCGGCCACGCATGCGTGTGAGCGGTGTTTTGAGATCATGAGCAATGTTGTCAGAAACTTCCTTGAGGCCCGTCATCAGCTCTTCAATGCGATCCAGCATCACGTTGAGGTTGTTTGCCAGGCGGTCGAACTCATCGCCATTACCTGTCACTTCCAGACGACCGGCAAGGTCACCTTCCATAATCAGGCGTGAGCTCATGGAAAAGTTGTCGATGCGTTTCAGGATACGGCGGTTGAGAAAGAACCACGTAATTCCAGCCAATACGACCATCCCTACCAGCCAAAGGGTTAAAGCATCGCCCAGCAAGCTTTTCAGATGGACCTGATCTTCCAGATCTCGCCCTACCAACAACTTGAAGTTGCCTGGAAGTTCAAAGATTCTGACGATTGCCTCACCTTTGTTCCGGTTCGTTTCAGCTAAACCCAGCGGTGTGTAGGAAACGAACTGAATTCGGCCATCAGACACCGAGAGGACTTTCTCAGGCAGATACGCGATATTGCCGGTAATGACGTTTCCGGAATAATCCAGAATGAGATAGAGATTGGAATTCGGGCTTCGGACACGGCGCTCCACACCAACAATCAACCCGTTGATACCACTTTGAGCGTACTGTTCGACAAGACCCTGAATTTCAGCATCTACTGTCTGCACAACCTGTTTGTTCATCAGGTCATCTGTGTTCTGCGAGATGAAGATGAACAAAAACACAGACAGCGCTGTAAACGACGTCAGATAAATAGCGGCCAGCTTGAAGGCTGTGGTTGAGAGAATCCTAGTTAGAGTTGTCACGGATAGAATATCCCGCACCACGAACAGTATGAAGCAACGGGAAGTCAAACCCCTTGTCAATCTTAGACCTAAGCCTTGAAACGTGAACATCAATCACGTTGGTCTGCGGGTCAAAATGATAATCCCAGACGTTTTCCAGCAGCATAGTGCGGGTCACCACCTGTCCAGCGTATTTCATGAGGTATTCAAGCAGGCGGAACTCGCGGGGTTGCAGCAGGATCTCCTGCCCGGCACGGGCAACGGAATGCGCCAGGCGATCTAATACCAGATCAGCAACCTGCAATTTGGTTTCGACCTGCGGGCCTGCCTTACGTCGGCTCAACACTTCAACGCGGGCAAGCAGCTCAGAAAAAGCGTAGGGCTTGGAAAGATAGTCATCTCCACCTGCACGAAGGCCGGTAACACGATCGTCTACCTGCGAAAGAGCCGAGAGGATCAATACAGGCGTTTCGTCACCAGAGGCGCGCAAAGTTTCGATGATGGAGAGGCCATCACGTTTTGGCAGCATACGATCAATGACGAGAACATCCCACGTATTGGAGATTGCCAGCTCAAGTCCGTCTTCGCCATTGTCTGCGTGATCAGGAGAGTGCCCTGCTTCCTTCAGTGCTTTGAGCAGATAGTCCGCCGCTTCCCGATCATCTTCAATAATCAAGATTCTCATTTTTCATTCCCCGGAGCAAGGCCTTTGCCGTTTCCTCACATTGACGGGAAACGATAAAAAAAAGCAAATGCTGTTGGGGGTAACCGTCAGCATTTGCATAAGTTTTATGGGTAAAGTTGGCAGATGATAAGCTCTCTGCCTTTCCTTCCAGCATTGGTTTTCAGGACTGACGACAAGTAGAGCTTAACCCTTGCCAGCAGTCCCTCAAACAATCGAAACACCGATGAGAGTATCCCTGGTGCTTCGATAAGAGATCAGGAGAGAGGCGTTTCTCATGATCTGCATTCTTGTAAGTCGCTTACTCCTCGCTATTTTCCAGCGGGATCGCTACAAATTGTGTGTTCTCGCCGAGTGTAACGCGCAGCAAAACTGCCTTGCGTCCCTGATTACGGGCTTTTTTCACCTGTTCAGCAACATCAGTTGGCGTTTCGACTTTAAAGCCAGCAACTTCGGTGATGATTGCACCGGTTGCGAGGCCTTTGTCAGCTGCTGGTCCATCCGGCTCCACGCTGGTGACAACAACGCCTTCTTCATCAATACCTGCCTGTTCAGCAGTTGCCAGTTCCAGACCAAGGCTTTCTACCAATGCGGTATTTGCGTCATGGCTCTTGCTGGCTGATGCTAGCTTTTTCTCTCCCGGAACAGTGCCAAGTTTCACAGTTGCAGTATCGACTTCGCCATTCCGCCAGTACTCGATCCTGACTTCGGTGTCTGGCGAATAACCAGCAATCACCCTCGCCAGTTCACGGGGGCCATTCACTTCTTCTCCATCAACCTTCAGGATGATATCACCTGCCTGGAAGCCAGCTGCCTTTGCAGGAGTATCGCCCTGAACTTCAGCAACCAGTGTGCCATTTTCGTTTTCAAGACCGAGGGATTCAGCAATGTCTTTGGTAACAGGCTGAATCTGAACGCCAAGCCAGCCGCGGGTAACCGCACCGTCTTTTTTCAGATCAGAAATGATCTTTTTCGCAGTCTGCGCCGGGATCGCGAAAGCGATACCCACGTTGCCTCCGCTTGGAGAAACAATCGCGGAGTTCACACCAACCACTTCCCCCTTCACGTTGAACGTCGGACCACCGGAGTTACCACGGTTAACAGGGGCATCAATCTGGAGAAAGTCATCATACATGCCAGCACCGATGTCACGGCCACGTGCGGAGACAATACCGGCGGTTACAGTGCCACCCAGACCAAACGGATTGCCAACTGCGACGACCCATTCACCAACCAACGGCGCAACATCTGTAAAGCCGACATATTCAAACTTTTCATTACTTTCCACCTTCAGGAGCGCCAGATCAGAACGCTTGTCAGAACCAACCAATGAGGCTTCCAGTTCTATGCCTTCACTGGTTACTACGGTAAACTCGGTTCCACCTTCAACCACATGTTCGTTGGTTACCACGTAACCATCATCAGAGATGAAGAAACCAGAGCCCTGGGATTGATTGAAACGCTTATGTAGTGGAGCTCTCTTTTTTTTCTCACCGCCTGGGCCACCAAACTCACGGAAGAATTTTTGCATCGGATGATCGTCCGGCAAGTCACGGAACATTGGAGGAATACCGCTCAGGCGGTCGTTTTTTTTAATCTCAGCGCGGACACGAACGGAAACAACTGTTGGCTGAACTGCTTCAACCAAACCAACAAAGCTTGGCATCGCTGGAGCATTAACGCGGACGGGCTCAGCCTGAGAGCTTGTTGGAACGAGTGTCAGCGGGGCAACCATTGCACCTGCAATTGCAAGTGCCATGGTACCATTGAGAAGGCGGGAACGACGTTTGGAAGTGTTTTTTGCAGCGGACAGGGAAACAACTTTGGAACTTTCGTTCTTGTTCAACTTCATTTGGCTCGACTCCATTTGGTCAATCTCAGCCCAACTTTGGTGGAGGAGTTCTTTTCGTTTAATTGGACCCAATCAAACAGAACGTGCTCTGGGGGAAACGGGGCTTTTGCATTTCGTTGAAAATGACTATGCCAGAGCGAACCTTACAAACACCTATCTGCCACATTAATCTTCTGTAATGATGAGAAAACATCGTAGCTGCTCCCACTATGCTTTTTTAGGCCTCCATGTAGCGGTTCGCCCATGCGCAATCACTCGCGCTGCATAATCCCCGTCTCTGGATTTAAACAGCAGATGATCGGCGTCATCCAAAGACACAAATGATTTTGGATGCCTCGCTGCTTCAAAGATCTGAGCAGCATTCCCGATGCCAACCGTCGCATCAATTGGTAAGTGAAGTACCAGAACTGCCTTTTTCAGCTCAGCAACGCGCGAACGAACATCCTGCGCTTCAGGATCTTCAATAAACTGACGTTTAATCTTAAACGGACGCTCACCGAGCTGAACGGTTGCTTCTCCTTTCACCTTAATCTTTGTGAGGGAGGCTCCGAAATTATGAAGTACATGATCTGCTGAAGCAGGTGCGCCAATCGTGGCAACCGCTTTACCTGTGGTACTTCAGCGGCTGCTGCAAGTACAGCTGCACTGCCCGGAGAATGCCCCACAAGCAGCTTTGGTGCCTCGTAATGCTCCCGCAAATAATCGGCTGCACGAACGAGATTCTTAAGGCTGGATGAAAAGTTTGCAGTGGCGAAGTCGCCGCCGCTGTTGCCAGGACCAGTGAAGTCAAAGCGCAGAACGGCAATCCCGTCTTTGGTCAGAGCAGAGGCAATGCGGCGGGTTGCGGAAAGATCCCTGGAACAAGTGAAGAAATGGGCGAACAGGGCATAAGCCTTTGGTTCACCATATGGAGTGTCCAGACGCGCTGCAAAGTGTTCTCCCTGAGAGCCTTCAAATTCCAATTTTATGGGATCGTTTGTCATTTGAACTGTTCCTGTCATCTCCTGCGCAACTGGCACATTTGGAATATATATTATGAGACAGGTATTCAGTGCGCGCTTACAGGCGTCATTACAATTCGACTGGTTACACGAAGGTGGGGTTGAACGTGAGCCCCGCAAACTCTGTCTGCGGGGCCCTGTAATCAGTCTTATTCAGAAGATAAGAGCCTGTCGAGTTCTGCCTGTTCATCTTCCGAGAGCGGTTTGACACCCGCTGTACTGCTCTTCAGCTGCGCATGCTTTTTCTTTCTGGACATGCGCCAAAGGAAAAAGCCACCAAGAAGCAAGGCAAGAGGTCCACCGCCCCACAAAAACAAGGTGTGGAACGCAAAACGTGGCTTGAGGAGGATAAACTCACCATAGCGATCGACAAGATAGTCCATGACTTCCTTGTCACTGTCCCCTTCTATCAGCCTCTCCCGCACCAGCAGGCGTAGATCCTTCGCAAGTTTAGCGTTGGAATCGTCGATGGACTGGTTCTGGCAGACCACGCAGCGCACTTCCCTGGAAATCTCGCGTGCACGCTCTTCCAGTACAGGATCTTTCAGGACTTCATCCGGCTCGACTGCATAGGCAGCAGCACTCAGAAGGACAGAAGAGATCAATACCAGCGCGAACTTCATCTTCATCGTCCTTACTCCGCCGGAGTTGCTGTTGCTACACCACCTGCTACGCCTTTGCGCTTGCGGGCTGAAACAGGAGCACCAACACGCAGGCGACGATCAAAGAGAGCAATACAACCACCCAGTGACATGATCACTGTACCAATCCAGATCAGTGTGATCAGCGGTTTGAAGTAAATGCGGGTAACAATACCGCCATTCTCGTCAGAATCACCCGTTGCAAAGTAAACCTGCGAGAAGCCGACGGTCGCGATTGATGTTTCACTCATAGGCATTCCACTGGCATTATAAGCACGTTTGGATGGTTCCATAATACCGACAACATTGCCGCCTTTGCGAAGAGTATACTGGGAAACCATCTCCTGATAGTTCGGACCATTCTGGGTCCAGCTCTTCTCATAGGTCACAATATAACCGTTCTGCTCCAACGTCTCGCCTGGGCGCATCACTTCAACGCGTTCAGATTCAAACGCCATTGTTGTCACAATACCCAGAACCGTAATCCCAAGACCAGCATGGCCCAGAACAGTAGACCAGACGGTTGGCGTAAAGCCTTTGATGCGAGCCATGGAACGGCCGAAGCCAATTTTGAACAGCTGGGAACGTTCAATGATTTCCCAAAGAGAGCCAAAGATCGCCCAGAATGCCAAACCGAAGCCCAATGCCGTCATGATGCTTGTTGTGCTGACGCCCATGAACCAGATCAGACCGACAGTCGCGAGCATGGCGACGACAAAAGCAGAGGTCAGTCGTTGGGCAACGCCCCACGCATCGCCGCGCTTCCATGCCAAAAGCTGGCCAAATGGCATCAGGACCAGCACTGGCACCATGATCGGACCGAATGTCAGATTGAAGAATGGCGCACCCACGGAGATCTTGTCGCCAGTAAGGGCATCCAGAACGAGTGGGTAGAGCGTACCAACAAATACCGCAGCACAGGCTGTTGTCAGGAAAAGATTGTTCAGCACCAGTGAACCTTCGCGGCTGATTGGTGCAAAAAGGCCGCCCTGACGCAGCAGTGGTGCGCGCCATGCAAACAGTGTGAGTGATCCACCGACGAAGATCAGCAGGATCGCAAGGATGAAGAGGCCACGAGCCGGATCAACTGCGAATGCATGAACAGAGGTGAGAACACCGGAACGGACAAGGAAGGTACCCAGCAGCGACAATGAGAATGTCAGCAAGGCGAGGAATACAGTCCAAACTTTGAGGGCATCCCGACGCTCCATCACGATTGCTGAGTGCAGCAGTGCTGTACCGGTGAGCCATGGCATGAAGGATGCGTTTTCCACCGGATCCCAGAACCACCAGCCACCCCAGCCGAGTTCGTAGTACGCCCAGTAGGACCCCATTGAGATACCAAGGGTCAGGAAAATCCAGCTTACGAGGATCCAGGGGCGCACCCAACGTGCCCAGGCTGCATCCAGTTTGCCAAGAATAAGCGCTGCTGCAGCAAACGCGAAGACGATAGAAAAACCAACGTAACCAATATAAAGAATTGGCGGATGGATCGCTAGGCCGATGTCCTGCAGCATCGGGTTGAGGCCCAGGCCTTGCAATGGTGCAGGGCTGATGCGGGTGAACGGATTTGACACAACAATGACGAAGAGCAGGAAGGCAAAGGAAACCCAGCCCTGAGCACCCAAAGTAGCGGCTCTGAGACGCTGTGGAATGTTGCGTGAAAACACTGCAACCAATGCACCGAAAAGTACCAGGATAAGCACCCAGAGAAGGATAGAGCCTTCGTGGTTGCCCCACACACCGGAGATCTTATAGACCAGTGGCTTATTGCTGTGAGAGTTCTGATAGGTGTTCACAAGCGAGAAGTCTGAGTTCAGATATGCCCAGGTCAGTGCGGCGAAGGCAACGCAAGTCAAAAGGAACATAATTACGGCAAGGCCTGGTGCCATCCCCATCAGCCGGTGGTCTGATTTCACTGCACCCCACACTGGAAAGACCGACTGAACAGCCGCGACTACCAATGCAAGAATGAGTGCATAGTGGCCAAGTTCAATTATCATTACGATATCCTGGGTCCGTTTGGCGCTGGATAACCGGTCCCGTTGGGACGAACCGGTTGATTTCACTTTTTAGTTTACTTTGGAGCTTCGCTCAGCGGATGCGGCCTGTTCTTTTTCCATCCAATGGCCATCTTCCTTAAGACTCTCATAGACCTCTTTTGGCATGTAGCTCTCATCGTGCTTAGCCAGAACAGTATCTGCAATAAAGACACCCCTCTCGTTCAAGTGGCCTTCAGCGATGATGCCCTGCCCTTCGCGGAACAGGTCTGGAAGAATACCCTTGTATGAAACCGGAATAGCTTCAGCCTGATCAGTGACACGGAAGAGGATCACCGAGCCCTGACTTTTATCGAGGGTACCATCTTCCACCAGACCACCAAGGCGGATACGTTGCCCAACTTCGAGTTGCTGTTCAACAATGTCACTAGGGCTCTGGAAATAAGTCACGCTGCTGGAGAGTCCATAAAGAACCAGGCCGACAGCTGACCCCAGCACCAATCCCGCAAGACCAATAAGCCCGAGTCTTTTCTGTTTACGTGTCATACTCGCAGTTCCGTAGATACCTTGCCAATTATAGCGTATTTTTCCGAAAATTGGTTCCCACTATTCGGAAATACACTTTAATGCCTTACGGCTGTTCATCTTGTGCAGCTCATCAGAGCATCAGACAATGCTCTGTTTCTTTGTTCCAGGCATACCTTTATCCAAAAATCTACAGGTATTTCCGGCAATATTCTGTTGCTGCCTGCCTTATTCGGCAGGACTCAAATTCAGGCTCCCGGCTAACTGGTTGATCTGCTCCAGTGCTGCTGCATCCTCCTTCAGGTTCTGTTTGGCGCGGGCGACTGCTTCTGCAGCTTTCACCTGCTCCCCGAGAATAATGCGGGCTTGTATCAGGCGTCCCCACTCGGAGACAGAACCACCTTGTTCGTTAAGGCGTTCATCCAGTTGCACAACCATCTGGCTGATCATTTCATTACGATCTTCCGCACTCATTTCAGCTGCAGCTTCAACGTCTTCAGCAGAAGGTCCTGCTGGCTGTCCAGGTACCGGGATCGCCTCTGTCTCACCGGAGGCGACGGCACCTCTTGCGATCAGTTCGTCACGCTGTGCCTTTGCTGCTTCCACCCAGGGAGCATTTGGATCTGCTGTCTTCAGCAGAGCATTCCAGGCAGACAGCGCTTTATTAATCTGCCCCTTCTGGCCCATAGCCATTGCCAGATAGTAGTAGGGTTGCAACATTTCAGGCTTGGCGAGATTGATCCGGCGCAAAACCTTTTCAACTTCTTCTGAGACCTGGCCGTTATTTTCAAAAATGCTTGCTTCAGCCCAACCAACCATCATGTCAAGGTTTTCCGGAAACTGGGCGAGTGCCTGAGCATAGGCACTCCGGGCTTTATCAAACTGTCCCGTACGCATATAAACAGGTGCGATAACAGCCCAGCCTTGTCCGTCGCCGGGGTTCTCTTTCAGATGATCTTCAGTCCTGGCAATCAGCACTTCAAGATCGGCCTGCCCCGCGCTTTCAGCCAGGCGCTCAGCTCTTGGGTGGTCCGGGATTTCCGGAGAACCGTATTGTAAATAAACACCCAGGGCTGCCAGAGGTACCAAAACAATAGCTGTCAGCTGTACAATGCGCATCCTCATTTTTGAGGGAATTGACTGGTGTTCTCCCTGGTTTTGCCTGTTCGCATCTAACAAGCGACGCGACACTTCAATTTTGGCGGCCTCTGCCATGTCCGGCGCGATTACACCGCGCTCAAGATCTTTTTCTATTTCTTCGAGCTGGGCACGAAACACAGCTTCATCATTGCGCTCATCAGGGCGAACCTTGGGAGAGCGAGCCAATGGAAGGAGTACGGCCAATGCAACCGCCGCCGTTAAAATTGCGAGAACTAACCAGAATGTCATAGTTGTTTAAATAGACAGGTTCTAAGTGTGAAAGGCAACAGCTCCCCCCCGCGACGAGCAGTCGCACAAGCCATATACCCACAAAATACCTATGAAATTGCACTTATTTTCTGAAAGATGCAGGCACTACCAGAGGGTTAGGCAGCATCTTTCAGATAAGTTTTCTGCCTGCGAATGAGGTTCGCTGTGTCTTCCGGCTCCAGTGAGATCTCACTCATCGAGATTAAACGGCTCAACTTTCTCGAAATTTCACCATAATTCGGAAGGATTTCGGTCTCGTTATGCTCGTCTTTGAGAGCAGTCAAAAGCTTTTCAGAATTGCAATCAATGAATCGTTCGATATGATCTCTGGTTGAGGTTTGCAACTCACTCAACCCAAGCACACCAGCATATTGCGACGTTAATCTGGCGAGTTTTAATCCCCTCAAACTTTTGTGATAAGCGCGCTGAATCTGCTCCGGGCGACAGCCACCCTGCAAATCTGAAAGGTCAGGCTTTGTTTCAGAAGCGATTGCCTCCTCTAACTGAGCTGGGAGGTTGTGCAGTTCATCCCTTAGCAGAACGCACAAACGGGTTTTGAGCTGTACAGCACGCTGGTGCCACGGGCCGCAGGCGCTGAAACCTTCGAGTTCTTCCAGCTCCTCAAAATGCAGCATACAGGCATTGGCCGCTTCCGGAAGCCCAATAATGGCCTCCTCTGTACGCCATCCTTCAACAACGGACACGCTTTGTTCCAGAGAAGACAATGCAAACTCTATGAAGGCAGTATATGGCGTGCCTGCAACGTCTTTCAGAGCGGGAACAGCTGCGAGTGTCTGGGCCAGTTTAATGAGATCAACAGGCGCTTCATCTAGGCGGAGGAAAGACAACGCGGCAAGATAATTGGCCTCATCTGCGTGCTGCTCAACGTGGGTGCGCATGTTTTGCAAGTCATTGCCGGATGACATGGACAGGATATCCTCTGCAAAAGGTGGTGTGCATACCATCACCTTTTCCCAGGCAGGTGCTCTTTCCAAGATCACCAGAGCATCACGGAGGAAGTCAAAAATGACGTGGTCACCAACCTTACGGCGAAGTTTTGTCATTATCTGAATGTCTTTGTCAGCTGCTTCCAGCGGTTTTTTTGCAGCAGCAACCAGACGCAGACGGAGACCTTCAGCACATGTATCGAGTGCTTTCTGGATGGTGTCATGCGTTGCAGGCAAATCTTGTTGCTGACACAGCTCTTCCAAAGCTTCAACTGCATCGGTGAACTCATCAGCGAGAAGCACATGGTGCATATATGCCCAGATCGTATCCAATAGTGCGGCATCGATTCGACCCTGTTGCGGTGTGCTCAGCGGCGTCTGGATGAGGAACGGTTGGAGAGGGCTTATAATTGCACGTTTAAGTGGCGTCCCCAGAGACAGCTTCGTTTTAGAAATACAGGAATCTTCACCAAGGAGCCTGCGAATAGTAAGCAGCATGAGTTCTGCATCGGGCACCGACGACCTGTTTTGCACGGTTTCATCAACAGACCTTTCCAACATCCGCAAAGCAGACTGAGACAAGGCTCCCAACACCTTCTCCATTTGCAATGCTTTATAGTTGACCTCGTGCATCCAAATCTCTCTGGTACTCAGCTTTACACTGGTTGAGCTTACACACACTCAACCCTAACAACAGCAACAGGCGACAACTGCTAAAATTGCATTTGTTGATCAAAAATATCGGCGGAATTGCTTAATTAAATCTTGATAAGCGTCCTTTTCCGCATGCTAATCATGTGTTTCCTTCAGCAAAACTGCTCATAGCAAGGGAATTCAGACTAGTTCAGCGCTGCCCAGCGCTCACCATCCTTACATGCAGCGCCTTTGATCTCCTGCACTTTCTTATCATACGCGATGGTATGCTGGAAATCACGGCAGCGACGGTCATTCACGTAATAGACAGGGCCGGACTTAACTGTGCCTTGCGCACCAGAGAACTGGTTGCGCCAGACGACTTTACTGCCTGCATCAGACGCGTTCAGCGCCTTGCCTTGTGCTTTATAGACCGTGTCCAGGTCACCACTTCTAAGTAACAGCTTCAACTCGCCTTCTGTAGCGCTGTCGATTGCTGCCTGAGCTGCAGCGTTCTGCTCGCTGTCGGAAGACCAGAAACCGAAAACTGATGAGGACGAAGCACCAGTTTGAACACTGGTGACACGATCAGATGTCGCACAACTGGCTACACCGCCAACAACGACAGATAAGACCATCAGTTTTCTCCAGTTCCGCACCAACATGCATCCTCTTTGTCGCCTTTGCGACTTATACGTTTCCTGAAAGGCTCTCTTCCCTTTCCGGCTGTCTTCCGGTAAGACCTCAGGCCAAAGCAGCGCTATTAGCTTGAAAACGCTTTCGTGAAGCAACCCCTTAAAACACGGCTACTGTGACTATCAGCACTGCCTGAAACAGATGCAACCCCTGCCTCGAACAGATCAGATTGTCAGCGATGGCAAGATCACCGTTGCTTTCACTCCACCTAACTCGCTATCGCCAAGTTCAAATGAACCACCGTAAATACCTGCAATGTCAACAATTATGGATAAACCCAATCCTGTTCCGGGAACGGTTTCGTCGAGTCTTTGACCTCTGCGCAGCGAACGTTTTTTCTCTTCAGCCCCGAGTCCAGGGCCGTCGTCTTCGACAATAAGACTAATGCGTGACGTTGCGGAATTATTGTTTTTTAGTGTCACTGATACTTTTTTATCACACCATTTGCAGGCGTTATCCAACAAATTTCCAAGAATTTCTTCCAGATCCTGCTGCTCCCCGCGGAACAACAGAGTCTCATCCATATCAACTGTGATTTCTGGCTCTTTGTCACGGTGGATTTTTTCCATAGCGCGTGACATGCGCGACACCACAGGTGCAGCCTCACAAGATACACCAATCACCCGGCGTTGTGCCGCCATTCGTGCCTTTTCCAGATAGTGCTGAACTTGCCCTCTCATAAGATCTGCTTGCTCGGAAACCTTAAGGGCGAGCGGCTCATCTGAACTTCGAGCCTCGTTGGCAATGACAGAGAGAGGCGTTTTCAGGGCATGAGCAAGGTTTCCCACCTGTGTTCTGGAATGTTCCACCACTTCTCTGTTTGAGTGGATGAGTGCGTTCAGTTCCACCGCGAGCGGTTTCAGTTCTTTGGGCAAATCTTCCTGAACTTGTTCCTCTTTTCCCTGACGCACGCGACCAAGACTCTCCTGTAATTCGCTCAGAGGACGCAAGCCAAAGCGCACCTGCAGGAAGATGGCTGCCACAAGGCCAAGTCCTAGAACGCCGAGGGTAATCGCAGCTTGCCATGCAAAGGATGCGGTACTTTCGCCCAGCTCGCGGGTGCTTCCGGCAATTGCGATTGTAACAGGCTGAAGACCGCTGAACTGGATGCGTTTTTGCAGCAGGCGCAGATCATGCCCGGCCGGCCCTGTTATATTGCGTTTGAGTTCCAGTTTGCCCTTCATGTCCTGCAGGCGCAGCGTGTCACCGAAAAGGGATTCACTTTCAAACAGAACGTCACCTCGGCGTTGCACGGTCCAGTACCAGCCAGAAAGGGGCATAGTGAACCGCGGATCACCAATGCCGCGCAATACAGGCTTTTTCTGTTTCTGTCCATCCTCTGTGGCCAGCGAGCTGACAATTGCTGTCATGTGCACTTCAAGGCGCTTATCCAGTGCTTTCTCACCCGCTTCACGAAACAGAGCAACAAGAATTGCACCGGCAACAACCAGACTGACAAGAGCCCATAGACCAGCAACAAATATCAGACGCCAAGCCAATGACGCCTGTTGTTTCCTGCGAATGAACCTGATGGGGCTCCAGCTGAAAGCCACATGCAAGTCCTGGGAATCCGGGTTGTTCTTATCAGGCATTTTCTTCCTGTAACCGGTAGCCCAGTCCGCGCACGGTCTCGATCAGTGAACTGCCAAATTTCTTGCGTAATCGGCCCACGAACACCTCAATGGTGTTGGAGTCACGGTCAAAGTCCTGATCGTACAGATGCTCGACCAGCTCAGTTCTGGCAATTACGCGGCCTTTGTGATGCATGAGATAAGACAGCAGGCGGAATTCGAGAGAGGTGAGTTTTACAGACATACCGTTTTTGGTCACTTTGCCTGCTTTGGTGTCCAATACAACATCACCGATGGAAATCTCGTTGGAGGCCAGGCCAGCCGCGCGCCGTACCAGTGCCCGCACCCGCGCCAGCACTTCTTCCATATGGAATGGCTTTGCAACGTAATCATCTGCCCCGGCATCAATACCTGCGACTTTATCGCTCCAGCGGTCGCGAGCTGTCAGTATGAGGACTGGCATGGAATGGCCATCTCTGCGCCAGCGTTCCAGTACACTGAGACCATCCATCTGAGGCAGACCAAGATCCAGAATGACGGCGTCATAAGGCTCTGTATCGCCGAGAAAATGACCTTCCTCACCGTCAAATGCTTTGTCGACAACGTAGCCAGCGTCTTCCAACGCTTCAGACAATTGTCTGTTCAAATCGCGATCATCTTCAACGATCAACATTCGCATAAGATCTACCCCACGCCATCATACAGGCATTTATCACCTGATATCGCTTTTAAAATTCGTTCAAATTCAGGCAGAAAAATCTTAATCCAGAGTTCTTCTCAGCTCGGTTACAATCGGCGTCCTGTTCGTGCATCCAGCGTCACTTGCGTAACGTTGCCGTTGTGGAGTACGGAAAGCACATAGACCAATCCCCTTCCCCGCTCACAGAGTCTGGCTGAGAGTATCTGCCCATTGACCCGCAGCGAACCCAAAGGACGTGCCTGGCCGCTGGCGACTGCCTGCCTTGTCTGGCTGGAGGACAAACACGCGGCCAAAGCAGGTGCCGACCATGTAAAAACCGTTATTGCCAAAGCCATTGCCATTAATGAACGAAAAAAGAGGTTGTGGAATTGATGTCTCATAGAGCGTCTTTTAACCAGCACTGGCTGAACCTCACATGAACGAGGGATTAATTATGTCAAAACAAAGACCTGGCAGATTCTCAGGAGTCTTTGATGTTTCCTGGCTTTATTTGCAAGTATTCAGGTAAAATCAATTGTTAAAGTGTTACGCTCGTCAGGCATTCTGAAGTTGTCCCCAAACCGTATTTTGTCGAGTTTTGAGCCACGTCACACATCAAAAGGTGCTGACCTGTCCCCAGGAGTGATTGCAGCTCGGCTCGTGGGATTATCAGGCTTTCCTGTG
The DNA here is from genome assembly GCA_947502585.1 of uncultured Pseudovibrio sp. GTDB lineage: Bacteria > Pseudomonadota > Alphaproteobacteria > Rhizobiales > Stappiaceae > Pseudovibrio. Next base: position 51,563 of record CANNAV010000004.1, read on the forward strand.
CAGCCTCGTATTCACGCAAAACTGTTCGTTTGTTTGCGCTCCCATCCTGACGAGAGAGTTTGACAGAAAATTGCAGTTTGTCCTCATGAAGCGGGATATCTGGCATTGCCCAGCTGTCTGCCTCCCGTCTGGCTCTGCGGATCCATGTAAGCTTCAGGCCTCCATTCGGTGTCTGCAGCGCTCTCAGGTGAACGGGAGCAAATGGTTTGAGTGAGCTTTGTTTTCCAGCGTGGCTTGTGTTGACAGCCCATTTGTATCCCAGGGGTTTGCCAGCAGGGACCACACGGTATGAAAAAGCTACATCGGCTTTGTCACTGGTCCATGGCAGTTTCGGCAGAGATTGATCCAATAGGAGGAACTCTGCGTTTTCAACGCTTTGCAATTCTACCAGATGCTCTGTACCCAATTGTCCTCTGAGCAGCCGGGTGAGTTTGTAAGTCATCGGGGCGATCAGGTCTGCCTTACAAAACTGTATTACCTCCCATTCGTTATTCTTGCGAACTGCACAGGCATTTGCTCCTGCAAGCACATCCAGCAGCTTTCGGCTTTGCAACTGGCCACCATAGAGTTTCACCGTGATCCGGGAGGTCTGATCCCACCGCCAAAGTGGGCCGGGCATGAGAGGTTCGAGCAGAACGCCCATGGTGGCTGGTTCTGTGACTTGCATCAGCGATGTGAATTCTTCTCCTGAACTGGAGTTGTAAAGCTGATAGGCGCTAGGCCAGTTGGCATTGCAGACCGCGACGACCGGGCTTCCGTTATCTGCTCCCTCACTGTGGAACCCTGGCAAGTCCAAGATGCTGACTATTGGCGGACCTGAGGTGGGGTCGCTGAAAGAAGGTTGTGTCGCTCCGTCCCGGACTGATGTTGCGGATGAAACCGGATTTCCGTTGAGCCTCGTGGCCTGAACCTCCAGTTGGGCTCCTGACGAAATCTGATCAATCCGGCAACGGAACGGAGCACTGTCATCACCTACAAGCTCGCCGGGAAGGTCCACCACATCCCCAGGTTTCAGACTGAGTTTACTCAGAGCAAGTCTGAACTGGAGGGTCTCCCGATCCAACCACAAACTCTGATGCATTTTCTGAACCAGCTTTTTGGCGGAGGGCAGCGAGGTTGTGATGGGAAGCTGGATGCTGGACGTACGCCGGTCCATGCCTTCCAGGCGCCGGGAGGAAACAACAAGCGTCTCGTAGTTATTATTGGGATCCATACCCTGCAGGCGGAGTTCGGCAGGCAAATCGCTGCCATCATTGCGGCTGATGGAGATGTAGCCTTCTTCCTCCGTTTCTTCCGCGTCCAGCAGGTCAGCAAGGCCCAGCTTTCCATCATCAGTGGCTGTGGCATATTTGGGGAGGATGGCCAGATGGGTTCCGCGATCAACGGCAATACCTTCGGTGAGATGCAGGATGGGAGAAAGTGCAGAGCGTAAGGACGTTGGCCCTGTCACGCTCAGGCCTTCGATGGTTTCGCCCAGTTCAGCGATCTCTGTCAGCTCTTGCGCGTGTCCGAAATCATCGCACATGGCGCGGATAAGGCCTGAGACAGAGGTTGCACCCAGACGGCCTGTCAGCCAATGGCCAAGTTGCCAGTTCTGTCCATCCGCCCAGACGTCGGTGTATGTCGGGAACTCGGGGAATGGGCGGGCATCCCATGTCCAGAGGAAGGTCTTGTCCGCATCAACCATGGTGCCTGCGTAGGTGTCTGAGGTCGGGTTGTCGCCCTGTGGCCAGTCCGGGTGGTCTGTTCCCCAATAACTGAGGCTTGCTTCCAGCGCACGTCGCTGGACAAGGTCGTCCTGCTGTCCGCCGGAAAAGTGCGGCAAGGCGCTTTCGCCGGACTTGGGGTCCACGAAGACATTGGGCTGGTTCGTTCCTTTATCGACGGCAGGAAAGCCGAGCTCGGTAAACCAGATGGGTTTGGATTGCGGTGCCCATGGGGTTGGCGTGTTTTGTTCGGTACTCGCGATCCGTTCAAAATGCTGGTTTTGCCACCAGTTCTTCAGGTCTTTTTGTCGGAATACCCAAGGCTTGTTGCAGGCACCATCTGTAATCGGACTCCGGACTTTTGCAGAGCGGTCACTGTCGCTTGCATAGTACCAGTCGGAATATTCGCCGGAGGTTATACCCTCTCGCAGTACTTTGAGGTTGTAGGCTGTTTGCGGATTGTCACTCTGACGCAGATCAGTCAGTGGCAGGTAATTGTCAATACCGACAAAATCGATATCGGAATGCGCCCAGAGCGGGTCCAGAGGGAAGCGCAGATCACCGGATTGAGGACTGTAGCCTGCGTATTCGCTCCAGTCGGCTGCGTAGGAGAGCCTGGTCTGAGTGCCAACAATCCGGCGAACCTGCAAGGCCAGCGTTTGCAGGTGATCAACGAAAGTAAACGTGCTGCCCCCTGCCCAGCATTGGGTAAGACCGCGCATTTCAGAGCCGATCAGAAAGGCATCCACACCGCCAGCCTCTTTTACCAGATCAGCGTAGTGCAGGATGAAGCGGCGAAACCGCCAGTCGCTGCCTGTGCCGACAAAGGCATCTATCTGCGGTGTTATTGCGCTGGTGCCTTGCTGTGTTCCAGATTGTCCTGCTGCAATGTCAGAGGTGATGCGGCCACGCCAGGGGTAGCTGGACTGCCGGGTAGCACCGTATGGATCGGGCAACTGATTGTCGCCGGGGATATCCATCATCACGAACGGATAGAACATCACGGCAAGGCCACGGCGCTTCAGTTCCCTGATTGCTTCTTTGACCGAGGCGTCTGATGGTGTGCCGCCATAGGCTGGTCTGTCGTTGATGCGGGATACCTCTGGCACCTCAGAGCGGGTCAGACCTGCTACGCTCCAGTTTTCGGGCAGATGCTTTGTGGTCTGCCAGACCACTTTGGGTTGAATAGTGCATTTCGATGCACGCAGGTCATCACCAAACCATGCGACGACGAGCGCAACGCTTTTCAGATTGGGACAGAGAGCTTGAAGTTCATCCAGCGAGCGGACCAGATCGGTTTCCTCGCCCTTCCCATGCCGGTTGACGCTGCGGGCGTTGCCGGGAGTCAGTTCCTCTATAACTTCCTGGGGGTGGTAGGCAAACTCTCCTGCTCCGGGAATAAGCGTCACGGCTTTGATCTGCTGTTCGAGTGGTTCAATGGAGCGGATTACTTCGAAGGCGAGCTGGGGGATACGGTTGCCGAAGTCCGCCAGGGGTAAACGCTCAAACACAACGTAAGCTGTGCCTTTATAGGCTGGAGCAGTGCCTTGCCTGGCTTCTATCAGCGGATCTGCCTGCTGGTCTTCTGCCCCCAGATGCACCCGCATGTTGATTGCACTGGTGTCCACCTCTTTGCCGTTGGCCCATATGCGACGTACCGCTGTGACGGGGCCTTCGCAAAGAGCGACAGCGAAATTGGCGAAATAGCTGTGGCTGGTGATTGTCGTGGAGGAGCCGGTGGATTTTCCGCCCTGCTTTTCTTCGGAGATCACCTCTTCCAGCCGCGTAGCCCAGATGATGTTGCCGGTGACACGTACGCGGCCATAGATAAAGGGAAGTGATGCCCCTTCGGCTGCGGTCTGTAACTGCAGGTCGCCCAGCTTACCGACGGAGAGTTCCCCGTTTTCACCCAGGATCTGCTGATCGATCCACGCCCCGCCCAAAGCACCCACTGCTTGCCCTATGATGGCACCCATGGGACCACCAAGTGCACCGCCAACGACTGCACCAGCGCTTGAAAGCACCATTGTTGCCACGGTCCTGTCCTTTCCGGATCAATAAGTTGAGAAGAATGAAAAACGCCCTGCAACTTTATTGCGCCACATAGGCACCAGCGGGCTCTCAACCACCCCAACTGCCTCATAGGCATGGAGGAAGCGGTCTTTGCCTGTCATGAGCCCAAGGTGCTTACAGGGCGATTGCGGTGCCCAGCGAAACAGGATGACATCCGCTGGTTCCGGCTTTTGCAAAGAGCCTCGTACCTCATGCAGATACTGATGCGCAGCGTTGAGCAGCTGGTCCCCGCCCTTCAGTTCCGCCCATTCCGGTGCGTAGCTGGCGGGAACGGGTGGCTCGGTATGATGCAAAAAACGGTAAAGGCCGCGGATAAAACCGAGGCAGTCGCAACCTGCACCTTTGGTTGTTGCCTGATGCTGGTAGGGCGTTCCAACCCAGCTGCGAGCTTCGCTAAGGAGTGTTTGCACAGACTGCTGCATGATTACCCTACCAGCTTCCCGCCGTTGTTGGCAGCGGATTGGTTTTCAGGTCCGGCAAGGACGAAATCATTGCCCGGCATATGAGGAAAGCCCCGGAAGTTGGCGATGTTCCGAAACTTTTTCTGGCAATTGCTCCAGTCTTTATCGCAGCCTGCGGCGATAGATGCGATCACCGGATAGCTTTGCTCCAGTGTCAAGGGTGACCAGAGTGCAAGCTTGTGGTTACCCTGCTCAATGATGTGACTGGTAATGCGCAGGGGTTGATTAGCGTAGGGACCGGACTGAAAGGTAAGCTTGCCGCAGGACCACCAGTTCGTACCGATATCGGTGTTCCCCGCAATAACCAGCCGATTGCCTGCTTCTTTGCCTGTGATGCTCACCTGTCTGGAATAGGCGGGCGTGTTCAGCTCAATCCCGCATCTGGGATCTCCCAGGTCCGCATGGCACTGGTGGAAGAGTTGCCGTCCCTTCGGTTCAGAGAGTCTGGCTGCAAGTGAACGAAACTCGGCACGAAACACATCGGCATCTCGTGTGATTTCACCAAGGCTACCGCGCCGGAGCAGTTCATGTTGTTCCGGGGTTTGCCAGTTGACCAGATAGACTTCGACCTGCGCATTGTCCCAAAGCCCCGCACTTAGTTCCTTTTCGCTCAGGCTATCAGAGGACAGGAAGCCCAGCGCTTCTTCCTGGCCGGCCTGAAAGTCAGATTGTGCCATGGCCTGTGTGCCATCAAATCCGATACCGGGCTCATAGGTTTTGCCAAGCAGTGAAATGGGGTGGTCGTGTGAGGTGAAGCCGAGACTGAGACCAGATGGGGCGGTTAAGCGCCAGCAGTAGGCCACGGTTGTGCCTTCACCTGCCAGGTGTTCTTTCAAAGCAACATTGATCATGGAGTTACTCGCAGAGTTGGTTTCAGATGAGAAGTTCGACGAGTGGGATGGACAGCACCTGCCCTGCCTCGAAGTGCAGGAGATTGATTTCCAGCTGATCGCTTTCAAAGCGCGTGGGCGTATCAAACAAAAAGCCCGCTGTGATAACCTGATCGTTTGAGGGAATGTGACCTGCCTGAAACTCAAGCCCCCCAGTTGCGCAGTCCAGCAAAACTTCAGTACCCACAGTTTTCACATGCCCATCAACCGCAATGGAGACAGTTCCTGCCACTGGTTTCGTGATCCTGCGCTGCCATGTAACGCTTGCAGCGCCGACTGGCTTGATGAGCTGGAAGGTTTTTGTTGTTCCGTCACCTGTTCCAATTATCACATCAGTTGCAGAGGGGTTTTCGTCAAACGCACAGGATTTGTGATCCATGGGATCACGAAACCGGAAACCGCAGAGCCGGCCGCCTGCTTTCTCGAAGAAAGAGAGCACCCGTTGCAGGTCTGCTGAGCTGCGTAATCCGGTGCCTACATCAAAATACCGTCGCGTTCCCTTCCAGATGGCATTTCTGGTTTCAGCACCATTGAGTAACCTTGTGACCTGACTGCGTTTTTCTACTCTGACAGAAGCCCCTAGGGAAATTCCAAGTGGGAATGATTCATCAACAAAACATGGTTGCATTTCCCCCTCCTGTTTGACCTGGCTCAAGGCTGCCTGTCGGCAAAGCATCTAATAGGAATGACATGGGAAAGTAATTTGCGTGATTTTCGCAGGCCTGCTGTCGATGCTCCTCCCTCTTTGCAAAGCAGCGGTTTTTTCCGAAAAACTTGCTACCACCGTCCGGTAGCAAAACCACGTCGGTCCTTGAGTCCCTCCTCTTCAATGCCGACGTCATAGCCCGCGTCGCCCCCGTCCGGTGGCGCGGGCCATTATCATAGCAATTTGTCCCTGAGATTTTTCAAAGCTACGCGCATCCTGTGTAGCCACATTTATCGTAACGCCGGGCTGTGCGTTGCCCGCGTTCAGTGCCACGCCGAGGCGACCATCGTTGCCGCGCTGCAAGGGCAGGATTGCCTCTGCCCCTGCTTCTCCCATCACCCCCAGGCTTGCGTTGCCTGCCGCAAACATCGTAGGGTTGGAAACGATGCCGCCTTTTGCAAAGGGCGTGACACCGGCCACATTGCCAATTGCTGATGAAATCCCGGCAGAAAGAAGATTTTCAAGCGGCTTTAAGGCACTGCTGAGTGCAGAGCCGGACATGTTGAGCGCGACTTGTGAGAGGACCGATTGCAGGTCTTTGCCGGAGGTGACGGCGCTTTGCAGACCTTTGCCAAGCTCTGAGGAAAACTCTTTGGCAAGAGTGTTGACCTCCTGCATGGTTGTCTCCAGCTCGCGCACATCTTCTACGTTCAGTGGTTCATTAAAACTATCGGTCATGGTGTTTGTTGATCCTCTTCGTCCGGAAACTGAACCAGCAACTCCTCCAGCACGCCGCGTGTGATTGTGTGTGCTCTGCGGTTTCCAGGTAGGGTGAAGGCCATTTCCAGTTCGATCAGTGTTGAGCGCCAGAAGGTGTGTGGTGACCAGCCAAATTCCCGGCAGGCTTTGTGCATCAGCTCATGCCAGGGAACAGGCTTATCTTCAGATTGCTCAGGTTTCACAGGCGAGACTGCTCAGAGGCTGCCTTCTCCTGAGGTGGAGAAAACGTGGCGACCAGGAGCTCGCCTGCCAGCCTGGCAAGAGCTGCAACGCCGCCCTGGTGGGAGAGTTCCGCAACTTCTTCGTTTTCTATGATAAGTCCTCCACCACGCAGGCCTGCACCCAGCACCTTGATGATATCAGCAGCACTCAGCTGCCCGGAGGAGAACCGTTCTGTAAGCTGGTGCAATGTGGAGCAGTTGAGCGCGTCTTCCAGCTCTGCCAGAGCCCCAAGCGTGAGCACCAGAATGTGCTTTTGACCGCCCAGATCTGCCAGGACTTCACCGCGTGTGCGATTAACGCCCCGGCCATAGGTTTTTGAAGGCATCGCAGGCTCCTCAGATTAGCGGGTTGAAAATGAGAGCACCGGCAGATTCCAATGAAATCTCGAAGGTGACTTCAGATTTATAATCACCGGAGTACTCCAGCGCGGAGAGGTGGAACGGGCCTTCCAATACCCCAAAGCCCGGCAGGATAATCTGCCATGTACGCAGCTCTCCGGCGAAGAATGCACTGCGGACTTTCTCTGCGGACGCTTTATCGCGAAACAGACCACTGCCAGAGAGCGAGGCGTGGCGGGTGGACGCTCCTGCCAGCAGCTCCCGCCAGCGGCCTGTGCTTTCAGCATCGGTAATATCAATGGGTGTGGCGTTGAGGGCGAGGCGTCTTGAGCGCAGGCCTGCCACGCTTTCATAGGTTCCATCACCCTCCGTATCCAGTTTCAGAAGCAGGTTTTTACCGGCCTGTGCGACCATTTGTTTTCCTTTCAGGGTTGGTGTCAGGCTGTCTTTTGCAGCAAAACAGAGAACCTGATGCGTCCGTACCAGGTGCGGCCATCACTCAGACGGCGGCAGCTGGTTTCGGTCATGGTCAGGCCTGCACTCTCATATCCGGCGGGCGTGACACCGGCCTCCAGCAGTTCGTTGAAAATCTGCAGGATTTCCTGGGTCTGAGCCCGGTCCGCATGGCGGGAGTAGATGCCGACAGACCCTGTGAGCCTGCTGCCCTCTTCCAGATGACCCGTCAGCAACTGTGTGGTGACGGCTTCCAGCGTAGCATAGGGCAAAGTTGCCCCTCTTGGCACGCCGTCGAACACACGCAGGGGGTCTCCCAGATAGGGTTTCAAAGATGCCCTGGCGTGGATGGCCTGAAACAAGGCTTTGCGGAACTCAAGCTCCCCCATGATTGCCCTCCTCCAGCTCACAAAGGATCTGCATGAAGGCGTCCGGTTCTGAGTGCGGGAGAACTGCTTTTACCCTGAGGCTTTTCCCCTCCCGTTCCAACCGCCAGCCCTCTGCCACATCTGTGCGGCGGCGAATTGTGATTGTGAGCGGGTAGGAGCTTGCGATCCGGCCTGCGGTTGTGGCCTCTGAGCCTCCGGATGCCTCTGTCAGCCCCCAGACCATGCCGACTTGCTGATAACTCCTTATGACAGAGCCATCCGTGCTGTTGGTTACCTCTGGCCTGAGCAGGAGTAAGGGCGTATTGAGTGTGCCTGCTGCTCTCATATTCTAAGCACCTTGTAGGGGGAGAGTGCCGTCTCGAAGCCGTGGGGCATGAGACCTGTGAGGCGGTCTTCCTCCAGCATGGAGCGGCGCTCGTACCAGAAGCCGACCAGCATCAGAATCGCTGTCTGCAGGCCAGCGGGAACGGAGGCTGAGGTTGCGCCGTAACCTGCTTTGAAGTCGACCTCAATGCCGTTAAGGTCTCGCACAGGACCAACTGCTCCTGCCCTGAAGCGCATACGAGCTGGATTTCCGGCCAGGTCTGCCTGATAGTCTGTTGCCGGCACCAGACGCTGGTTGCCGTCCTTATCATAGGTGTAGACCTGCAGAATTTGCGTGACTGGTGCGACAGACAGGCGGATCAGGCGGTCTGAGGGCAGATCGTCCAGAAGCAGCCGCCATTCCTGATCGATGAGGGCCCGCCGTGTAAGTGTCTCAACCTGCTCCCGCGCGGCTTTGATCAGACGCAGGATCAGGTCATCCTCGTAACTGTGAGATACCCTGAGTTGCGCATGCGCCTGGGCGAGCGAAACCGGCTCCAGAGCCGGTGGCACTGTGAGTATAGCCGTCAAGGCGGCTCCTCCTTTATTGTGATTGAAGTAACTGGGTCGCGTTTGCGGACCTTTGCCCGAAAAACGATAAGCACTTTTCGGAGATTTGCTTTACGCGCTGAAGTTCAACAGCTTATAGGCATCGAAATCCATGATACCGCCGCCGACACGTTTGGTGATGTAAAACAGAACGTTCGGCTTGCTGGTGTACGGATCGCGCAGAACAGAGATGCCGACACGGTCCACCACCATGTAGCCGCGGTGGAAGTCACCAAACGCGATGGCATATGGGTCAGAATCTGCGGTCATATCCGGCATGTGTTCAGCTTCGGTGACCGGGAAACCCATGAGGCTTGGGGCTGCGCCTGCGGAGGCTGGTGGTTGCCAGATGTAGTTGCCCTGCCCGTCCTTCAGCTTACGGATGGCGGCTTGCGTTCTGCGGTTGAAGAGGAAGCGGGCGTTACGGCGGATGGCTGTTTTAACGCCGTAAATCAGCGAAATAAGCAGATCACTGCCGTTGGAAGAGGGAAACGACCCGGCCTGCCCCGTCCTGACAGAGCCGATGGAAAGGCCGGTATCATCCAGAGTGCCGTGAATTGTGCCTGTGAGCAGACCCTGTGGCTGACTGGTGCCGTTGCCATTGAGAAAGGCAGCAGATTCTTTTTCCGCAAAGACCGTTTCCACTTCTTCCGCCAGAATTTCACCGATGTTGACCGCTGCATCATCCAGCAGAGTTTGGGTGACGGCTGGCAGTGCGGAAAGCTCGAAGATCTTTACCTCCCGCATCTCAAACTTCATTGCATTTGTGGGAGTGCTGCGGGCGTCGGTTTCGCCTTCCCAATCCGCATCCGGGTTCACGGTCACAACAGGGCGGCGGTAAGATGGGCCAGAGATCTTGCGGTTTGAAGCGATGGAGCGAATTGGGGACAGAGCCGTTATGCGGCGCAGAATGTCCGTTTCCAGCTGTTCCGGCACCAGATAACCACCATCCGCAACTGTGCCGGAGGACATGGCCTTTTGTTCCAGGGTTTTGAGGCGGGTTTCCTGGCCGTCGCGCATGTAGGTCTCGAACGCGGATTTGTGTTCCACCTCAGCAGTTGGACCTCCTGCGGTCAGTGGTGTGGATCGGGGCAAGCGCTGTGATTTGAGCTGGAGTTCATTCAGGTGGCGCAGCTGGCCATCAATGATCTCTTCAAGGCGGGCGAGCTTTTCGTCCAGGAGCACGTCAGAGCCGGATTTTTGCTCCAGTTCGGTCAGGCGCATATCGTTGGTCCGGGTATATTCAGAATAGGCATGGCTTAGCTGATCAAAGCTGCCGGAAGCCTCCATTCCCGACACGAACTGTCCCGTAACCGGGCCAGAAAACGTGGGCTGGGCTGGCTTCCCAGCAGATTCCCTTGCGAAGTCTTTGGTTTCTAATGCTGGTTTACATGTGTTAATCATAGGATTATATTCCTCTTTAAGAGCAAAAAAAAAGCGGTGTCCTTTGGAACCACAGATCGCAGGTTCAGATTATCAGTCTTTTCAGGAGACCACGGTCAGGCGCGCCGATGGCAACAACGGGAACGTGACCAGAGAGATCTCCCAGAGATCCACCGCCAGCACATCCCGTCGTCCGGTTTTGCTGTTGCGCCGGGCGCGGCGGGTTTTGAAGCCGATGGACAAACCGTCCAAAATGCCCGATTGCACCATGGCGATAGCCTGACGCCCCTGGATGATGCCCGGATACAGCAAACCCTTTACAAACAGGCCAACGCTGTCCTCCTGAATGTGCAGCCACTTGCCGATGGGGTGGGAAGGATCGTGCTGCCAGAGCATTTTCACATCCGTGAGCTTTTGCTTTTGCAATGTGTTTCGAAATGCACCTTTGCGCATCACGTCGCCGCCCTGGTCACTCAGTTCAAACCGGCTGGCGTAACCTTCAATGGCGACAGGGTAACCTGTATTCAAACTGATTGCCTCCCTCTGTGAGCTTTCAATTGTTTTTACCGCCGGCGTCTGCCTCCACCGACTTTGCCGCACGTCGTTCCACAAGAGCTCCGGCGAGTGCCCTGGTGAAGTTGGCAAAGGTTTGTACGGGGGCGTCTTTGCCGCGCTGTGCTACCTGTTGTTTTCGCTCAGCAGGCACAGCATGGGCCTTGTGATCTCGGGTCATCCATTCACCATAAACCTTTCAGATTATCTCAATATTCGGAATATGCGGATTTCAAAGATCCACGCGCAGCAGCTGGTTGAGTTTTTCCAGTTCGCACATAAACTCTTCGAACCTGCGATTGAACCGGATGACTTGCTTTAATGCCCATAAGAGCAATGATGTGGAGGTGCCCGCCCAGGCGCCGAGCGCGATATGGGCCAGGTCTCCTTTTGCGGCAAGCGCTGCCAGCAACTCATTCATATTTACTCTCTGCCCCATACCCAACGGCGATGCGTTTTTCATCGCGGGAGAGGAAGTTCGCTGCGGTGATCCGATCCCACAGCGCCTTGCGTTCCTGTGCCAGCGCTTCAACAGCATCCATATCAAGCTCCAGCGTGATCTGCTCATCATAAGCGCCAGAGAGCCAGCTGGAGAGCTCTGAGAGAACCCGCGCGGCGAGCGGCACGACAGTCGAGCGCCAGAAGGCGCGGTTGGCCTCCTGATAATTGGCGTAGGTATTATCTCCGGGTATACCAAGCAGCATGGGCGGCACGCCGAAGGCCAGCGCGATTTCCCGGGCTGCGATATTTTTCAACTCTATGAAGTCCATATCCTTTGGCGACATACCCATCTGTTTCCAGTCCAGCCCGCCTTCCAGCAGCATGGGACGACCTGCATTCTTTGCCCCCTGATAAGAGCTTGCCAGTTCTTCGCTGAGGCGGTGAAACTGGTCCTCCGTCATGTTCATGGTATCGCCCGCACCATAGACCAGCGCACCTGTCGGGCAGGCCGCATTGTCGAGCAGAGACTTGTTCCATTCTCCCGCGGCATTATGGATATCAAGGGCAATTTGCGCAGCCTCAACAGGTGCGAAGCCGTAGTGGTCGTTGAGCGGATTGAAGAGCTTGATGTGCAGGACGGGCGGCACCTTATCACCGGGTGCTTTGCGCAGCTCCACTTTGCGGCCTGCAACCTGATACTCATAGGCTTCCACCCAGCCTGTATCATCCACCAGCACCTTCATCCGGTCCGGTCGCAGAGCGTGGAGCTCACGCGGCGCACCATCCAGTGAGACAGCTTCCACATACGCATTGCCGGAGACCAGCAGGAAGCCGTAGACCTCCTCCAGAAACGAGCGCCGCGTTTGCATTGGGGTGGGCTGGTTCAGAAGTTCTGTCAGAGGATGGGCGTCCAGTTCTTCATCGCCCACCTTCACGGTGAGGGAAACATTTGCGGCGGCCTCGGAGATGAGACGGACGCATCTGTAGGCGATAGTATTTCGTAAATACCCCTGGTTTATAAGTGCTTCATAGTTGCGCGGGGTCCAGATGGCCCCTTCACCAAAGCGCATAAACGCCACGGATTTTGTCCGCGAGGCCTTGGCTTCAGTTACCGGTGAAAAAACTGAATCAAGAAGTCTGCGTAACCCCATGAGATCAGTATCCTTTTCTCTTTAACTTAATGTTCTGATGCACGTATCCGGCCAACTCAAACTGCGCGGTTTTGAGCCTGCCTTAAGAAACAGCTTTAACTTTTCTCTCTCACGTATCCTTGTCCGAAAATCGGCTCCCACTTTTTTGAGATCCGCGCACAGCTAATACTCACAAACAGATTAAGGTTTGCGGGACAACCATTTAATTTATCTGCGTTTTTATAGATTGCGCAGGCGTGGTCTTCCTGCTGGGCGGCGGTTGAGTTCTGTAATGGCCCAGACCAGTGCGTCCAGCCGATCGGGCGATCTTCCGTTGCTCAGACCACCAACTCCAAAGTCTGCCAGTTCATCTTCCAGCTCAGGAAACACACCACAGTGATGAACGCGGCCCTGCTCGTATAACAGGGCGACCGGTTCGGCTCTTCGGCGTTTGCTTTTTGTTGCATGTACGGCCTTCACCGGCACACTGGCATCGACACTCCCGATCACCTCACGCACCATCTCGCCGCCCTGATTGACCTCGGCTACCAGGCAGTCAGCCTCCAGTTCATGACAGAGCCTGACAGCTTGCTCAGCCCATGCGGCGGGTCGCAAGCCTTGTATGGTTCTGTCCCGCAGGACATACAGATCACTTGCCTGCGTGATGCCTGCCGCAATGATACCACATGCATCCGCGGTCTTGCCCGATGTGGCTGGCGGGTCCACGGCGACAACAATGCGCTTGAGTTCCGGCGCATCCCGGATCCGGCCCGTCTCAAACCATTTACGGGCGAACAAAGCATCTTCCCGGTCTTCAATCAGCTCGCCGTCCAGCTCCTGCCGGCCCAATCGTGTGCCGCCATAACGCTCTGCCATCTGCTGCAAAAAGACCTCTGCCAAAAAGGCGGCATTCGCTTTCGTTCCCGCCCTGGTTACTATCGTGCCTTTGTCTTGCAGCAGCATTTTTAACAGCGGCGTTGACTTGGGCGTTGTGGTCACCAGTTGCTGTGGTCGCACGCCAAGACGCAGACCGAACTGAAGCATATCAAAGGTCTCTGTCGCATTGCTCCACTTGCCTGTTTCATCACACCAGGCAGCATCGAACTGAGGGCCGCGCAGAGCCTCCGGATCTTCTGAAGAGAACGCCCGCGCAACAGCTCCGTTCGCCCATTCCAACCTGCGGCGGGATGGGTTCCACTGAGGCTTCTGACTGGCCGGATGGACGGCGAGCAGACCGGAAATGCCCTCGATCATGACCTCCCGCACATCTGCATAGGTTTGCCCGATAAGCGCAATATTACCCGCAACCGGGTCAGCCCACGCCTCCCCTGTAACCTTACCTCTGACCCACTCAGCCCCTGCTCTGGTTTTGCCTGCTCCACGCCCCCCCATGAGCAACCACGTGGTCCAGTGTCCACCTGGCGGGCGTTGATGGGCATGTGCAAACACCTGCCAGTTATATTGAAGATATCTCAGTTCACTCCTATTCAGAGAGGCGACGAAATCATGGAGTTTGCCCTGCTCCACACAAGCTTTCAATTCGCTTCGAAAGCTGCTGTCGCATCCGGTCATCACTCACCTCCTCTGACTTGTCATCACCATGTGCCTGTTGCAGGTCAATCAGCATATCCAGTGTCCTGGCGAGACTGGTAATGGCTTTTGCCGTGGCATCCATCTCTCCTGCTGCTGATTGCGAATCTCCGCTTAGCTTTTTCAGTTTGCCTTCCAGTGCGCAGACCTGCTTTTCGAAGGCAGCATAGAGACGGGCGATCAGACGTTTGCGCTCTTCTGGTTGTGAACTTGCAAGCTCCTGTGCCAGTTCCCACTTGCGCAGCCATCCTTCCCGTTTGATTTTGGAGGTGATGGTGCTGCCTGGAAGTCCTGTTTTGCGGGAAATATCTGCGATGGAGATGGCTTCCTCTTCCACCATGCGGCGGACCACCTGCCAGACCTCTGAAGGGACACGCAGCCGTGTTGTCGGCTCATCCTCGTGCCGGGATTCCTGTTCTTCTGCCATATCCCCTCCCGTCGCTAAAACAGTTCGCATTTAAGCTGGAACGCCTGAACTGCTTTAGCCTTTGTTTGTTTGCGGATCATTATCCTGAAACCGATTCGAATTATCCAGCGACACGCTGCAGGCACAAAAAAACTGCCCATTGAAACAAGGAGCAGCTGATCAGTTCTTTTAAATGTGGTGCGGATAAAAAGAGTTGGATTACCTCCGCAGGCACCGTCACACTTTCTCCAACATACCAAAACCCTATCAAAACAGCGGTGCGCTGTCAAGATTATATTCCTAGGTTAACTTATCCAAAGTGGCATGGACACTTATCCCCATTTCACGCCAGGCTTAAAATTTATTCGAATTTAAATAAAGAAAGTTGTAAGGCTTTGAAGCGACATTCACAAAAGCGCAGGCCCTGTGGCGCTGCGCTGGCTTTACAATTGCTTTGAGTTTTGACTTATGCCCGCTTCTCACCTGTGGAGAAGTGATTGCAAAAATACATATATTGCAGGATCAGTCTTTGGTGTATTCCTCAATCCGGCCAGTGGACGAGATAGTTTTCGAACTCTTCCGGCTCCATTCCATCTTCGCTGATGGTTTTGTCTTTGACTGAGATTGCGGCGTCATGCACGCTTTGCTGATCTTCTGATACAAGCGGATGCCACCAGTACAGGTCCTTGCCCTCACGGATAAGACGATACGCACATGTTGGCGGTAACCATTTCAAAGTTCTTACAGTTTCCGGCGAAAGCTGCACACAGTCCGGCACAATGGCGAACCGCTGTTCATAGTTTTTGCACCTGCATGTGTTTCCATCAAGCAAAGTGCACGCAACGTTTGTCCAGTAGATTGCACCTGTGTCCCAATCTTCAAGCTTGTTCAGACAACAGCGCCCACATCCATCACAAAGTGACTCCCATTCTTTACGGGTCATCTCATCAAGGGTTTTGGTCTGCCAGAAAGGGCGGTGACTCTCAGAGTTTACGGATACCATTTATGTCGTTCTCATTGCAAAATTCCGATTGGAAAATCGCGAGGATGTCGCTTACAAAGTTCTTCGGTTTGGTTCATTGTCCCCCTTTGCGCTTTCAGGGGTGTGATCGGTACTACGGGTAATCAGTTTGGAAGAAAACTCTGATAGCAGCGAAAAGCAGAATGTCACGGAAAATTCTGCTGAAAATGAGAAAAAAAAGGGTAAGGAGCGATCTTTTACCCTTCAGGATCTGTCTCAGCGGATGCTTGCAACTGACGCATGGCTGGATTCTGCGCTTTGGCATACCTCACAATTCGTTGGGATCTTCTTTCGTGAATACTCAGCCTTCATGCGTCGCTTCCCTCAGCGCGGCCCCTCCAGGTTCTTTACAGGACTTGCCTCTGAAGGGCTGACTTATTGTGCGTTCGGCTTCCTGATCCTTTTGACCTTTGCACAGCCGGCCTTTATAGCGACGGAACGCACTGACTGGAAAACCACCTCCGACTTCTCTGTGAGCTTTTTTGACAGGTTCGGAAATCCGATTGGCAAACGCGGCATTTTGCTGAACGATAAAATTCCACTGGAAGAAATTCCCGATCACGTTATTCAGGCCACCCTTGCTACCGAGGACAGACGGTTTTTCGATCACCTGGGAATTGACGTCGTGGGGACCCTCCGTGCCATGATTGCCAACGTGAAAGCCCGCTCTATTGTGCAGGGTGGATCGTCGATTACACAGCAGCTTGCAAAAAACCTGTTCCTTTCAAACGAACGCACATTGCAACGCAAAATCAAAGAGGCTTATCTCGCTTTATGGCTTGAGATGAACCTTACCAAGCAGGAAATCCTCAAATTGTACCTTGATCGCGCCTATATGGGCGCGGGGACATTTGGTGTTGCCGCCGCTTCGGAATTTTACTTCGGCAAAGATGTGCGTGAGATTTCGCTGGCAGAAGCGGCAATGTTAGCAGGGCTTTACAAGGCTCCTTCAAAATATGCGCCGCACAGAAACCTGCCTGCTGCCCGTGCTCGCGCCAACGAGGTACTGACGAATATCGTGCAAGCCGGCTTTATGACCGAGGGACAGGTTATCGGCGCCCGGCGGAATCCGGCAGAGGCGATTGACCGGACTCAGAGCGAGGCACCGGATCACTTTCTGGACTGGGCGTTTGAACAGGTGAAAGACCTTGCTGCACAGTACCCTGCACTCAGCAATGACAGGGTTATTTCCGTTCGCACCACACTTGACCCGGGCTTACAACGGGGAGCTGTCAATCAAATCGAGAGCACCTTGCGCCAATACGGTGACCGTTACGGCGTTGAAGAAGCAGCCATGGCAGTTATCACCACTGAAGGTGCTGTGCGCTCCATGGTCGGGGGACGTGATTATGATGAAAGTCAGTTCAACAGAGCCACTGATGCCCTTCGGCAACCAGGTTCTTCGTTCAAGCCGTTTGTTTACATCACAGCCTTCCTGAATGGCTATGAGAGCGAAAGTGTTGTCCCCGATCGTCCGATCAGCATTGGTGGCTGGAGCCCACGCAATTATACCCGCGGCTATGCGGGAGCTGTAACACTTAAGACGGCGCTGACAAAGTCGATCAACACCATTCCCGTTCGTCTGGCACAAGCCATCGGACGCGACAAGATTGCGACCACGGCCTATATGATGGGCATTAACAGCGAGCTGCGCATTACACGCGCGATGCCGCTTGGTGTCTCCGAAGTCACGGTCCTTGATATGACAGGTTCCTACGCGGCCTTTGCTGCCGGCGGGAAGAAAGTTGACCCTTACGCTGTGCTGGAAATGCGCAATTCCAAAGGCGAGTTGCTTTACAGTCATGACCGTGATGCAGGTCCTTCTTTGCGAATTCTGCCGTTTGAGAAGGTTTCGATGATGAACGATATCCTTGTGAACGTGGTGGAACGCGGCACTGGCCGGCGTGCCCGGCTGGAGGGGATTACTGCAGCTGGCAAGACAGGCACAACGCAGGCCTATCGTGATGCCTGGTTCGTTGGATACACGGGCAATCTTGTAGCTGCGATCTGGTATGGAAACGACGACTTTTCATCCACACGCCGTATGACCGGCGGTAGCTTGCCCGCGATGACCTGGGGCAACTTTATGAAGGATGCGCACCAGGGACTGGAGCTGAAAGCTATGCCCGGTGTTGAGCCGCCTGAAGGTAAGGGGGTTATTGCCGCGAATAGGCTCGGCGATGTTGCGGTTGCAGGCCCACCAGAGCTGCTGAACAAAACCTCTCAGCAAGTTCTGGAAGCACTTGGCAGGCGGCTGCGCACTCTTTCATTCAACAATGATTTTCAGTCAAACGTGCAGGCCCATCTGGGCTCTGATACAAAGGCGGATGTGACTTATACCCGATGACACACACCCCACACATGCCTTTGGTGGCGGTTCGTGAACCAGAAGCCAACCAGATTTTTGATGGAGAAACCTCCTGGCAAAAGCCTTGGCCTCATACTTCGCCACTGCTTTTTAAAGCGCCGTTTTTTTCGTTTGGACCGTTTTTATTCTCCATTATGATCGCGTTGGTCGCGGGGATAGGCAGTGCTTATCTTTCGCTCAACAGAGGCTCTCCTTTCAACGCGCTGGAAAGCGGCGTGTGGGTTGCACACCCGCACGCAGGGACCATCGACAGCGATCCATACAGCACTGCCATTTTTGCACGCTCAGGCCGGGTTCCGCTTGGAAGCGGTGAAGGCATTGCGTTTTACGCTGCCTTTGATGACAGCGGTAGGGCGCTGGACCCCCAGTGCAATTACAGAATTTCCGGTAAGGTACCTTCTACACGGCTTTGGACCATCACAGCTTTAAACAACGCTCTGGAGCTGCTTGCGACCAACGCAGGTCGTGCCTCCTTGCACAGCCAGGGTATTTTGACAGATCAAACAGGTACGTTTGCAATTCAGGTTTCGCCCGAAGCGCGACCGGGGAACTGGCTGCCGACCGGGGGGAGCAACGGGCTGGTGTTTGCCATGCGTCTTTACGATATCCCCTATACGACGGGTGCCGGTTTAAGCGCTCCGGTGATGCCAGCTGTTGAACTGGTGAGCTGCAAATGAATAATCTCCTCAAAAAACTGCAGGATCTTTACATTTCCCCCCGCTGGATTTTGTGGGGCATCGGCGGTGTGCTCGTCGCGGGGATAATTCATATCGCCATCGTTTTGCGCGTTCCTGCTTATGCTCCCTCTTCCCCCTATGAGCGTGTTGGCAGCTTTGGCGCAGATCGCAGTTTTCAGATGCTACCACCAATCCTGCCACGCAGTGAGCCGCTACCGGATCTCGATCCGTCTATGCGCCATGCGATCTGCCGTTATTCCCTCGAGAACGGCCCACTGATTGTGAGAGCTTTTGCCCCCTCTCCGTTCTGGTCGCTTGGCTTGTTCAATGAAAAAGGACAGGTGACTTACAGTCTTAATGACAAGACGTCTGACGGTGAAGCTGTACGCATGCTGGTACTGACACCGCAGCAGCTCTCAATCTTGCGTGAGAACCCGCCAGAAGACCTTGAAGAGATGATTGTGGTTGAGACGAATGAGCTGAAGGGGTTTGCGCTGTTCCGTGCCTTTGCGCCGTCCGGCGCGTATCTGCCACAGATCTCAGCGGCACTGCGATCCGCAACTTGCTCCGGTCTGTCAATCAGCATTGAAAATTGACCCACCTTTTGCATCCAAAACTGACCCACCCTGTGGGCGAAAAAGGCCTGTCTGCGAGCGCTCGCAGACAGGGCCTTTTTTGGTTTTTCTGAAGTGTTACCGGGACGCTTTTGACTGGGCAAACCGGTATGAATCGTTTCCGGTTTCAAGAAGGGTGCAGTGGTGCGTAA